>JAGBNK010000003.1 GCA_017634455.1 Lachnospiraceae bacterium
ATCGTCAGAAATGAGCTCAAAGAAGCTACTTCATATCCGGGAAAGCACTATTTTGATTATATATGGAACTTATTGACCGTTCAGCAAGTCTTGTAAATACAAGGGTTTTTGTTGAACATGCACTAAAAAGAATAGAGAGATTATCATGAAAAATTATAATTTAGTAGAAGGAAAAGTAGTAGCAGATGAGAAGATGACAGTTGCCATTGTGGCATCACGATTTAATGAGATTATTGTAAATAAGCTTCTCGGCGGAGCGGTGGATGGCCTTGTGCGTCACGGTGTGTCAGATGATAATATCACAGTTGCATGGGTACCTGGGGCATTTGAGATTCCATTGGCAGCACAGAAATTTGCTGAGTCAGGAAAGTATGATGCAGTTATCTGCGTTGGTGCCGTAATTAGAGGACAGACATCTCATTATGATTATGTATGTAATGAGGTGAGTAAAGGGATTGCACAGGTATCGTTAGGTAGCAAGGTTCCAGCGCTTTTTGGAATAGTCACAACAGAAAACATTGAGCAGGCTATTGCAAGGGCAGGAAGCAAGGCGGGAAATAAAGGCTATGACTGTGCTCTGTCTGCCATCGAAATGGTTAATCTCTTGCGACAGATATAGTGAGTACATAAATGAACATAAAACCAGCCCTCTGAAATAGAGGGCTTTCGTTTTAAACCAGATTTCTATCACGGAGGGCTTTATTCATTGTATTTAATACGACCTTCTTATTTCCTGACCATTTAGGCTCAATAAGCAGAGACTTAGGCCCGTCTCCGGTGATTCGATGTAAAATAACATTTTCTGGAAGCAATTCTATGCAGTTGCATACCAATTCCGCATATTCATCCAGACTATATATGTGAAATGGTTTTTCACTATAATATGTTTCTAAATCTGTGCCACGAAGTATATGAAGCAATTGCAATTTAATTCCATACATGACAGCAGAATCGCTATCAGGCGCCAGCTTGGCTACATATTTTACACTCTTATATATATCTTCATTGCTCTCTCCAGGTAGTCCTAGAATCAGATGAGTTATGACGCCGATTTTGCGAGCCAACAATTCTGTGACCGCCTGCTCATATACAGACAGATCATATCCTCTTCACATCCATTTAGCACTTGGTTCATGTATGCTTTGCAATCCCAATTCCACCCACACAGGCTTAATCTGATTTAATTCTTCTAAAAGATTTAGAACCTCAGCTGGCAGACAGTCAGGTCTAGTGGCGATAGATAGAATTACAACGTCCGGATGATTTATTGCTTCCGTAAATATTTTCCGTAGATAATCAACTGACCCATAGGTGTTGGTATATGCTTGAAAATATGCAATGAATTTACGACATTTTGGCGCTTTGGCAACTATGCGTTCCTTGGCAGTCTCAATTTGCTCTGTGATGGATAGAGTAGCAGGAGTGGCGAAGTCTCCTGAACCACCTGCGCTGCAGAAGATGCATCCGCGGGTATCCAGCTTGCCGTCACGATTAGGACAGGTCATGCCACCATTTATGGAGAGGCGATATACTTTCTCGCCAAACTCATTTTTTAGATAATCATTTATCATAATGTGTCGCATAAATTCTTTTTTGCACTCCTGTTGGTCATGAAGGATAAGACAATTCTAAAAGAAATACACAAAAAACGCAAAAAACACTAGATTTCAGTGGAGAAAATTCTTTTATAATGCAAGTCCTTGATGTATAATTTGAGTAGTTGTTATGAGGCTTAATATGGTAGATAGAGGGGCATATTAGGTATTCAGTATGAACGACTAAACGGGGAGTGACGATTGAATAGGGGGTATAGTCATGTCATACATGGAAATCTTGAGAAAAAAGAACCAGGTGCTTGCGGTTACGCTTGCAATCTGCATTATCTTGCGTTGCGTTGTCAATGCATTCTTCGTGGGAATCGCGCAGGTCATTCCAATGGGAGTTGGAGGACTTATCTTTACAGGAATTTTGTATTTCCTGTCATCGAAAATTAATCCCGTAGTAATGTCATATATGATGGTAGGACTTATGTCTGTCATTAGTATTTTGCTGATGAATGCATTTCCTTGCACTACAAATTATCTGATGTTTTTCCTTACAATTTTCTTCATTGTAATTTATGAAGACATTAGACCAATTGTATTACAGTCGGCTATCAGTGGAGTTTGTATGATTATATTCTATTACAAGTATACTGATAAACTGGCTGAGACATGGACTCCGGACGCAATGGCTATGTGTGTAGTTTATATTGTCAGTGGTATGTTGGTATATATTTCCCTATGCCGTATGACAAGAGCGCAGTTCAAGGATATGAAGAGGACTCAAAAAGAGAGTGACAAGGCCAGAAAGCGTGCCGAGAAGCTTCTTGGTGAGATTGCAAAATCCGTAGGAATTCTGGATACAACCAGCGGTAAAATCAATGAAAATATCTCTGTTACAAGTGATATTTCAAATCAGATTGCAACAGCTTCAGAAGATATATCTAGAAAGACTCTTGCTGAGGTTGAGGATATAGAAGCAATTAAGTCTATGGTACAAAATGGTGTTGCCCAGATTCAGTCTGTGGCATCTAGCTCAAGTGACATGGCAGCAGCTTCTAGTGAGACCAATAATCAGGTGCAGCAGGGTGGCCTTTTGGTAAATAATCTGGCAGGCCAGATGTCTGAACTCAATGAGAGAATGGAAGCGGTAGCCAATGCTATTTCATCTCTGGCTGAGCAGAATAATAATATTGCGGAGATTTTGGAGACGGTAAATCAGATTACTTCTCAGACAAATCTCCTGTCTCTAAATGCTTCCATCGAAGCTGCCAGAGCTGGAGAACATGGTAGAGGTTTCGCAGTAGTTGCTACTGAGATTCGACAGTTGTCAGATGATACTGCATCATTTACAGATCAGATCAATGAGATTTTGCAGGGTATTGCAAAGCAGACTCAGGATGTTCAGAAAGAAATTGAGAAGAGCAGACAGTCAGTACAGGAATGTGCCAACAATGCAGATGAGGTAAATAATTCATTCCAGTTTATTGCGGAAAATGCTTCTATGGTTTTGTGCCAGGCCAATGCAATTAAGCGTGATTCAGGTGAGCTGGAAAGCCTTATGAACAAGACCTTGGATAATGTAAATAATATCAATGATAATGTAGAATCTACATCTGCAGCAATGGAAGAAATATCTTCAAGCATTATGGACTTGCATGGAAATATAGGTTCTGTTGTTGAGGGATATCAGGATATTAATGATATAACAGCTTCATTGGTTGAGGCTTCATCTCCGGATAAGGAAGAGGATGACGAGGAGACAAAGCGTCGTCGTGGAATCAAGGCTTTGATTCGAGAAGAAATGTAATAATATATGTAAATATAATATGTAAATAAAATATGCGGAAGTTCAGAGATGCTTTTGGTTAAGCCGGAAGTGTAAGCTGGACTTCCGCTTTTTTGTATTTTGAGGGGCTGTTTTCATAAAGAGGGGCAGTTTCCATATTTTAAGGGGCCATTTCCATAAATAAAAATGTACCGTTAAAGGTGACCCTAGATAGATTGACTTTGCCGCTTTAAAGTGCTATAGTGTAAAAAGATTTTTGCTAGGAGGAAGTATATTGTATGAAGAAGAAAATAATTGCAATGGCTATGTTGATGGCATTGTCTCTTACAAGTTTGGCGGCTTGCGGTAAGTCTGGTTCTCAGTCTAATCCAAATGCTAAATACAAAGTAGGAGTTTGCCAGTTGGTTCAGCATGCGGCTCTTGATGCTGCAACAGAGGGATTTACAGCAGCATTAAAGGATGAGCTGGGGGATGAAGTATCTGTTGAAGTACAGAATGCTTCTGGAGATTCAGCAACTTGTGCTACAATCTGCAACACATTTGTTTCAGAGGGAGTAGACCTTATTATGGGAAATGCTACACCTGCACTTGTATCTGCATCACAGGCTACAGCTTCAATTCCTATTGTAGGTACGTCAATTACAGATTATGCAACAGCACTTGATATTTCTGATTGGAATGGCAAGACTGGCATCAATGTAACTGGTGCATCAGATTTGGCTCCACTTGATAAGCAGGCAGAGCTTCTGAAGGAGCTTTTCCCAGATGCTAAGAAGGTGGGAATTGTATATTGTACAGCAGAGGCTAACTCAAAGTACCAGTCAACAGAGATTACCAAGACATTGAAGTCTATGGGATATGAGGTTACAGAATTTACATTCTCTGATTCCAATGACATTCAGAGTGTTGTAACCAACGCTTGTTCAAACAGCGATGTGTTATACATCCCAACAGATAACCAGGCAGCAGCTGCTACAGAGACAATCAACAATGTAGCTTTGGCAGCCAAAGTTCCAATTGTATGTGGCGAGGAAGGTATCTGTGAAGGTTGCGGAGTAGCTACACTTTCAATCAGCTACTACGATATGGGATATAACGCAGGCAAGATGGCAGCGAAGATTCTTAAGGAAGGTGCAGATCCATCTACTATGGATATTCAGTACTCTAATGAATTTACCAAGAAGTACAATGCAGACATCTGCAAGACACTTGGTATCACACCTCCAGATGGATATGTTGCTATCGAGGCAAGCGAGGAATAATATTTCTCAGAAGTTTATACAAAACATTCAACCGGATGCGCTATACGTGTCCGGTTAGATTTATTTTAAGGTGGTAAATATTATGGATATTTCGGCATTATTTGCAGCTTTGCCAGGAGACGTGGCCCAGGGCATTATCTGGGGCATTATGGCATTGGGAGTTTTCTTCACATTTAGAATATTAGATTTCGCAGATTTAACAGTTGACGGTTCTTTCGCAACAGGAGGAGCAGTGGCTGCCATGTTAATAACCAATGGTTATGCAGTTCCAATTGCTCTTATTGCAGCAACCTGCTGTGGAGCATTGGCGGGAGTGGTTACAGGTTTATTGCATACCAAGCTTGGAATTCCTGGAATTCTGGCAAGTATTTTGACACAGATTTCTCTGTATTCAATCAACTTGAATATCATGCAGGGTATGGCAAATGTAGCTATAAATGGTAATAAATATAGCTTGATTGTATCTCTTCGCTACATTCCACAGGCGATTTTGGTTTCATCTATTTTCGCCCTTGCTATTGTGGCAGCAGCTTACTGGTACTTTGGAACAGAGCAGGGAAGTGCAATCCGTGCAACTGGAAGTAATCCAAATATGAGCAAGGCCCAGGGAATCAACATCAATGCCATGACAGTTCTTACTCTTGGAATTTCCAATGGTATTGTGGCACTTGCAGGAGCTCTTGTGGCTCAGTATCAGGGATTCGCTGATATCAACATGGGTAGAGGCGCAATCGTAATCGGACTTGCAGCTGTTATCATTGGTGAAGTTTTAGGACATGCGATCTTTGGCAAGAGAATGAATTTTGCAGTGAAAATGATTTGCGTGGTTCTCGGTGGCGTGGTGTACTACATTGTAATTGGTATTGTATTGTGGTTGCGCATGCCGACAAATGATTTGAAATTATTTACAGCAATAATTGTTGCTATATTCCTAGCAGTTCCTTATCTCAAGGGCAAGGCAAATAATTCCTTTAGAAAAGCTGCACGCAGAGGAGGGACAAAGTAATGATGTTACAGGCAAATAATATACATAAGACATTTAACGCAGGAACAATAAATGAGAAGGTGGCTTTGAATGGAGCTACATTGGAACTTAATGAGGGTGAGTTTGTCACTGTTATTGGTGGAAATGGTGCTGGTAAATCAACATTTCTCAATGCTATTGCAGGAGTGTGGCCAGTGGATGGCGGTTCCATCGTAATTGACGGAGAGGATGTAACCGGTCTCAACGAGTATAAGAGAGCGAAATATCTCGGCAGGGTATTTCAGGATCCAATGAATGGTACTGCTGCTGATATGGAGATAATTGAAAATCTGGCTTTGGCTGCAAGACGCGGACAGAAGCGTGGTTTAGGCTGGGGAATTACCAAGGATGAGAAAGAACAGTATCACGAATTGTTGAAAGAGTTAGATCTGGGACTTGAGGATAGAATGACTGCCAAGGTTGGACTTCTGTCAGGAGGACAGCGCCAGGCTTTGACACTTCTTATGGCAACATTGCAGAAACCGAAGGTATTGCTTCTTGATGAGCACACAGCAGCCTTAGATCCAAAGACTGCAGCTACAGTACTTGAAGCTACAGATAGAATTGTCACAGAACATAATCTCACAACAATGATGGTTACTCATAATATGCGTGATGCAATTGCTCATGGCAACAGACTTATTATGATGAACGAGGGTAAGGTCATTTTAAATATCGCCGGGGAAGAGAAGAAGAATCTTACAATAGAAGATTTGCTTCATAAATTTGAGGAAGTATCAGGCACAGAGTTTACAAATGACAAGGCCATCTTGTCTAAATAGACAAGTGTATAAAATATTTATAAAAATATTCGGAAAAATATATTAAACCCTTCCGGCGCCCTTGCTTTTGAAAAGTCAGTAAAATATAATAGGTGGGAGCGAAAGGAGTACGGGAGGTACACATGAACGATAGATTTTCAGGACCTGGAAATAATAATTCCGGGGACAATAAGGATAATAACAACGGCAATAACAGAAGACAGCCGTTTATGGTATTTATAGTATTGGCATTGATTGCGATGTTTTTGACCAGTTTGTTCTATAGCGGAGCAGGTTCAAATACATCCCAGGCAATAACATACTCTGAATTTCTGGACCTGGTTGAGAAGGATCAGGTTGAGAAGGTGGTTTTTGACGGCGACCAGATTAACATTAAGCTGATTAAGGATACTACTTATAAAGGCAAGGAAGAGGCCAGTACAATGGCTGAGCTTTATAAGCAAAATACTGGTCAGTCTATGAAGACTACATATTATACTGCTTATCTTAGAGAAGATGGAACCAGACTTATCAATGTATTGCTGGAGCACAAAGTCAAGATTGACGGAGAGATTTCTAATTCTACATCTGTGATTATTTACAATGTGTTATCAATGATTATTCCATTGGTATTATTGTGGATTTTCTTCTCATTTATAATGCGCAAAATGGGTGGCGGCGCTATGGGCGTAGGCAAATCCAATGCCAAGGTATATGTGGAGAAGAGTACTGGCGTAACATTTGCTGATGTTGCAGGGCAGGATGAGGCCAAGGAATCATTGCAGGAAGTAGTAGATTTCCTTCATAATCCACAGAAGTATACAGCTATCGGTGCTAAGCTGCCAAAGGGAGCTCTTCTTGTAGGACCTCCAGGAACTGGTAAGACTCTTCTTGCCAAGGCAGTTGCAGGCGAGGCAGGAGTACCATTTTTCTCCCTTGCAGGTTCAGATTTCGTTGAGATGTTTGTAGGTGTAGGTGCATCGAGAGTTAGAGATTTATTTAAGGAAGCACAGAAGGCTGCCCCATGTATTATCTTTATCGATGAGATTGATGCTATTGGTAAGAGCCGTGATTCCAGATACGGTGGCGGCAATGATGAGCGTGAACAGACATTGAATCAGTTATTGGCTGAGATGGATGGCTTCGATAGTTCTAAAGGATTGCTTATTCTGGCAGCTACTAACAGACCAGAGGTGTTGGACAAGGCATTGCTTCGTCCGGGTCGATTTGATCGTAGAATTATTGTAGACAGACCTGATCAAAAGGGCCGTCTTGAGACATTAAAGGTTCATGCCAAGGATGTATCAATGGATGAAACTGTTGATTTGGAAGCATTGGCATTGGCATCAGCCGGACTTGTTGGCTCTGATTTGGCCAATATTATTAACGAAGCTGCAATTATTGCTGTAAAGCATAATCGTCAGTTTGTAAATCAAGATGATTTATTTGAAGCATTTGAACTTGTGGCTGTAGGTGGTAAAGAGAAGAAAGACCGGGCTATGAGTGAGAAGGAGAGACATATTGTATCTTATCATGAGGTTGGTCATGCTTTGGTTTCTGCTTTGCAGAAGAATACTGAACCGGTTCAGAAGATTACAATTGTGCCTCGTACAATGGGTGCCCTTGGATATACTCTTCAGACACCTGAGGAGGAGAAGTTCCTTGAAACCAAGGATGAACTTCTGGCCAAGATTACTACATTTATGGGTGGCCGTGCAGCAGAGGATATTGTATTTGATTCTCCTACAAGCGGTGCGTCAAATGATATTGAAAATGCTACAAGCATTGCAAGGAATATGGTTACCCGATTTGGTATGTCAGAGAAATTCGGCATGATGGGATTGGCTACAGTTGAGAGCCAGTATCTGGAAGGTAGAGCTTCTATGACTTGTGGTGAGCAGACCGCTGCTGAAGTTGACAAGGAAGTGTATGCTATTGTCTCTGAATGTTATGCCAAGGCTAAGGCTATGCTTGAGGAAAACCGAGATGTGTTGGATCAGATTTCGGATTATTTATATGAACATGAAACTATAACCGGTAAGGAATTCATGAAAATCTTCAACCGCCTCAAAGGTATTGAGGATGATACAGAGGATGATCAGGATCCTGATGAATTGTTTGAGCAGGAAGATTAATATATGGAGTTTGACATTCAAGCAGAGCTTGCCAAAGTTCCGTCATCTCCCGGGGTCTATATTATGCATAATAGCAGGGATGCTATAATCTATGTAGGCAAGGCCAAGAGTCTCACCAACAGATTGCATCAATATTTTCAACCTAGTCATGATGAGGGAATCAAGAAAGCTCAAATGGTGAAACAAATTGCATATTTTGAGTACATAGTATGTGATTCCGAGTTGGAAGCTCTTGTATTGGAATGCAATCTGATTAAGGAGCATCGACCGAAATACAATACCATGCTTCGAGATGACAAGACTTATCCTTACATCAAAGTAACCCTAGGGGAACATTTCCCTAGGGTTTTATTTGCTAGACAATTAAAGAAGGATAAGTCTAGATACTTCGGCCCATTTACCAGCGCAGGAGCGGTAAAGGATACCATTGAGCTGGTTCAGAAGCTGTATCATCTGCGAACATGCTCTCAGAAATTTCCAGAGAGCTTCGGCAAGAAACGACCTTGTCTGAATTATCACATGGGATTGTGCCCTGGAGTGTGTACTGGCAAGGTGTCAGAGGAAGATTATATGGCAAATATTAATGCTGCCATTGATTTCCTGGAGGGACATTATCAGCCGGTGGTAAAGGATTTGGAAGCCAAGATGGGCAAGGCTTCCTCTGAGCTTGATTTCGAGAAGGCGGCAGAGTATAGAGATTTACTCCACAGTGTGAAGTCCTGCCTCCAGAAGCAGAAGATAACCAGCACAGCCGAGAGTGATGACAGAGATATAATAGCTCTTGCATCGGAAAATGATGACGCGGTTATCCAAGTATTTTTCATAAGAAATGGTAAGCTTATTGGCCGTGAACATTTCTTCATGAATGTGCGAGTGGAGGAAGGCGAGGCTGATATTGTCAGCCGATTTATACAGCAGTTCTATGCTGGCACACCATTTATTCCAAAGGAGATATTTCTCCAATATGAGTTGGAGGATGCAGATGCTCTGGAGAAATGGTTGGGTGAGAAGCGTGGTCAGAGAGTATATATCAAGGTACCTATCCGTGGCCAGAAGAACAAGCTGGTGGAGATGGCTGAAAAGAATGCCAGACTTGTATTGGAACAGGACAAGGAGAGAATCAAGAAGGAACAGGGCCGCACAATTGGCGCTGTAAAAGAGATTGGTAAGCTGTTGGGGCTTCCTCAAATTGAGAGAATGGAAGCTTATGATATATCTAATATCAATGGTTATCAGACGGTTGGTTCAATGATAGTATTTGTGCATGGCAGACCTTTAAAGAGCGACTATCGCAAATTTAAACTCAAGACAGTTACAGGTCCGGATGATTATGGTTCAATGCGAGAAGTGTTGACTAGACGTTTCACTCACGGCATGGAGGAGATGGAACAATTAGATGCCAAGGGGTTAGACGCATCCACAGGAAGCTTTACCAGATTTCCTGATGTAATTATGATGGATGGTGGACGAGGACAGGTGAATATCTGTGAGGAGGTATTGCAGGAATTGGGACTTAATATTCCCGTGTGCGGTATGGTGAAAGATGATCACCACAGAACTCGAGGTCTATACTTCCACAATGAGGAGATACCTATTGATAAACATTCCGAAGGATTTCATCTTATTACCAGAATGCAGGATGAGGCACATAGATTTGCCATAGAATATCATAGAAGTCTCAGAAGTAAAGGTCAGACCAGAAGCTTCCTGGATGATATTGACGGTATCGGTCCTGCCAGGAGAAAGGCATTGATGAAGACATATGCCAGCGCAGAAGAGATGGCCAAGGCTTCATTGGAGGAATTAGAAGCTATTGATTCCATGAATGCTGGGTCAGCTCAGGCAGTGTATGATTATTTTCATAGAAAACCAGAAGAGACAGTTTAGTCTAGGTATAAGGTCATTGTGGATTTTATACATAACTGGACTGTTTTTTCTCTTTTTTTGGTATTTTAGGCAAATTGACTTTTATCTCATAACTCATAAAATATATGTTATGTGGTGCAAATTGCGCGTGGGGATAAGTGCCCGATACGGGGGCACTTGTAGATAGAAAATAATTGGAGGGAAATATGGAACAAACAGAAGGTGTTAAGTTATCATTTTTGGCCAAGAAACTTGGCCTGGTGAATTTTACCGAAGAGATGGACTTGGATGAACATATGGTTCATTTGGCAGATGTGAATAGACCTGCTTTACAGCTTCATGGATTCTATGAGCATTTCGAGGAAAATAGAATTCAGATTATCGGTATGGTAGAACATGCATATCTTGGCAGCAAGACCAAGGAGGAGAGAGCTGTTATATTTGACAAGCTTTTGAGCTATGACATTCCTTGCCTTATTATCTGTAGAGATTTCA
The DNA here is from genome assembly GCA_017634455.1 of Lachnospiraceae bacterium. GTDB lineage: Bacteria > Bacillota > Clostridia > Lachnospirales > Lachnospiraceae > JAILFK01. The sequence goes on from JAGBNK010000003.1 coordinate 10,874, forward strand.
GTCCGGAAGACACATTGATGGAGAGCGCCAGAAGATACAATGTACCGGTTCTTGGAACAGACAGAGGTACTTCTGAATTTATGTCAGAACTTATATTTGAATTGAACAATGAACTTGCACCATGTACAACAATACATGGAGTGTTGGTTGATGTATATGGTGAAGGACTTCTTATAACTGGTGAGAGTGGTATTGGCAAGAGTGAAGCTGCTCTTGAACTTATTAAGCGTGGTCACAGACTTGTAGCAGATGATGTTGTAGAAATCAGAAAGACAAGCAGCCAGACACTTATGGGACAGGCTCCAAAGATTACTAAGCATCTTATTGAGCTCCGTGGTATTGGAATTATTGATGTTAAGAGTCTGTTCGGTGTTGAATGTGTCAAGGAACGCCAGAAAATTGACTTTGTAATTAAACTGGAGGATTGGCGCAAGGAAGCTGATTATGACAGACTTGGTCTCAATGAAGAATATATGGAGATTCTGGGACAGAAGGTAGTATGTCATTCTCTTCCAATCAGACCTGGTAGAAACCTGGCTGTAATTTGCGAGACTGCAGCTGTTAACCATAGACAGAAGAAGATGGGATACAATGCAGCAGAAGAGCTCTACCGCAGAGTTCAGAACAATATTGACTCAGGAAATATGAATTAATATATAGATGACAAATATGCTGATGACAAATATAGATAAATGGCATAGATAACTAAAATAATGAACTGGAGGATAAGTTAATGGAAAGAGAAAACGCATGGAACAAGTATGAAGACAAGAAAGTTGTCTTCGATTTTGCAGAAGGATATAGAAAATTTATTTCGGAGAACAAGACAGAGCGCGAGTGCGCAAGCTTCTTTGAACAGCAGGCAATCAAAGCTGGATTTACAGATTTGAATGAAGTTATTAAATCTGGCAAGGCAATCAAAGCTGGAGATAAGTTTTATGCAGTAAATAAGTGCAAGGAAGTGGCACTTTTCGTAATCGGTAAGAAGCCACTTTGCGAGGGACTTAGAATTCTTGGTGCTCATATCGACTCACCTCGTATGGATTTGAAGCAGAATCCACTTTATGAAGATACAGATATGGCTTTGCTTGACACACATTACTATGGTGGTGTGAAGAAGTATCAGTGGGTTACACTTCCACTTGCTCTTCATGGTGTAATTGCCAAGAAGGACGGAGAGGTTATCAAGGTAAATGTTGGTGACGAAGCTGGCGATCCAGTATTTGGCGTTAGCGATTTGCTTATTCATTTATCAGATGAGCAGCTTCAGAAGAAGGGCTCAAAGGTTGTGGAAGGTGAAGACTTAAATGTATTAGTTGGAAGCATTCCAGTGAAGAAGGATGAGGAAGAAGATGTGAAGGAATTGGTTAAGGCCAACATCGTGAACATCCTTCAGGAGAAGTACGGAATTGAAGAGGAAGATTTCCTCTCAGCTGAAATCGAAGTAGTACCAGCAGGTGAAGCTAGAGACTACGGTTTCGATAGATCAATGATTATGGGATATGGTCATGACGACAGAGTATGCGCTTATCCTTCTTATGAGGCAATTGCTGCAATGACTGATGTTGACTATACAAGCGTATGCCTTCTTGTTGACAAGGAGGAGATTGGTTCAGTTGGAGCTACAGGAATGCAGTCATCATTCTTTGAAGATATGGTAGCAGAGCTTTGTGCTCTTGAGGGAAATGATAGTAGCGTATACCTTAGAAGAGTGCTTTCACATTCCAAGGTATTGTCTTCTGATGTAAGTGCTGCTTTCGATCCAAATTATCCAAGTGTATTTGAGAAGAAGAATGCTGCTTACTTCGGTAGAGGTGTTGTATATAACAAATATACTGGAGCTCGTGGTAAGTCTGGATCTAATGATGCAGGCGCAGAGTATGTAGCATGGGTTCGAAAGGTTATGGATGATGCAGAAGTTGCATTCCAGACAGCAGAACTTGGTAAGGTTGACGCAGGCGGCGGCGGAACAATCGCTTACATTCTGGGCAACCTGAATATGGAAGTAATTGACAGTGGTGTGGCTGTGTTAAATATGCACGCCCCATGGGAGATTATCAGCAAGGTTGACTTGTATGAAGCATACAGAGCATACAAGGCATTCCTTGTGGCAGAATAAAAAACGAGGATTGGTTACATGGATAGCTGGATTGAAGATTTGAAAAAACATTTTACCAAATTACATATGATGGAAAATGAGCCTATGTGTAAGCATACAACTTTTCGAATAGGCGGCCCTGCTGATTTGTACGTGGAACCAAATATTGAGGAAGTGGGAGATGTCATTTGTTATTGCGTTGAAAATGATATTCCTCTTACTATTTTGGGAAATGGCAGTAATGTCCTGGTAAGTGACGATGGTATTCGCGGAGTTGTAATTTCTCTGGGAAATCAGATGTCTGATATCAAAGTTGAGGGAAATATGATTTTCGCAGAGGCAGGCGCAATGCTTGCCAAGGTGGCAAATGAAGCTGCTGCTCATAGCTTAGGTGGTATGGAATTTGCTGCAGGTATTCCTGGAACCATAGGCGGCGCTATGATTATGAATGCTGGAGCCTATGGCGGAGAGATGAAGGATGTAGTGAAATCCGTAACTGTCGTCAACTATGACGGTGACATGGAAGTATGGCAGGCTGATGAGTTGGATCTGTCTTACAGACATAGTCGTATGATGGAAGAGGACGTGATTGTCCTCAGTGCAGTATTTGAATTAGAGCCTGCAGATGAGTCTGAAATCAGAGCCAAGATGGCAGATTTCAGAGGTCGCAGACAGGAGAAGCAGCCTCTGGAATTCCCTAGTGCAGGTAGTGCTTTCAAGAGGCCGGAAGGCTATTTCGCCGGCAAGCTTATAATGGATGCAGGCCTGGCTGGATATACAGTTGGTGGGGCTCAGGTTTCTGAGAAGCATTGTGGATTTGTTATAAACAGAGGCTCTGCTACAGCTGCTGATGTGTGCCAGTTAATGGATGATGTAGTCCGTCAAGTGCAGGAGAAATATAATGTCACTTTGGAACCGGAAGTTCGTATAATTGGAGATTTCAAATGAAGATATTGATTTTGACAGGTATGTCGGGAGCAGGTAAGAGTACTGCATTTAAAATGTTAGAAGACATAGGATATTACTGCGTTGATAATTTGCCAGTACAGCTTCTCAAAAGCTTTATTGATTTGAGTGATAATGGCACAGGAGATCAGCAAAAGGTTGCTGTAGGTCTTGATGTGCGCAATGATTCTCTTGAATTATTACAGGATATCTTGCCGGAACTTAGAGATGACGGCAAGAAATATTCTATTCTCTTCCTTGATGCGGAGGATGAGGTACTTGTTAAGAGATACAAGGAGACAAGAAGAAATCATCCATTGTCTGGAACAGAGCGTATACAGGCTGGTATTGAGAAGGAGAGAGCTGAGATAAAGTTCCTGAAGGAACAGGCTGACTATATTATTGATACCACTCACTTGCTCACTAGAGAATTAAAAGAAGAATTACAGAAGATATTTGTGGAGCAGGAGGACTTCAAGAACCTCTTTGTCACAGTTATGTCTTTTGGTTTCAAATATGGTATCCCATCAGATGCTGATTTGGTATTTGATGTGAGATTTCTGCCAAATCCATACTATGTTCATGAGCTTCGCCCAAAGACTGGAAATGATGTAGAGATACAGCAGTTTGTCATGAAAAATCATGAGGCCCATGAGTTCTTGAACAAGTTGGAAGATATGATTAAATTCTTGATTCCTAATTATATAAAAGAGGGCAAGAATCAATTAGTAATTGCAATTGGATGTACAGGCGGCAAACATCGTTCTGTTACTCTGGCCAATGCAATATACGAGAGACTCTCTGAGGATGATTCTATTGGCATCAAAATAGAACACAGAGATATAGATAAGGACGCTTTGCGAGGCAAGTAATATGTCCTTTTCACAGGAAGTAAAAAATGAGCTGGTTGATCACATTGACGGTGGCAGACATTGCCAGATTGCAGAGCTGTGTGGCCTTATAAGTTTTGGCGGTAAGGTGACACAAAATGATGCGGGTTCTGTGATAGAATTCCAATGTGATTATCCTAAAATGCAAAAAAAATACTTTACTTTATCCAATAAAGCTAATATCATAGGGGGCGATGGCCTTGAATTTTTCCCTGACACCCCAGATACATTGGAGCAGGTAAAGGGAATAATAATACAACAGACTTGTTGCAAGCGAGCTTATTTACGAGGGGCATTTCTTATGGGAGGCTCCATTAGCGACCCTAACAAAGGATATCATTTTGAGGTGGTCTGTAAGTCTGATAAGCAGGCACAGCAGCTTCAGTATATAATGACATCTCTGGATTTGGATGCCAAGATTGTAAATAGGCAGAAGCACTATGTGGTTTACCTAAAGGAAGGGGAACAGATTGTATCTGCCCTGGGATTTATGGGAGCCACCAAAGCATTGATGGACTTGGAAAATATTAGAATTCTCAAGGAAATGAGAAATACTGTAAACAGACGCGTGAATTGTGAAGCTGCCAATATTACCAAAACGGTAAATGCTGCAGTGAAGCAGATTCAGGATATAAAACTCATTGATGAAGTGAAAGGTCTGTCTGCACTTCCGGAGAATTTAAGGGATATTGCAATTATTAGATTGGAAAATCCAGACGCTTCATTGAAGGACTTGGGCGAGATGATGGAACCACCTATTGGTAAATCAGGTGTGAATCATCGTTTGAGGAAAATTAGTGAAATAGCAGATAAGCTTAGATAGCTTTTCAATAGAAGAAATAGTCAAACAAGATGCTTTTTTTGACAGGAGGACAAAATGAAGAAAGAAGTTACAATTACAATGAAAGATACTATGGAGGCAACACCTATTGCACAGTTGGTGAGCGTGGCAAATCAGTACAGCAGCCAGATTTATCTTGAAATGGATTCTGCCAGAGTAAATGCCAAGAGTATTATGGGAATGATGAGTATGGTGTTCTCTACAGGTTCTGTTGTAACAATTGATGCAGAAGGTGATGATGAGGCTACAGCAATTGTTGCTATCGAGGAGTTCCTTACTGCATAATAGATAAACTTACGAAGGCTGGAAAATGAGCAAGAAATTATTATTTATTTTTAATTCTCACTCGGGAAAAGGTAAGATCAAAAATAATCTGGTTGAAATCATAGATATATTTGTCAAAGCTGGATATGAGACAACGGTTTATACAACTCAAAGCCAGGGGGATGCAGTGAACAAGGCTTACGAGGAAGCTGCTAACTACGACCGCATTGTATGTAGCGGTGGTGACGGAACCTTGGATGAGGTGGTGACAGGTGTTATGAAATCCGGCATCAAGGTGCCTGTAGGTTATATTCCTGCTGGAAGTACCAATGATTTCGGTAACTCCCTTGGAATTGACAAGGATATGATTCATGCGGCAGATATTGCAGCAAATGGTTATAGATTCCCATGTGACATCGGAAAATTTAATGACGATTATTTCGTATATGTGGCGGCATTTGGTATATTTACCGAAGTGTCATATGCTACAGATCAGGGATTGAAAAATATGTTGGGTCATACTGCATATATTTTGGAAGGCGCTAAGCAGCTTTGGGATATTCCTTCTTATCGTATGCAGGTGGAATATGATGGCAATGTATTATATGACGAGTTCATATATGGTATGATTACAAACTCTATGTCTGTGGGTGGATTCAAAGGAATCATCCCAGGCAGCATCAGTTTAAATGATGGTAAGTTTGAAGTTACACTGATTCGTATGCCAAAGAATCCAATTGAATTAAATGATATATTGGCATTTCTTACAGGAATGTCCAAAGACTCTACAATGGTATATTCTTTCCAGACAGATCATATTAAGCTTACAAGCAATGAGGTTGTGCCTTGGACTTTGGATGGAGAGTTCGGTGGGGATCATCAAGTGGTAAGACTTAATGATTGTCAGCAGGCCCTGGATATAATTGTGGAGAATGAAGAGTAGTATTTTAATAGTAAAGTTTCCATACAAAACAGGTAAAAATAGCCTATTTTGTATGGAATTTTTTAGTTGAATGGATGCAGTATTTAGAATATAATGTTTTCAGAGTGTTTTATTGAAGAAATGGAGGATATAAATATGTTAGTTTCTGCAAAAGAAATGTTGGACAAGGCTAAGGCTGGACATTATGCAGTAGGTCAGTTCAATATCAATAATTTAGAGTGGACAAAGGCTATTCTTTCAACAGCACAGGAGTTAAACTCACCTGTTATCCTTGGTGTATCTGAGGGTGCTGGAAAGTATATGACAGGTTACAAGACAGTAGCTGGTATGGTAAAGGCTATGATCGAGGAGTTAAATATTACAGTTCCTGTAGCTCTTCATTTGGATCACGGTAGCTATGAAGGATGTCTCAAGTGTGTTGAGGCTGGATTCTCTTCTATCATGTTTGATGGTTCACACTATCCAATCGAGGAGAACATCGAGAAGACTAAGGAACTTGTAGCTCTTGCTCACAAGAACGGAATGTCTATCGAAGCTGAAGTTGGTTCTATTGGTGGAGAAGAAGATGGTGTTATCGGTAGAGGCGAGTGCGCTGATCCTAACGAGTGCAAGGCTATCGCTGATCTTGGCGTTGATATGCTTGCAGCTGGTATTGGTAACATTCATGGTAAGTACCCAGAGAATTGGGAAGGTCTTTCATTTGAGACTCTTGATGCAATTCAGCAGCTTACAGGTGAGATGCCATTAGTTCTTCATGGCGGTACAGGAATCCCTGCAGACATGATCAAGAAGGCAATCTCTCTTGGAGTATCAAAGATTAATGTTAATACTGAGTGTCAGTTATCATTTGCTGATGCAACAAGAAAGTATATCGAAGCTGGTAAGGACTTAGAAGGCAAGGGATTCGACCCTAGAAAGCTTCTTGCTCCTGGTACAGAGGCTATCAAGGCTACTGTTAAAGAGAAGATGGAATTATTCGGTTCTGTTGGACAGGCTTAATTTATATTACTTGTATATAAAGCTGAGTGGGGCTATGCCCCATTCAGCTATTTAAATAATAGGAAATAGTTACAGATTTTCTATTATATTAAATTAAATTTGAAAGGAAAAACAAATGGAACAGAAATATTTCAACGTTGCTGATATTTTTGGCGAGAATGTGTTTAACGATTCAGTAATGAGGGAGCGTCTTCCAAAGAAGACATATCAGAAGTTAAAGGAGACAATTCGTGATGGTAAGGAATTGGATTTAGAGACTGCTGATGTTATCGCCCATGAGATGAAGGAGTGGGCGATTGAAAAAGGTGCTACACATTATAGTCACTGGTTTCAACCACTTACAGGAGTTACTGCTGAGAAACACGATTCGTTTATAACTGCTCCAATGAGCAATGGCAAAGTGCTTATGAGCTTCTCAGGAAAGGAATTGATCAAGGGTGAGCCTGATGCATCTTCTTTCCCATCAGGAGGACTTAGAGCTACATTTGAGGCTAGAGGATATACAGCATGGGATTGTACATCTCCAGCATTTGTCAGACAGGATGCAGCTGGAGCTACACTTTGCATACCAACAGCGTTTTGCTCATACAGGGGAGAGGCATTGGATCAGAAAACTCCATTACTTCGCTCCATGGAAGCAATCTCGGAGCAATCTGTTAGATTGGTGAGATTGTTTGGTGATGAGACAACTACCAGAGTATTACCTTCTGTAGGTGTAGAGCAGGAATATTTCTTGGTTGATAGAGATAAATATCTAGAGCGTAAGGACTTGATTTATACAGGACGTACATTGTTTGGAGCTATGCCTCCAAAGGGTCAGGAGATGGATGACCATTACTTCGGTGCTATCCCTGAGCGTATTGAGGCATATATGCGCGATGTAAATATTGAATTGTGGAAGCTTGGTGTATCTGCCAAGACACAGCACAACGAGGTTGCACCGGCACAGCACGAACTGGCTCCTATTTACGCTGAGTGTAATGTGGCTGTAGATCACAACCAGTTGATTATGGAGACTTTGAAGAAGGTTGCAGTAAGACATAATTTGCAGTGCCTCCTTCATGAGAAGCCTTTCAACGGGGTAAATGGTTCTGGTAAGCATGACAACTGGTCATTGGTTACTGATACAGGACATAATTTGTTGGATCCAGGCAAGACATTGCACGAGAACCTACAGTTCCAGCTTGTTATTGCATGTATACTTGAAGCTGTAGATGAGCATGCTGATTTGCTTAGAGAATCTGCAGCAGATATTGGAAATGATCACAGACTTGGAGCTGACGAAGCACCACCAGCAATCATTTCTGTATTCCTTGGGGCTCAGCTTCAGGATGTGGTTGATCAGCTTATCAAGGATGGTGAGGCTACAAGCTCAATCAAGAGCACCAAGATGAAGACTGGCGTTGCTACATTGCCAGATTTCACCAAGGATGCTACAGATAGAAATAGAACATCACCATTTGCCTTTACAGGAAATAAGTTCGAGTTCAGAATGGTTGGTTCACAGGATTCAGTTGGTGAGCCAAATGTAGTTCTTAATACAATTGTGGCAGAAGCATTTAAGAAGGCTTGTGACACATTGGAAGGAGCTGAGGATTTCGAGGCTGCTGTAAATGAATATGTAGCCAAGACATTGAAGGAACATGAGCGTATCATCTTCAATGGAAATGGATATTCTCAGGAATGGGTAGAGGAAGCTGAGAGAAGAGGCTTGCCAAATATTAAATCTATGGTTGAGTCTATCAGTGCTCTTACAACTGATAAGTCTATCAAGCTCTTTGAGGAGTTTGGAGTATTTACCAGAGATGAGCTTCAGTCTAGAGCAGAGATTGAGTATGTACAGTATGCCAAGGAAATCAATATTGAGGCTCGTACAATGATTGATTTGACTGTAAAGCAGATGATTCCTTCAATCATTGCATATGCTACAGAGCTTGGTAATTCTATTAATACAATCAGAAGTGCCTGTGATGTGGCAGATGTAAGCACACAGCAGGATATGCTTATTGAAGTTTCAAATCTTTTGAAGGAAGCTAAGCAGGCGTTGCTTAAGTTGCAGGAGGTTACAGCTCATGCTACTACAATTGAGGATAGCAAGGAAAAGGCATTCTACTGTTACGAAAATGTAACTGTAGCTATGGATGCAGTTAGAGCTCCTATTGATAAGCTTGAGATGATTGTAGACAAAGAATACTGGCCAATGCCTTCATATGGCGATTTGATTTTTGAAGTGTAATTATACATTGATATAATTTCAATATAGCTGATTTGAGTTTTGAAGAACTTAAGAGTAAAAGAAAACCATCCAGATGATTTATCTGGATGGTTTTTTGTGTCTCATAGAAATGATATTATCTCCATTACTCAGCAGGTGACTGAGTTGCAGGATCTGTAGTTGTGGCACCATCTCCTGTATTTTCTGGAGTTGTATTAGTTGGCACTTTATCAATTATTGATATAGAACCAGATGGTTGAGTAGTTGGAGCAGTAGGCATTGTTGTATGAGTGGTACATCTTTGATTTAAGAAATCCTCTGTCAACATAAATGGTCCTTCTTCTGTTTCGGTTGAGCCCCCTACCAGAAATACTGATGAGGTGACAGATGGACAATATTCTGTTGATATAAGACCGGTCTCATTACATATGTTTACTCTCACGTGATGATCACACTGCTCAGTAGGCTCTGTGCCCTTAGCAAAGTATTCTTCGTAGATTGTAGAGCCTCTTGGATCGCAATCACATACGCCCTCTACTGGTAATTTACCTGATTCCCTACATACAGCAACTTTTACAATATCAGCACATCCTGGGAAGCTTGCGGGCTCTAAGTTCTCATGGACTCTAAGCATTATAGCTCTCCACAGGTTCTTTGCGTATGCTGTGTAAGTTTGTTCTGAGTTATCATCATATCCACCCCATACACCGCAGGTGTAGTAAGGAGTGTAGGCAACGAATACAGTGTCGCGGTTCTTGGTTGTAGTTCCTGTCTTTCCGGCAACTGACATTCCAGGAATTCCGGCTCCGGAACCTGTTCCGGATGCAATTACATCTTCCATAGCATTGGTAAGTAACCAGGCGGTTGATTCCTTTAATACTTCTTTAGAAGTATTTTCGGTTGTTGACAGGATTACATTTCCACTATGATCCAGCACCTCTGTATATAATACAGGCTTGTTGTAATCTCCCTTGTTGGCGATGGTAGCATATGCTGCTGTTAGCTCCATATTTGTAACACCATTTGTGATACCACCCAGGCAGAGGGACTGATTGTTATCCCCACTTTCCAATGTGCTTATTCCAAGGGCCTGTGCATATTCAAAACCTAATCCGGTACCGATGGCTGTCAGGTTTTTAACTGTTACAACATTTCGAGACATTCGGATTGCCTCACGGATATTCAGGAAACCTCTATATACATTATCATAGTTGTTAAGAGGTGTTCCGTTGGCATATGTCATAGGAGCATCATCCTGTACGGTTGCCAATGTCATTCCACCTGCATCCAGTGCCGCTGTATAACAAGCAATAACCTTGAAGCATGAACCAGGCTGGCGGGTAATATCTACTGCTCTGTTTAGTGTACGACTGCCAGTCTTGTCACCACGTCCGCCTACAAGAGCAACTACATGACCTGTTGTCTGATCCATGATTGTAGCTGCAGCCTGTGGCTGTATGGTGAAATGTAATGTCTCTCCACCCTCAGCGATAGAGTCGCCTTCCTGCATGATTTCCTTTTTGTAAGCTTCAATAGCTTCACGACATTCATCTTCGCTTTTGAAGTTGATATCGTAGTTAGGGTTACTTGCCAGGTAATAATTCATCATTGTAGTCTCACTGTAGTTCTCTGTAGAACCATCTGACTTCTTCACTGTCAGACGATATGAGAATGATGTGAGAGTATGATTGTCATAGTTGTCGCTATTATTTAACTCTTCCTCAGCAATCTGCTGAATAGCAGAATCCTGAGTTGATTTGATGGTCAAGCCGCCACTGTACAACATCTTGTTGGCTTCGCCTTCGGAATATCCGGCTTCCAACAAATCGTCATATACTTCATCTGTAAGGGCATCCACGAAATAAGATGTGGATGAGTTGGCAACTGCATCATCATTTACCACCTGAATACGAGCATATACATCATCAGATAGAGCTTCTTCGTATTGGCTTTCGGTGATGAAATCCAAATCCAGCATTTTCTTCAAGACACGTTTGCGTCTGTCAGCATTTTTGTCTGGGTTGCTAATTGGATTGTATTTGGTAGGATTCTGAGTGATACCTGCAATGGTTGCTGCCTCTGACAGAGTAAGCTCTGAAGCAGATTTGTTGAAGTATCTCTCGCTGGCCGCCTCAATTCCCAGGGTGTTTTGACCGAGGTTAATTGAGTTTAAGTAGTTCTCTAAGATTACATCCTTGGAAGTTACCTTTTCCAATTGTACAGCCAGATACTGTTCCTGAATCTTTCTGTTGATTCTGTCTTCCAAACTGTTCTCAGAAGTCCAGGTTGTGAAATAGTTGTTCTTGAGAAGCTGCTGTGTGATGGTGGAAGCACCCTGGAGGGATTCTCCTCCGCTGGTAATACCAGTAAATACAGCTCTTATAATTCCTCGGACATCGATTCCGTTGTGATCGTAGAAACGTTCATCCTCAATTGCAACAAAAGCATGTTGAACATCTTCTGGAATCTGATCCAAAGTAACATATGAACGGTTTGATCCAGAAGCTGCAAGAGTTTCTATTTCATTTCCGTCTTTATCCAATATGGTAGTTAGATATCCGGATGGAGTTATGTTAACTTCGGAGATGTCAGGACATCTTTTTATTAGATTTGAAGCATATAATCCAACGGCCAAAATGCCTATAGCTATTACACAAAGTACAACTACCAGTGCAGCCTTGAGCATGGTGATGGCATGTCTGTTGGCTTGCTTCGTTCGTTTGGAGGCAAGCTTGTCGCTTTCCTGTTTAACCTTCTTTTTGCCGTAATTCATATAGTTCTCCTTTGTTTACACAAATTCACTTTATTATATCAGAAAATTCCCTTATAATAAAGGACAAACTAGGTTGAGAGGGTGCCATGGAAGACAGGTATATAGTATATAAAGACGGCGTAGGAGAGATAACTGAAAAAAAATCTCGCTTTATAGCATCGGTGAAATCTGTGAAGTCTCAGGAGGAGGCTTTGGAGTTTATTGAAGGCAAGAAGAAGGAGTACTGGGATGCCAGACATAATTGTTTCGCTTATATTATAGGAAATGAGAATGCAATTATGAGATGCAGCGATGATGGAGAACCTGCTCAGACTGCAGGACGTCCAATGCTTGATGTGCTCATTAACAAGGGTGTGTACAATGTGGTGGTGGTAGTTACCAGATATTTCGGCGGCGTGCTTCTTGGAACTGGTGGATTGGTTCGAGCTTATCAGGGAGCTACTATTGCGGGGTTGGATAATTGTATTCTAATGAAGAAATGTCAGGGTTATCAGGTGCAAATTACAACGGACTACAATGGCTATGGCAAGATTGAATACATTCTCAGAGAGAGAAATATACCAATGGGCCAGGTGGAATACTTGGACAATGTGAAGATAAACTTAGTTATCCCAGAAGATCAAATTGGATTTGTTGAGGCGGAAGTGGCGGATAAGACCAGTGGTTCAGCTACATTTGAAAAAGGTGATCTGGTAGAATATGGACTGGATGGAGATAATGTAATTCTCCTGTAAATAAAGCTTGCAAAAACTTTTTAAAAAAGTGCTTGATTTTTTGTGTGGCTTTCTATATAATATCTTTTGTTGACTGAACAACACGTCGATGGCCCATCGCCAAATGGTAAGGCAACGGACTCTGACTCCGTCATTTCAAGGTTCGAATCCTTGTGGGCCAGCTGAAGGAATCTCAGATGAGATTCCTTTTTTTATTTCCATATAAATCTGTGTCGTGTTAAAATGTATGCCATAGGGGAAGAAAGCAGGTAGATATGTATACATTTAAAAGTAGAGTGAGATTTAGTGAATGTGATTCAGATGGCAGATTGACAACAATTGGTTTAATTAATTATTTGCAGGATTGCTGTACTATGCAGGCTGAGGATTTGGATATTGGCATTTCCTATTTAAAAGAACAGGACTTGGGATGGTTCCTTACAAACTGGGATATCTGTATTAATGATATGCCATCCATAGGTGAGGAAATATATGTTAGTACCTGGCCTTATAAATTCTCTGGATTTATAGGCTATAGAAATTTCAAGGTGGAAAATGCATCTGGAGATTTATTGGCATACGCAGATTCCCTGTGGGTTCTCATGAATCTTGAAAAACAAACTCCAAGCAGATTGCCTGATCTTATGAAGGAGAGATATACTACAGATCCGGCTTTGGAAACTAATGATATGAAGCGCAAATTAAAGCCTACTGGTTCAGATAACATTGCTTTGGAGTTCAAGGTGGATAAGATGTATCTGGATACTAACTTCCATATGAACAACAGCTATTATGTCCAGGGAGCTATGGAGGCGGCAGGCGTCAAAGGCTATAGAGAAATCATAGTAGAGTACAAGAAATCAGCTCAGTATCAGGACTGTGTAAAATGTGCTGTGGGTCAGATAGACGGTGGTACTCAGGTGGACATGTTAAATGATGCTGGCGATATATATGCAATAGTGCAGTTTAACAATTAGTAAATAATTCCTTATATAATATAAGGGTTATGATACATATATTTATAATAGAAAGAACGAGGACGGATAGACATGATGAAATTAGGTGAGATTCAGACATTAAAGGTAGCTAAGAAAGTAGACTTTGGAGTATATCTTGTGGAGAATGCAGGAGATGACAAGACTGTGCTTTTGCCAAAGAAGCAGGTGCCTGCAGGTGTGTCCATAGGAGATTCTATATCAGTATTTCTTTATAAAGACTCCGATGATAGATTGATTGCAACAACTACAATTCCTAAGTTGACTATGGGCCAATGTGGTGTACTGCAGGTAAAGGAAATATCCAAGATTGGAGCATTTCTTGACTGGGGTTTAGAGAAGGATTTGTTCCTGCCTTATAAGGAAATGTCCAGAAGAGTAAACGAGGGAGATGAGATACTGGTTCGACTCTATATTGACAAGAGCGACAGACTCTGTGCCAGCACCAAGCATATTTATCCACTCCTTGAGAACAAATCTCCATACAAGGTTGGGGATGAAGTTGAAGGACGCATATATGAGTTTGGACATGACTTCGGTACCTTTGTGGCAGTAGATGATAAGTATTCTGCCATGATTCCAAAGCATGAGGATACTTCTAATTATCATTTGGGAGATATCCTGTCTATGGAAGTAACTGGTGTCAAGGCAGATGGTAAGCTGGATGTATCTCTTAGAAGCAAGGCTTACATTCAGATGGATACTGATGCGGAGCATGTGATGGACATAATAGATTCTTATGCAGGTGTGCTTCCATTTACAGAGAAGGCAACTCCTGAAATTATATTTAGAGAGACCGGTTTGTCCAAGGCAGCATTTAAAAGAGCTGTGGGTAGATTATATAAAGAACGCAGAATTACTATTAATGATGGAAAGATTCGCAAAAATTAGCTAGAATAAGTATGTTATAAATCAAATAGCTCAGACGGGATTATTGTCTGGGTAGGAAGTGAGGAAAAAATGAAAAACGTAATCAAAACAGACAAGGCACCAGCAGCAATCGGACCATATTCTCAGGCTATTGAGGTAAATGGTATGGTATACACATCTGGAGTTATTCCAGTTGATCCAGCTACAGGAAATATTCCTGAGGGTTCAGTGGCACAGGCTGATCAGGCTTTCAAAAATATGTCAAATCTTTTGGAGGCAGCAGGCACAAGTATGGCAAATGTTGTGAAGACAACAGTGTTTATCAAGGAAATGAATGATTTTGCAGCAATCAACGAGGTGTATGCAAAATATTTTCCAGAGCCATATCCAAGCAGAAGTTGCGTTGAAGTAGCTCGTCTTCCAAAGGATGTAATGCTTGAAATTGAAGTTATTGCTACAAAGTAATAATTGGATGATAAGATAATATTTATGAAACATAAAAATAGCGTAGCAGTATGGGGGTCTGCTACGCTATAAGTCCAACTATAAGCTGTCGTGTCGAGAAGCTCGACTATAGGTATTTATATGGTTAGGTCGATATTTCGACCGATGGAAGGGTTTACCAGAGTCTCCAGCGAAGGTGATGGCGCTGAATTAATAATTTCAGCCATTCCTTGACTTTGCATCTTCTGGGTATCAAGTGCTTTGTCAAGTACCGCTACGCCCACATCTTGTAAAGTCTGAGCTTGACTCATATTCATTGATAGTCTTGCGATATCCATAACCTTATCCTCCTTTGCTCTGATTACATTGTCATTATGACACGGGGATTAGGACAAAACAAGGACAATTATATTGGAAATTTTCAAGATTATTTTATTTTTGAATTACAGTTGACAAAATGGTAAAAATGAATTATATTGTACACAACTTAATTGTGTGCAATATTTTTCTGTATAATTTTTTAGGAGGCGATATATATGTATGATGTAACTATAGTTGGAAGCGGTCCTGCTGGAATGGCAGCAGCAATTTATGCTAAGAGAGCAATGCTAGATACACTGGTAGTTGACAAGACATCTGTCAGCGGTGGCCAGATATTAAACACTTATGAAGTGGATAATTATCCTGGACTTCCAGAGATAACAGGTATGGATTTGGGCAAGAAGTTCAAAGATCATGCTGTAAAACTTGGAGCAGAATTTACTAGAAATACAATTACTTCTATTGAGGACAAGGGTGAATACAAAATCCTTCATGGCAAGAAGGGTGATATTGAGACCAAGACAGTTATACTTGCTATGGGAGCAAGCAATCGTCGACTTGGAGTTCCAGGAGAGGACGAGCTGGTTGGAATGGGAGTATCTTATTGTGCTACCTGTGATGGTGCTTTCTACAAGGACAAGGTTGCAGTTGTTGTAGGTGGCGGTGATGTGGCATTGGAGGATGCAATCTATTTGGCTAGAGGATGCAGTAAGGTATATCTGGTTCATAGAAGAGATGAGTTCAGAGGCGCCAAGGTTTTGGCTGATGAAGTGAGAAATACTGCCAATATCGAGTTGGTTTTGGATTCTGTAGTTGATAGAATCGTAGGAACCAATGGCGTAGAGTCAGTTGAAGTGTCCAATGTGAAGACTGGTGAGAAGAGAACCTTAGAAGTACAGGGTGTCTTTATTGCAGTTGGTACTCTCCCTCAGACAGACAAGATTGAAGGATTACCTGATATGGATGAGAGAGGTTACATTATCGCAGGGGAGGATGGAGTTACCAGCATCCCGGGCATATTTGTGGCAGGAGATTGTAGAACCAAGCAGTTGCGCCAGGTTGTAACTGCAGCATCTGATGGAGCTAATTGCGTTGTCTCTGCTGAGAGATATCTGTAAAATGTTATCCTGTTAAATATAATATATGACTATGTACAAGGGCGCGGTCTCTATTGAGGCTGTCACCCTTTTTTGCTATAATTCAATTTGAATAATTATGTAAAATTTGGAGGGAATATGTTCGGGAACGAGAAATTGAAGAAACTGGTTACAAACCTGTGTTACTTATTGGAGTTAATAGCTGCTGTTTTTGTATTGGCTGGAATAATTATTTCCATAATCGGATTGGTTCCATGTGTTGGGGAATATTGGAATAACAGAGCTGAGACATCAGCCTTTATTGATTTCTTGGAGCAGGTACTTGCAGTTGTAATTGGAGTAGAATTCTTGAAAATGTTGTGTCGCCCAAATTCGGACAACATTTTAGAGACTCTTATATTCCTTGTGGCTAGACATATGATAGTGGTTACAAGCACTACACCTATGGATGATTTAATATCTACAGTGTCTATTGTGCTTTTGTGTATCATGAGAAGATATCTCAAGGTTGCCAAGGACAAGGAGAAGAGACACGAGTTGGATGACAAGAGTATGAAGGAAAGTATCAAGACTATTATTGGTGGTTGAGTATAATATGAATCAGAAACTGTTGGAAGAACTGCGACAAATAACTCCTGAAGAACAGATGTATCTGAATGGTGCAGAATCTGTTGATGAGGGTATATATATGGAGCCTAAGACCAATGTGGTTGATTACAAGAAGCTCATAACCAGTGGCAAGGTTATTGATGTGCGTACTCACACCAGATTTGTACATTTTCCAGAGCATACACATAATTATGTGGAGCTGATTTATATGTGCAGTGGTTCTACGAAGCATATTATAAATGGTAATGAGATTGTCCTTGAGAAGGGTGAACTATTATTTCTCAATCAGAATGCTATTCAAGAGATAATGCCGGCGGGAGAAGATGACATTGCTGTAAATCTTATAATCCTGCCAAGCTTCTTCGACTATGCACTTACAATGTTGGGTGATGAAGATAATCTAATTCGAGAATTTATTATAGACTGCCTCAAGAGCAAGGATAATGATGTAAGTTATCTCCATTTCAAGGTGGCGGATGTGTTGCCTATTCAGAATTTGATGGAGAATCTCATCTGGACCATTCATAATAAGCAAAATAATAAGCGCAGTATCAATCAGGCTACAATGGGAGTGCTTCTGCTGCAGCTTATGAATTATACAGAGTTTGTGGATGTGGGCAAGGACAATAGTGGTCAGGAGCTTGTTATGTCCGTCTACAAATATGTGGAGGAGAATTATAGAGATGGTTCCTTTACAGATTTGGCGGAGCAGCTGCATTATGATCTCCACTGGCTTAGTAAGACCATCAAGCAGTTGACTGGCAAGAATTACACCGAGTTGTTGCAGGATAAGAGAATGCGACAGGCTGCATACTTACTTAGAACTTCCAAGCTTACAGTTGCGGATATTGCCACAGCAGTTGGATATGAGAATATCAGTTATTTTCATAGATTATTTCAGAAAACCTATGGCACATCGCCTAGAAATTATAGATTAGACTATTCTACAGAATCAGAGGATGTATAAATGAGAGAGATAGTGAATGAAATACTATCGGGAGAGAACCTTAGAGCGAATTTAAGCACTTTGAGAGCGCATTTAAAAAGTAAAGAAGTGACAGATCACCATGAGTGGATTGATATGTTGCATCAGTGGGGTGCAGAGGAAAATGATTTAATAGATGCTATTGTGAAATCATTGGAAAATGCAGATCCAAAGACTAGAAAAAATGCTGCTTTGCTCCTTGGAGATTACAATGAATTGTTTGGCGCTGGTGATGATGCCCCTGGTAAAATATGGGATACATACAAGGCTGATGATACCAGATTTGTAAAGGCGTCCTATATCAAGGCTTTGTCACATTTTGACTGCAGTGCATATATAGATGAGCTGAAAGATGAGTTGAACAAGCTCCATTCCATGGAGATGGAAGTGGAGGAAGTGAAGCATGTGAGAGAACTTAGAGCAGAAATCTCCAAACTTCTGGAGAACTGCCAGGCTCCTAGGGAGGCTAAGCCTATACATCCTATTAAGAAGAAACATGTGATAGTAGTTGAGGCTGAGGAGTACATTAACAAAAATATTGCTAAGTTTATAGCTGAGTCTCTAGGTGAGAAGACCACTCTCCTGTCTCGAGGAGTCAAGACTTCCACTGACAGAATTATGACTATTGCGAAGCTTCCATACTACAGAGAAATATGGTTTCTAATTCGATTCAAAACAGGTAAATCAAATCAGCTGGATAAGTTGGCTGAATCATTATGTGATTCGGAACTTCTACCATTGCTTCACGAGGCTTATGGCAAGGCTGATGAATATACATTTAAAATAGAAAATACAGATGACTTGCTTTCCAAGAATGCCAAGATGATAGGAATGGCTATAGAGGAGGAAAGCAGTTACAAGCTCAAGAATGTAATGACCAATCCGGATATATATATCAAGATGTACAAGAAAAAGGATGGCGGCTATGCAGTTTACGGCCGATTGCCAAGACTGGGAGCAGATAGATTTGATTATATGCATGAGAATCTGCCTACATCTATGTCGCCGGTGGTAGCGGCTCAGATGGCGGAATTGATTATGCCATACACCTCAGAAGGTACGCAGATAATTGATCCTTTCTGCGGAACTGCAGCTCTGTTGCTTGCCAGAACAATGGGCAAGAAACCTAAGTATGTATATGGTATTGATAAATATGGTCAGGCCATTGATATTGCCAGACAGAATGCCGCGGCAGTAGGGGCTGATATATATTTTATAAATAGGGATTTCTTTGATTTTACATCAGATTATATGATGGACGAAATTATAACAGAATTTCCAAGAATGGAGAATCTGGATAGAAATGAAGTGGAGGAATTCTATAGAAATTTCTTTCAGAAAGCCATTGAGATAACAGCCGCGGGGGCTATGTTGTTCCTGTTGACTCAGGAAGAGAACCTGATCAAGAAACAGGTGAGACTGAATGCAGGCTTAGAACTGGTTAGACAGATCCCTATGAGGGGACACGATCAGATATATATTTTGAAAAGGCGAGGGTAGATATGTTTGTTGAAGAGGAGATAGTTGAACTTCAAAAATTGCAGGATGCTTTTTGCAAGGTGGGGCATGTATATAGTGTACTTGTGGATACCACATTACAGACTATTACTAAATTCTCCGGAGATGTGGAAGCTGAGAGATATATTGATGATTTGATGGACTTGGATGCCAAGCGTTCTTTTTTGGCTCAGTTCTCCGATATGGATGGGGAAAATGTAATTGCTTATGTCACAGCTGCCAAATATCTCATGGTGCGAGGTGTGGCTCTTCGAGATGGCAATTCCAGACTGAAAGGTGTATGGATTATCTATGCTATAGATATGGATAGACTTACGGCAGATGATATGGCACCTGGTTTTATGGAATGCATCAATGAGGCACAGCTGGATGCCACTGTAGGTTTGGTGGAAAATGTTGCTGCTCAACTATATCGAGAGAATATGGACAAGACCAGACTTCTGGATCAGTTGGAAATGAGTCAGATCAAGGAAGTACATAATGCTTCCCGACTTCAGAAGAGCGAGGTTATGACTGAGATTCTCAAGGAGATGGAGGCAGAGGACTCATTTGCCAAGATTGCTGAGCAGATATTAGAAAGCGCCGGCATGTATTTGGAAGTGTCTGAATGTGCTTTGCTCAAGGTGGAAGCTGATGATGAGCATGTGGATATGCTGTGTGAGTGGACTGACAGTGAAGAGCATGGATGGATTAGAGACTTTGGAGTAAAAACCAAGGCGGATTTTCCATTTATGACAGGCAGACCTTATACTATTTCCGGGGATACCATGATACCGGAAAACTTCGGGGATTATTTTAAGGAAAATGCACTTGCGGCTGGTATATATCTGCCAATTACTCTTGGAGATAAGCTGGCTATGTACATAATGTTCCAGATGTGTGATGTTGCCAGAAAATGGACTGTTGATGAGTTGACATTTGCCAACGATGTGAAGAGAGTCATACAGATGACTCTCACTAAACATGTGACCAAGAATTCTCTGGCGAGTTCATATAGTGCGTTGGAGCAGATTCTAGAACATATCGGTTGCGCTGTAACAGTATATGATTTGGATAAGCATACTGTGTTATATTCCAACGAGAATTACGAGGGCTTGCGCATAACTGAACAGGATAGAATAGAACTTATGGATGACCTGATGCATCCGGAGCGAGATTTGGAAGGCAGCCATGAGTTTTATGCTAAGCAGAGCGAGAAATGGCTTGAGATAAGCTTCGCATATATTAATTGGGTGGATGGACGCAAGGTGTGTCTGGCTACCATTTATGATTTAACCAAGACCAAGCAGTATCAGAAAGAAATTGAGAAGCGTGCAGGGGAGGATTATCTGACAGGTCTCTATAACAGATTGAGATGCGAGGAAGATTTGGAGAAGATGATTCATGCAACGGTGCGATCTGTTGATGAAAGCGCACTGCTGTATATTGATTTGGATGACTTCGATCATATCAATGATGCCATCGGACATCAAAATGGAGATTTGCTTCTGAAGAGTGTGGCAGAAGCTTTAAATCATATTGAGGGCGTGTCTGGTCATTGCTATAGAATTGGTGGAGACGAGTTTGTAGTTTTGGTATCAAACAGAAACTTCGGCCGTCTGGAAAATATTATAGATAGTATTAAAAATGTATTCTCTAAGCCATGGTACTTAGGCGGCAAGGACTACTACTGTACAATGAGTATGGGTGTAGTTATTATGCCAAAGGATGGAGTTACTGTAGATACTCTAATGCAGAGGGCGGATATTGCCTTGCACTGGGCCAAGAATCAGGGCAAGAACAGAGTGGAATATTATAATAGCAATCAGGCTTCAAATACCAGTGAGAGACTGGATTTGGAGAGAGCTATGCGTTCTGCTGTGGAAGAAGGCTGTAAGGAATTCGAGGTATATTATCAGCCTCTTATGGATATTACCAATGATGGCGAGAGATGCTGTGGAGCGGAAGCTTTGCTTCGCTGGAATTCCAAGACCTTGGGTATGGTTATGCCTGATAAATTTATCCCTCTGGCAGAGTATTTAGGTTTGATAAATGATATTGGTGCCCATGTGCTTCATGAGGCTGCCAGCAGATGCAAGTATTGGAATGACTTCGGTCATCCTGAGTACAAGGTAAATGTAAACCTCTCTGTGGTACAGTTGGTTCAGACAGATATTGTGGATGTGGTTAAAAAGACTCTGGAGGATACCAATATTAAACCTTCTAATCTGACATTGGAAGTAACTGAGAGCCTGGCTGTAAATGATATGGACAAGATGCAACAGGTGCTTGGAGAAATCAAGGCTTTGGGTGTTCATGTGGCTTTGGATGATTTCGGTACAGGTTATTCTTCTCTTAATCATATTCGCAGTATGCCAATAGATGTTATCAAGATTGATAAATGCTTCGTAGGTGATATTGGTGAGGATAGCTTTGCAGATGCATTTGTTACTTCTGTGTCTCAGTTGGCAGATGCTCTTGATTTAAATGTGGTTGTAGAAGGCGTGGAATTGGAGGAGCAGAAGGAAGTCCTTGATGAAATGAATGTGGATATGCTCCAGGGATTCTTCTTCGATAAGCCATTAAGTCAGGAAGAGTTTGAGAGTAAATATTTGATTTAGGAATAGATAATGAGAGTACTTGTATTAAGTGATAATCATAGAATTACTTCAACAATATATAAGATAATTGACAAGGTTCAGCCTGTTATGATCTTTCATCTTGGAGATGGGGAGGGGAGTGTTATTGAACTTTCTGAGCGTACACATTTACCCATACATGCAGTGGCTGGCAATTGTGATTTCGGAAGGGAATCACTGCCCAAAAACCTGGTTGTCAATCTGGGCAATAGACAGATACTTCTAACTCATGGACACCTTTATGGAGTGAAGTCTGGACATGAGAGATTGGTATATGAAGCTAAGGAGAGAGGCTGCGATACTGTTATCTATGGTCATACTCATGTTCCTGAGATAGAAGAAGTGGACGGTGTTACAGTTATGAATCCGGGAAGTATAGAATGGCCTAAGCAGTTTGATATGATGCAATCCTTTGGAATAATCAATGTGGATGACAATGGGAACTGTGAATTCGCAATTAGATATTGGGATGATGGAGAAATCCTGTGGCGCCCTTACAGAGATTGAATATAGCTGTTAAATAATTGCAGCTGCTAAATAATTGTGGCTGATATAAATAGTCAAAGCAGAAAATATTTTTGATAAAAAATAAAACTGAGAGAAGATTTTCTCTCAGTTTTTTAGTGCAGGAAATGGGACTTGAACCCACACGATATTGCTACCACTAGCACCTGAAGCTAGCGCGTCTGCCAATTCCGCCATTCCTGCGCGCAAATAGTATTGTATAGTTTCTGATGCCATAAGTCAAGAGATTCCGCATTTCATTGTGGCAATTTGATAGCCGTTGGTTGAAAGTGGCATAGTGTTGCCTAGCTTGATGATGGAACCTGTTGTCGGGTCAATTATAATTACATATATATTGAAATTACCCTTGGTATAATCTCTTAGATTCAAATCTGCTGTGACAGATACAGGCTGGTTAGGGTACCAGGATGAAGTATTGGTATCTAACGGAATTTTAATCAGCTCTTCTGTGTCCACATTTTTCAGCACAAGACTTACCTCGAAATTATGTAGAGTGTTGGCGAAACCAATGTTTTCAAATTCTACATTTAACTTGCCTGTGTCATCTCTTAATGGATCAAAGGATAAGTTAGTGGAATTAACTACATAACGATAACCCAGATGGGTTGTGACATAGTCGTAGCCTGTGATTCCAGAAAATGCATCATCGCCTCTGTAGGATACATTTTTCCACTGAGAAAGCACACTGGCATTTTCATCAGCGCTGAGATATGACACATGATATCCCTGTAATGTTGTAATTGCTGTTGTTAAATCATAGAGATTGGAATCATTTCCTACAGCACCACCAATTGGAGCCCAGGTGCTAATGGCGGCAAGACTGCTAAGAGTGGCCTGGCTGTTGTCAGAGGTGATATTGTATTGTGAAATTCCCAATCTGAAAGGCATGCTGTTGATGTTTTGCTTCTGCAATGGATTGTCGGAAGTTAAGGCAGCAGGCATGCGTTTTATATTATTTACCTTCATATACATGTTAGGATCTGTGACAGATAGATAAGTGCCATATTCTAACAAGGAACCTATGTATTTGGTCAGGTCGATAATATTTTCCTCAGTATTATACATGGAACCCTGGTACAGACCGTTGTTTCCAATGAATGCTCCCTGCACTGAATAAATTAGAGGAGCGTACTCAGAAATAATTGGGGCCAACTGCTCCATGTGAAGATATACCTTGGATATGTCCATGGGCTCTGCAAGAGTTCCTGTGGCTGCGTTGCCATAGTCGATTCGCAGGATAATCTGCTTGCCTGAGTTGGACCATGCAGATAGAATTGCCTTCAATTCCGATGCAGCGTGAGGAGTGATGTCAATGTTGGAATAGGCATTAATATTTACATCCAACAGACACAACTGAGTGCCGGCGTCCAGAACCTGGGCTGCTTCTATGAGAGAAGTGTCGAGAGTGCTATCTTCCTTGATGGTGTAGTTGTATGTGTGATACCAGCCGCAGTATGGGTTGTTCAGTGAATCACTGGATAAACTTAGACTGCTTGGCGCATATTCCACCTGTAATAACCTGTCTTTTATAAGATAGATTCCCAATATACTTATTGTTGTTAAAAATACAATTAATCCCACAATGAATCTCAAAGTGGAGTGTTTTTTCTTCTGTTTAGCCATAAATATATAATAGCAAAAAAAGTGGAATATGGCTTTCATTTTTTTACAATAACCAAGTAATAATGCTATAATATATTATATCTGTGCAGTTGGTTGAGGGGACTGATTGCTTCGGAAATTTGGGAGATAAATAATTTGATTTAGAAAGTATGCGGGGATTGATGGATAAAAGAGGATATTTTAAGAGGATATTTAATTCTATAATTGGAATATTTATAAGTCTGGCTTTTGTTGCAGGTATGATTTACTTGTTGTATCAGAATCAGGAAACTGTGATTGAACATCATTTGCAATATAACTGGCTGGTTTCTGTAAATGGTGAGCCTTATAGAGAGGTAAATGATTTACCGTCCACTATTTATAAGGGGCTGAAAAAAGGTGATCGAGTTACAATCAAGAATGCCTTGCCTTCATATTGCAGAGAGCGTCAGACCATGATGATTTTGGGATATTTGTCAGCCATTGATGTGCATTTGGATGGCAAACTGATTTATAGTTATGGCGACAGAATCATACAGGAAGGCGGAATGGTAGGAAGCGGATATCATTTTGTCAACCTACCGCCTCGTAGTAATGATATGGTTATTACCATCAGATTTGTCTGTGGTGAAGATGATGCTTTCACAAACCTGTTGGAGCCTGTGATTGTTCAGACTGGTTATTCTCATGTGCATTATGCTAATGGACGGTTCTATGCTACAGCTATATGTATGTTCCTGACAGTGTTGGGAATCGTGCTTATGATTTTAAGTGCGGCTACCATTAGAGTTAGTAGAATAATGCTTAGGCTTATATATATTGGAACATTTAGTTTCTTAATAGGATTGTGGGCCATGTGCAATATGAAGATACTACAGATATTTGAGATGAATATGGCTGTAGTGACGACGTTGGAGTATCTGACTCTGTATCTGGCACCTATTCCATTTATGATGTTGATTATGGAAATGTGTCGAGAGGAAAAGGGCTGGCGATATTATATTATGCGTTCAGTTGTGCTTCTACTGTCTACATTTGCTGTAGTTTCTACAGCTTTGCATTATGCCAACATTGTACATTTTCCAAAGAGCCTGCCATATTTTCACATGTTTGGTGCGCTGTCATTGGCGGTTGTTGTGGCTGTTGGAATTGGAAGCAGAAGGAAGAGGAACAATTCAGATCGTATGCTTATCATAGGTGTTACGGTGCTTGTGATTGCAATTGGATATGATCTTGCCAGATTTAATATTCAGAAATATCTGGCTCAGGACAATGAGTTCCTCTCATATAGTGTGATTCCATATGGAGCTTTGATATTTATAATCTTCTTGATTTTGAGTTATGCCTTCTATGCTTATGACATGTTGGTATCCAAGGCGGAAAAGGACTGGCTGACATACAGAGCATATACAGATCAGTTGTGCGGTATCAATAACAGAGCTAAGAGCACAGAGGACTTTGCTAAGCTGGATGCATCTGGAGGCAACATTGTATATGAATTGATAAATATTGATTTAAATGGTTTGAAGCATGTAAATGATACCCAGGGCCATGAGCGGGGAGACGTGTTGCTCAAGGAATTTGCTGATATTTTGAAGACTGCCTTTGAGGGGGTTGGAGAAGTATATAGAATGGGTGGAGATGAATTTCTTGTTATTGTATATGAGAATAATTTCAAGAATGTCAGTCGCGCTCTTGAGACAATGGAGACCATGGAGAAGAAGAAATCGGTGGAATATCCATTTGTTATTGAAGCATCATACGGAATTGCAAGAAGCAATGAAGAGGGCCTGGATATGGCAAGCAAGGTATATGCTGAAGCTGATTCCAGAATGTATGAAATGAAAATGGCCATTAAGCGCCGTAGAAGATTAGGATAATGCATCAGTAATTTGATGCATTATCATTTAACCAAGTTGTAATTTGTTCTAGACCTTCGTCTGAGAAATCGAAGAGTTGGTAAGTCATCTGACTTGCGTCGGTTTTATCATAAGCGAAAGGTCCAGGCCAGATTGCAACTTTTAATTTTGTAATAGCATCATCACCTTCTCCGGTTACATCTTTGACAATGCGGTAACGCATGTTTCCCAAACTGCCGGTGAAGGCAGATTTCTTATAAAATTCTAATGACAATATATCTTTTTTAATTAGCATAATCTTCCCTCGTATTTCTTAGAAATAATATATCTATTTTCGCACAAAATAAGATAATAATAAATACACTTATGATATAATAATTCAGTGGGTTGTAAAGACCGGCGCAAATAAAATCAGGGGCGGTCGGCAGGATTTGCAATCTGCGTTTGGAGGGTATATGAGAGAGACAAAGAAGAGACTGGCATTATTTATGATAATCGCCATGGCACTTGCTTTGACAGTGCCAAATAAAATGCCAGTAAATGCAGCGGAAACTACTACGGGTTCAAACTGGATGGCGGGAGTAGATGGTGAGAAGACACTTAGCAACATCACTATTCCCGGAACTCACGATTCATGTACACAGCATGTACCACTGGGATTTATATTTCAGTGTCAAAATGAGGATATATCTACCCAGCTTGAAGACGGTTGTAGATATTTAGATATCAGAGCAGCTATATCAGAAAAGGATAATGAGCCGGCTTTGGTTATGGTTCATAATTTTGCAAAATGCAAGAAGGGACCGTGGATATGGTCAAAGAAGTTGTATTTAAACGAGGTGGTGGATGATGTCTATGCATTTCTTGAGCAGAATCCTACAGAGACAGTTATCTTCAATGTGAAAGCAGAAAATGGCGATAATGATATCTCGACACTTCAGCAGTTGCTCTATGAAAAGATTGATGAGAATGGAGATAAATGGTATACAGCAAATGAAATTCCTACATTAAATCAGGTTCGAGGCAAGATAGTGTTGGCTACAAGATTCGAAGACAAAATCGGAGTTGGCGAGTCTCGCAGAGGTTTAAACTTCGCATGGGAAGGTCAGGGCGGCAAGGATATAGTGGAAGAACCTGCTGTGGTATCGGCGATAAATGATGATGCTAATTTGTGGGTTCAGGACAGATATAAGTATTCAACAGAGGATAAGATTAACGCTGTTGTGGAGGTACTTGAAAATTGTCAGGCGAATGAGAATACATTTTCCGTCAATTTCACTTCCACTTCCGGAACAAAATATGCAGGTCATCCGAAGAAGTATGCGGGTGAAATTAACAGATATTTAAAAGAATATGACTGGCAGCAGGATGCCAACTATGGAATTGTTGTTGTAGATTTCATGGATGCGGACCTGGCCGGATGTATATATAGTACTAATTAAGAGATTTTACGAGGTGAGAAAATGCCACAGACAAAACCGATGCCGGGAGAATTATACCGACATTTCAAAAACAAGATGTATCAGATAGTTGCAGTAGCAACTCACTCGGAGACAAGAGAGCCATATGTAGTATATCAGGCTTTGTATGGGGATTTTAGAACATATATCAGACCTTATGATATGTTTATCAGCGAGGTGGATCATGTGAAATATCCTGAGGTTCAACAGAAATACAGATTTGAGCTGGTGGGAAGTCACGCTGTAGTGGAGCGCGAACTGGCTGATCCTCAGGCTGAATCGGTAAGCGTTGTGAGAGATGAGCCTGCAATGGAAGCGGCGGATGCTGCAAGATGTGAATCGGCAGCAGAATCTGCAAGTGTTATAGAAACTGAGAATAGCACTTCGGAAAATGATTTGGTTAATCCGAAATTCTTGGATTTTCTGGATGCTGACAGCTATGACCGCAAGTATG
The DNA here is from genome assembly GCA_017634455.1 of Lachnospiraceae bacterium. Classification (GTDB taxonomy): domain Bacteria; phylum Bacillota; class Clostridia; order Lachnospirales; family Lachnospiraceae; genus JAILFK01. Next base: position 38,912 of record JAGBNK010000003.1, read on the forward strand.
ATATTTACGCATCCATGGTTGATGAATTAGACGACCATCTGATAAATCAGATGGCTGCATCCATTGATGAAATTATAGAAGATGGACCTCTCCATGTACGAATTGAGAGTTTGCGTAGAAGTATTAAGACTAAAGCAAAATATGAATTGCACCGTAGATAATTACTGGTGTAATGCCATATTTACATTGTGATAAGCTCTGTTGTAGGTGACTTCTTCACCGAACCATTCAGGAGGTGTGAAGTTGTTGGCGGCTTCCTCGGAGTCGAATTCAACTTCTGCCATAACAAGTGGTTTCATATATCCATGGAATACATCTAATTCCACAGTGTGAGAACCTAGAGGTATCATGTATCTGGTTTTGGAGATGATATGTCCATCAGCTTTTTTTAAGAGATGATTATAAGCTGATTGTGTAAGAGGCATTTCTTCCTCCTGGCGTACCATCATTCCTTTGGATTTGTAGGTGAGAATATATTTATCATCTGACTTACGAATTCGTACAACAGGTTCTTCGCACAGATAGGCTTGTTCAATTTCCTTAGAAGGATATTGGTTTAAGTTTTGTGGAATCTCTCTTATGAGATATTTGCGTTCTATTTCCATAGATGTCTCCTTGAATTGGTTTGTTTGAATTTTCTGGTATTATTTATCATTTGAATATATGAGATGATATCATTCATATGGTTTGAGTATAAAATATAAATTATTATTTAACAAGTTGGGAAAATGGAGGAATGGTATGAGCAAAATTGGTATTTGTATGGCTGATGGCTGTGAAGAAATTGAAGGCTTGACTGTAGTGGATTTGCTCCGTAGGGCAAAGTTAAATATTGATATGATTTCTATTACAGGCAAGGATGAGGTTTGCGGATCCCACAATATTACATTTAAATGTGATGCCAGAATAGAGGATGTAAACTGGGATGATTATGATGGAATAGTTCTACCGGGAGGAATTCCAGGAACACCGAACTTGGAAGCTAATAGCATGGTGACAGATACTGTGAAGAAGTTTGCTGGTGAAGGCAAGCTTGTGGCTGCTATTTGTGCAGCTCCAAGTATATTTGGACATTTGGGAATCTTAAATGGCAAGAATGCTACATCTTATCCAGGTTTTGAGGAGGAGATGCAGGATTGTAATTATCTGACTGATGCAGTAGCTATAGATGGCAATATTATTACAAGCCGAGGTATGGGAACAGCAATTGATTTCGGTTTGGCAATAATTGAATATATGTCTGACAAGACATCTGCAGATGTTATGGCTGAGAAGATTGTATACAGAAAGTGATATCTGCCTAGAAACCCTTGATTTGTGGTGGTTTCACGGGGTAAATTGCCTTGATATTTGAAAATCTGTGTGATATAATCTCATAATGACTGCACTAGAATAAGGAGGAAATATAATCATAATGAGTGTTAAAGTTGAAACATTAGAGAATAATATGGCTAAGTTGACTGTTGAAGTGCCAGCAGCTGAATTAGATAAGGCATTAGATACAGCGTATAATAGACAGAAGAAGAGTATTTCATTACCAGGATTCCGTAAGGGTAAAGTACCTAGAGCAATGGTAGAGAAGATGTACGGAGCAGAAGTATTCTACGAGGATGCTGCTAACATTTTGTTACAGCAGACATATCCAGAAGCTTACGACGAGAGTGGACTTGATATCGTATCACAGCCTACAATCGATGTAGTACAGCTTGAGAAGGGCAAGGACTTCATTTACACAGCAGAAGTTGCTCTTAAGCCAGAAGTTAAGCTTGGTAAGTACAAGGGCGTATCTGTAACAAAGGCAGACACAAAGGTTACAGCTACAGAAGTAAAGGCAGAGGCTGACAAAGAAAGAGAAGCTTCAGCTCGTAAAGTAAAGGTTGAGAAAGCATTGAAGAACGGCGATACAGCAGTTATCGATTTCGTTGGTTCTATCGATGGTGTTGAATTCGAAGGCGGCGCTGGCGAGGATTACCCACTTGAGCTTGGTTCTGGATCATTTATCCCAGGATTCGAAGATCAGTTAGTAGGTAAGAAGGTTGGCGATGATGTTGATGTAAATGTTACATTCCCAGCTGAGTACCAGGCAGCAGAGCTTGCTGGTAAGGACGCTTTATTCAAGGTTACAATCAAGGATGCTACTAGAAAAGAACTTCCAAAACTTGATGAAGCATTCGCTGAGGATAAGGGCTTCGATTCAGTAGATGATTACAAGGCTGACTTAAAGAAGAAGCTTGAGGAGCGTAAGGCTGAAGAAGGTCGTCGTCTCCAGGAAGATGAAGCAATGGAGAGGATTATCGAGGATGCTCAGATGGATATCCCTGAGGCAATGATTGATAATCAGGTAAATTCAATGCTTAATGATATGTCAAATCAGTTAATGCAGTCTGGTCTTTCAATGGAGCAGTACATGCAGTTCACTGGAATGACAATGGATAAGTTCAAAGAGCAGGTTCGTCCTGATGCTGTTAAGAGAATCCAGGGTTCTCTCGTATTAGAAGCAATCGTAAAGGCTGAGAAGATTGAAGCTAGCGATGCTGATGTTGATGCTGAAATCGAGAAGATGGCTACAGCATACGGAATGGATGTTGAGCAGCTTAAGAAGACTGTATCTGATTCAGATAGAGAGAATATCAAGGCTGATCTTGCTTCACAGAAGGCACTTGACTTCGTCATGGACAATGTAAAGACAACAGCTAAGAAGTCTACAGCAAAGAAGGCTGAGGCTGCTGATGATGAGAAGCCTGCAAAGAAGACTACTACAAAGAAGTCTACAACAAAGAAGGCTGACGATGAGAAGCCAGCTAAGAAGACAACAACTAAGAAGGCAACAAAGAAAGAAGTGGAATAATATATGGCAACAATACCTTATGTCATCGAGCAAAACAGTAGAGGTGAGCGTTCATACGACATCTACTCTAGATTATTAAAAGACAGAATTATCTTCCTCGGGGAAGAAGTTAATGAGACAACAGCAAGTCTTGTAGTTGCTCAGATGCTTTTCCTTGAGTCTGAAGATCCAAATAAGGACATCCACCTGTATATTAACTCACCAGGTGGTATGGTAACAGCTGGAATGGCTATCTATGATACAATGCAGTATATCAAGTGTGATGTATCTACAATCTGTATTGGAATGGCAGCATCTATGGGTGCATTCCTTCTTGCAGGTGGAGCTAAGGGCAAGAGATTTGCTCTTCCAAATGCAGAGATTATGATTCATCAGCCATCAGGTGGTGCCAAGGGTCAGGCTACTGAGATTCAGATAGCTGCTGAAAATATTTTGAAAACCAAGAAGAAGTTAAACGAAATCTTGGCAGAAAATACTGGCAAACCTGTTGAACAGGTGGCTCAGGATACAGAGAGAGATCATTGGCTCTCAGCTGAAGAAGCTCTTGAGTATGGTCTTGTTGATGGTATTATTACAAAAAAAGAATAATTATATAACTTAGAGGGTACCCCGAATGGGATACCCTCAAAGTGCATTTATTAAACCTAAAAGAGAGTGAGATTTAATATGGCAGGAAGAAATAGTGAAGATAAAATCAGATGTTCCTTCTGTGGTAAATCACAGCAGCAGGTTCGCAAACTTATTGCCGGACCAAATGGAGCATTTATCTGTGATGAATGTATTGATATATGTTCAGAGATAATTGAAGAAGAGTTAATGGATTTTGATGCCACAGAAGATGATGCGGTTTCATCAGCTGATATTAACCTAACCAGCCCAATGGAAATGAAGCAGTTTCTTGATGATTATGTAATCGGTCAGGATGAAGCCAAGAAGGTTTTATCTGTTGCTGTATATAATCACTACAAGAGAATTACTAAGGGCAAGGATCTGGATGTAGAATTGCAGAAATCCAATGTATTGATGCTTGGCCCTACTGGTAGTGGTAAGACATTACTTGCACAGACATTGGCTAGAAATTTAGGCGTACCATTTGCAATTGCAGATGCAACAACTCTTACAGAGGCTGGATATGTAGGTGAGGATGTGGAAAATATTCTCTTGAAGCTTATTCAGGCTGCTGACTATGATGTTGCTGCTGCTGAGCGTGGAATTATCTATATAGATGAGATTGATAAGATTACCAAGAAGTCTGAGAATGTATCAATCACAAGAGATGTATCTGGTGAAGGTGTACAGCAGGCACTTCTAAAGATTATCGAGGGAACAGTTGCCAATGTACCACCACAGGGTGGACGTAAGCATCCTAACCAGGAGACTATTCCTATTGATACCAAGAATATCCTCTTCATCTGCGGTGGAGCTTTTGAGGGAATCGACAAAATCATTTCTTCCAGATTAGATACCAAGGGTATCGGTTTCAATGCAGAGGTGAAGGCTAAGAACGAGGATGAATTATCTGAACTTCTCAAGCAGGCTTTGCCACAGGATTTCATCAAGTATGGACTTATTCCTGAGTTCGTAGGTCGTGTGCCTATCAATGTATCTCTTGAGGAGTTGGATGAGGACGCAATGGTTCGTATCCTTACAGAGCCTAAGAACAGCCTGGTAAAACAGTACAAGGCGTTGTTTGATCTTGATGATGTAGAACTTGACTTTGACAAGGAGGCTCTTGTTGAGATTGCCAAGAAATCAATTGAGAGAAAGACTGGAGCCAGAGGACTTCGTGCCATCATGGAAAATGTTATGATGGATTACATGTACACAGTTCCTTCTGATAACAATATCAAGAAGGTGGTTGTGACGAAGGAAATGGTAGATAATAATTTGAGACTCGAGGACAAGAAGGATGATGTCTTGACCATCGAGGATAAGAAGAAGGAAAAAAGCGCATAATGGTTATCAAAAATGTTGAATTAGAAACTGTATGTGGAGTAACAAGTACACTTCCGGACAATCAATTGCCGGAAGTGGCTTTTGCTGGGAAATCCAATGTAGGAAAGTCCTCTCTTATCAATGCATTGATGATGAGAAAGTCTTTGGCCAGAACTTCAGCTCAGCCGGGTAAGACTCAGACTATTAATTTCTACAATATCAACAAGGAAATCTATCTGGTGGATTTACCAGGTTATGGTTATGCCAAAGCTTATGAGAAGGAAAGGGAAGCATGGGGCCGCATGATAGAGAATTACTTGAATACATCTGAGAAACTTCGAGCAGTATTTCTGTTAGTAGATATCAGACATAAGCCATCTGCCAATGATAAGCAGATGTTCGATTGGATGAAGTATGTGGGTTATGATCCTATAGTGATTGCAACCAAGCTTGACAAGATCAAGAGAAGTCAGAAGGATAAGCAAATCAAATTGATTCGAGAAGGACTAGAAGCTGACAAAGATACTATCATAGTACCTTTTTCTGCAGAAACAAAACAGGGACGCGATATTATTTGGGATTTTATGGATCAGGTGATTGAGAATGAAGAAGAATAATACAGGAATATTTGTGGGTATTTTGCTGATAGTCATTACATTGGTGTCTTTCAGCAGTACCTTTTTTATTTATAAAAAAGGAATTAACAGACAGAATGTGCAGAATCAGGGGACAGAGTTTCAGAATACAGAGTCTCAGGATACAATCAAAGTTGTAACATCTTTTTATCCAATGTATATTGCAACCATGAATGTCATTGACGGTATTGATGGTGTGGAACTTGAGAGTTTAAGCGAGCCTCAGACTGGCTGCCTCCATGATTATGTACTTACAACAGAGGATATGAAGAATCTATCCACTGCTGATGTGCTTATTATAAACGGTGGCGGTATAGAATCATTTATCGAAGAAGTAGCCAAGACATATCCTGATTTGGTTATTATCCAGGCCTGCGATGGAATTGAGCTCCTGGCAGATGGAGACGAGGAAAATGCTCACGCTTGGATGGATGTATCTCTCTATGAGAAGCAGGTGGAAAATATTGCTGCAGGCTTAAGCGAGTATGACAGTGCAAATGCTGATAAATACAAGGCCAATGCAGCTGCTTACGAGAAGAGATTACAGCCGTTGGCAGAGAGAATGTCTAAGTTGAAAGAGCAATATGGCGGTGGCGATATTATTATTTTCCATGAAGCATATGATTATGTAGCCGATGCTCTTGGAATGGAAGTTGTATTCGTCATGGATTTGGATGAGGAACGACAAATCAGTGCTGGTGAGCAGGCCGATGTTCTTACTGCCATAAGTGATAATGAAGTGAAGCTTGTACTTGCTGATGCAACCTATGGTAAGAAGATGGGTGATGTGGTAGATGCAGAGTCAGCTGCCAAGACAATATATATTGACCCACTTACAAGAGGTGAATATTATGAAGACTCTTACATTGATCATATGAATGAGAACATAGATATATTGGAGAGAGCTTTGACAGATATTGATGGTAATTAGTTTATGGAGGGCGTATGCGTAAGATATCAAAACCATGTGGTTTTCATTGCGTGAAAATTAAAGATATAGGCGTAAGCTTTGGGGAACAGGTTATATTGCAAAATATTAATCTGCATATTCACTGCGGTCAGTTGCTTGCTATTATCGGTAGAAATGGTGCTGGTAAATCTACATTAATCAAGGCTATTTTAGATGACATTCCTCACACAGGAACAGTGGAATTCAAAGATGTGGAAGACGGCAGAATTCAGAAAATCAAGATTGGCTATGTGCCACAGACTCTGAATGTAGAAGAGAATGCTCCTATGGATGTATATGATTTAATTTGTTCTTTCAGATATGGTCATCCGATTTTCTTGAAGAGCAAAAAGATATATGCAGAAATCAAGGAGGCTTTGGAAGAATTTGAAGCCGGTGATTTGATTGATAAGCAGGTTGGCAGACTCTCAGGGGGAGAGCTCCAGCGAGTGCTTCTGTCTATGGCAGTTATGGATAATCCAAATCTATTGCTTCTGGATGAACCCGTATCTGGAATTGATAAAAACGGTATGGACTTATTCTATGAGAAGATGGAATATCTCAAGAACAATTATGATATGTCCATTGTTGTAGTAAGTCATGACCTGGATTATGTAGCGAAGTATGCTGATCAGGTTGTGCTTATAGATAAAGAAGTAATGGCTGAGGGTACTGTGAAGGAAGTATATAATTCACAGGAGTTTAAAAATGTATTTGGAAATACTCAGTTTGATATTTCATCAGCTTCTAATGCAACTCATATGTATGATGTTGATTCTGCAAAGCGTCATGTGCATAAGCGTGTCACTCTAGAGGAACAGGTTCCTTTTGAGGCAGGATATAAGGGCAGAAAGGAGCAGAAGTAATGGCAGGATATTTTTCAGAGATTTTCAAATATGATTTCATGATTAGAGCATTTGTTGCAATCCTGGTAATCACACCACTTTTTGGAATGCTTGGTACCATGATTGTACATCGCAAGATGGCATATTTCTCAGATGCCTTGGGACATTCAGCTCTTACAGGAATTGCCATTGGCGTAGTCTGTGGAATTGCGGATACTAATCTATCTATGGTTTTGTTCGCGGTAGTATTTGCCTTTTTGTTAAATCAGATTAACAGAAAACGACTTGTGGCAACAGATACTTTGATTTCAGTTTTTGCCAGCTGCTCTACAGCAATTGGTTTGGCTATCTTGTCCTTTGGTGGTAATTTCAGCAAATACTCTGCCCTGTTAGTTGGAGATATATTGAGTATTACATCTACAGAGATTGTATATTTGCTTATGATATTTGTGGCCACAATGGTATTCTGGTTCATCGCCATCAACAAACTGAATGCCATCAGCGTTAATCCGACTTTGGCCAAGAGTACCAATATATCCGTGCGAGTGATTGAGGATGTATTTGCCATAATCATTGCTTTGGTAGTTACACTGTCTATTAAATGGATTGGTATTTTGCTGATTAATGCTTTGCTGATTTTGCCAGCGGCTTCAGCGAGAAATATATCTATGAACATGAGAGAATATCATGGATATGCAATTTTGTTTAGTATATTTTCAGGGGTAATAGGTTTGATTATGTCATATTTTAATAATGTGGCCACAGGCCCTATGATTGTGATAATTGCCTCTGTGATTTATTTCGCAACTTATATATACGGACGCAAGCGAAGATAAAGGAGTAGGATTAGATTATATGTCTGTGGAGATTCGAATCTTGGAAAGTGCACAGGGTAAATGCGCCGAGACTCTGGTTTATGATTCCTTTGATCATACAACCTGGCAGGGTTTCTTTGACAGACATAGTGTGCCTATAAATTATATGTGCGGCAGAGCCGGCATATGTGGGAAATGTAAGATTCATTTCCTTCAGGGAGCGCCTGTTCCAACTGAGGAAGAGGAGGATTATTTTACAGAAGCAGAATTAGCTGAGGGTTATCGCCTGGCTTGCATGTGCGGTACGGAAAATGCTACTACATCTGATGCGAATGTGAAAAATGCTTCTGATGCAGATATGAAAAATACTTCTGGTGCAGATATGAAAAATGCTTCTGGTGCAGCTGCGGAAAATGCTGTTGATGTGATAATTGAGCTTGTTCCTTATCCGGGGTATTTGCAATCATCGGATAGGCACATGCAAAAGGCTGAAAAATCTAATCAACAAGCTGAGCCAGAAATGGATTCAAAAAAAGATTTTGCTACAGTTGCGGTGGATTTGGGCACAACCACAGTGGCTTTCGCATATTTAAATTCTCAGGGAGAAGTAATCTCTCAAAAGAAATTAATCAATCCTAACTGTGGCTATGGCGCAGATGTTATAAGTCGAATGAGTTCTTATAATAGACATGGAGAGGACATAACTCGTCAGCTTCAGGATTTCATATTTGAAAATGTTGGTGAGTATGTACCTATGGTGATTTCCGGAAATACTGTAATGAGCCATATGCTTCTGGGGCTGGATTGTCAGGGTTTGTCGGTTGCACCTTTTAAACCGGTGACTTTGAATTATAATTTCCAAGATAAGCAAGACATATATATAGTACCGGGAGCATCGGCTTTCATAGGCGGTGATATTCTGTCAGGCTTATATTATCTGGATGCTGATAAATGGAATGAGACAACTTTATTTATAGATTTAGGAACCAACGGTGAGATGGTTTGGTATCATAATGGCAAATATTTCTCCACATCTGCATCGGCAGGCCCTGCCATGGAAGGGGTAAATATAAGTTGTGGTATGCCTAGCGTAGATGGTGCAATCTACAGCGTTATGATGGTGCGAGATCGAAGCGTGGTGAAGACCATATCAGGAATTCCAGCTGAGGGAATCTGCGGTAGTGGATTGATAGATGCCATATATGGTTTGCGCCAGAATGGATTGTTGGATGAAAATGGTATATTTACAGATGAGTATAGAGATTCGGGATATACATTTGACACACCAGGAAGCAAGAAGGAGATTCGTCTGACACAGGAGGATGTGCGTGAATTTATGCTGGCCAAGGCTGCCATTGCAACAGGCTGGCAGATGCTTATGGAATATGCAGGCATAGAGGAAGGTCAGTTGGATAGGGTGTATATTGCGGGAAGTTTTGGCAATAATATAGATGTATCTAAATCCAGAGCAATAGGACTATTACCAGATGTGGAAAATATTAAGGCGGTTGGCAATACCTCACTGGAGGGAGCAGCTAGAATTGCCAGAGATTTAATTGGAATAAATCATGAGAAAACAGAGTATGCCGAGTGTATAAATGGCATGAAATCTATTGAAAAATATGATAATATGCCAAATATAGTAGATGATAGATTGAAGCATTTCACTGGAGATATGATCAATGTGGTGCTTCCTGATAATGAGAATTTTCAGGAAAAATTTGTATCAAATATTAGATTGTAAATCTGGAGAATAGATTTAGGGGTAGTACATTTTAGGAGTGAAGCTATGGATACTAGAGAGATTTTGGAGCAACTTCAAAATGGGGATATAAGTATAGATGAGGCGGAGAGAAGTCTGAAGAGACAACCTTATGAGGATTTGGGCTTCGCTCATTTGGATATGCATCGTAAGGTTAGAACCGGCTACGCAGAGGTGGTTTTCTGTCAGGGTAAACCTGATGATTACCTGATAGAGATTTATAAGAAGATATATGAGACCGAAGGGGAAGTCTTGGGGACAAGAGCTAGTCAGCATCAGTATGAACTACTGAGAGAGGCTATACCTCAGGTGACATATGATCCGGTATCGCGAATTATGAAAATTGAGAAGGCCAACATGATTCGTAAAGGAAATATTTCTGTATGTACAGCTGGAACTGCTGATATTCCTGTGGCGGAGGAAGCTGCACAGACGGCAGAATTTTTTGGCTGCAATGTGAAGCGATTTTATGACATTGGTGTGTGTGGTGTTCACAGAGTGCTTCGCAATATCGAGGATATCAATGATGCTAACTGTATAATTGCAGTGGCTGGTATGGAGGGTGCTTTGGTAAGCGTCCTGGGTGGATTGGTAGATAAGCCAATTATTGCAGTGCCAACCAGTGTGGGATATGGAGTTAGTGAAGGAGGCAAGGCTGCTTTGCATGCTATGCTTTCATCCTGTGCCAATGGCATATCTGTGGTAAATATTGATAACGGATATGGTGCTGCTTATGTCGCTACAGAGATTAATCGCCTGGTGGAAGGATAGATGATTATTTAAAATATTTTTCTGACACGAGGGAAGGTTTCATATAGAAAGTTACGGTTTATGGATATGAGTAAGAAATTATATATAGAATGTGAGAGCGGAATCAGTGGTGATATGGCTGTGGCTGCCCTCCTTGACTTGGGGGCGGATGCTAATAAGCTTCAGGAGACGCTGGCAAGTTTTCACATAGACGAAGAATTTGATATGAAGATTTCGTCTGTAATGAAGTCGGGACTCAAGGCTACGGATTTTGATGTTATATTGCCGGAGGAAAATGATAATCACGATCATGATATGAATTACCTCTATGGACATTTATCTCATGAGGATGGACATGAGGATTCAGCTATAGCTTCTCATGAGGACTCGGATATAGCTTCTCATGAGCATTCAGATATAGCTTCTCATGAGCATCAAAGCGCTCAGCAGAACAAGCATCATGGTCACCATCACGGCCGTGGTCCTGTAGAGATTGGAAATATTTTCCAGAATTCTAATATGACAGATGGCGCCAAGAAAGTGGCTATGACCATACTTGATATAATTGCAGATGCGGAGGCTACTGTACATGGAGTGCCTAGAGATGAAGTGCACTTCCATGAAGTGGGAGCAGTTGATTCCATTGTGGATATCGCAAGCTTTGCTATATGCTATGATGATATATGTCATAGATATGATATTGTAGATACCATAGTAAGTCCTTTGGCGGAAGGACATGGCACGGTCAGATGTCAACATGGTATATTGCCGGTTCCGGTTCCAGCAGTTACTGAGATTGTGCGAAAGCGTGGTATAATATTTCATAAGATAAATGTGGAGGGCGAGCTGGTGACACCAACAGGAGCTGCCATTGCTGCAGCAGTTGGAACCAAGGGCTCACTGCCTGAGAAATTTATAATACACAAGACTGGATTAGGGGCTGGCAAGCGGGAGTATAATACTCCTGGATTTGTTAGAATGATGATACTAGAGGAGAGATAGAAAATGACATCACATAACGAGGAGTATAAAGAGATTACACATACACATGATGGCGTGACACATACACACATGGTGAAAGAACATTCACATCACGGTCATTATCATTCACCTGAGGTGAAGAAGAAGGAGCTGGCTAGAATTTCCAAGGCTATTGGACATTTGCAGCATGTTAAGCTCATGATTGAAAATGATGAGGACTGCTCAGATGTGTTGATGCAATTGGCAGCAGTTCGTTCAGCAATTAACAGTTTAGGTAAAGAGATAATAAATGAGCATGTGGAACATTGTATTTCCCATGCTATAGAGGATGGGGATACGCAGGCCCTGGAAGATTTCAAGGGAGCCATCAAGAAGTTTGTATAGTCTGTCCGGTGAACTTTGTTTTGTATTTATACAAATATCTGAAGCATAGTATTTAGGTGAAATTATATAAATGAGAAAAAAAGATTTAGCCGTAGAGGTTATTGAGAGATTAAAAAAAGAATACCCAGAAACCACCTGTACTTTGGAATATGATGAGGCCTGGAAGCTGTTGGTGAGTGTGCGACTTGCAGCTCAGTGTACAGATGCCAGGGTAAATGTGGTTGTACAGGATTTGTATGCAGTATATCCTACGCTGGAGGATTTGGCAGAGGCACCGGTGGATAAGATAGAAGAAATTGTGCGCCCATGTGGATTAGGCAAGAGCAAAGCTCGGGATATATCCGCCTGCATGATTATGCTAAGGGATGTATATGGTGGTCACGTGCCTGACAATATGTCAGATTTGCTGAAACTGCCTGGAGTAGGGCGTAAGAGCGCAAATCTTATAATGGGGGACATATATAAGCAACCGGCAATTGTGACAGATACTCATTGCATCCGTCTGGCCAACAGAATTGGGCTGGTGGATAATGAGAAGGACCCTAAGAAGGTGGAGATGGCATTGTGGAAAATAATACCTCCGGAGGAGAGCAATCAGTTCTGTCATCGCATGGTGGATCATGGTAGAGAAGTATGTACTGCCAGAACAACGCCGTATTGTGACAGATGTTGCCTGGAGGATATCTGTAAGAAGAGGATATAAGGAATTCGCGTGCTGGAAAAAGTGATAAAAAGTGATAAAAGATTTTGAAAGTGATAAAAAGTGATAAAAGGCAACAGGTGAGGTAGTTATTATCGAGGAGGTAAGAGTAATGGCATCAAAGGTATATTTTATTAAAAATGTCACTGCTGATTCTGTAGTGAAAATGTATGATGAATTGGGAATTAAGTTACCTGGTAAGGTTGCTGTGAAAGTGCATTCCGGTGAAGAAGGTAATCAGAATTATCTCAAACCTGAATTCTGGAAGCCTATGGTGGAGCATGTAAATGGTACTGTAGTAGAATGTAATACTGCCTACGAAGGCGAGAGAAATTATACTGACAAGCATGTGAAGTTATTGAAGCGCCATGGCTGGAGTGATCATTTTGATGTGGATTTGATGGATGCAGAGGGACCGGATATTGAGATTCCAATTGCTAATGGTACTCATCTCAAGACTGATATTATGGGCAAGAATTTCTTGAATTATGATTCTATGCTTGTGTTGTCTCATTTTAAAGGTCATCCAATGGGAGGCTTCGGCGGAGCATTGAAGCAGTTATCTATCGGCTGTGCTTCCTGTGCTGGTAAGGTGCAGATTCATTCTGCTGGAAAGTATAGAGATGCCAAGGATCAGGGAGTGGTATGGACAGACCTTCCTGAACAGGATGCATTCCTTGAGAGTATGGCAGAAGCTGCTTCTGCAGTTGTAGATCATTTCGGTGACAATATTGCATTTATTAATGTGATGGCCAATATGTCTGTGGATTGTGATTGCTGTGCTGTTGCAGAAGACCCTTGTTTGAAGGATATAGGAATTCTTGCCAGCTTGGATCCAGTTGCAATTGATAGAGCTTGTCTGGATTTGGTATATGCTTCTAAGGATGAAGGAAGAGATCATTTCCTGGAGAGAGTCACATCAAGAAATGGAGAGCACACAGTTGATGTGGCAGCTAAACTTGGAGTCGGAAGCTTAGAATATGAACTTATTGAGTTATAGGTAATTGCCGGCGGCGAAGCTTGGCGTTGGAAGCTTGAAATATGAACTTATTGATTTATAAGAAATTACCGCCAGCGAAGCTATGAATGAGAGAATATAGATTACAATTTAAACTCCCTGGATTATAAAATGACAGGGAGTTTTTTATGCGAAAATCTTGCCGCAAATCTCTCTAATCGTTATAATATTTTTTGCTGATTCATAAAACTAATTACTAGATATATACGAAAAAACAGTGGGAGGATTTATAGATGAACAAGAAAGAAGTCGCTGAATTAAAGCGTAGATTTAAAAAGGAAGGCTGTTCCATTCAGAGAATGGCAGGCTGTTATGTGGATGGTGAGAAGCATAAGCTTTGCTCATTTACACAGACATTTCTAAACTTAGAGGACGAGGAGTTCTACAAATATCTGGATGTTGCTAAGAAGGCTCTGTCAGGAACTTTGGGCAACAACCTGATAAATCTGGAATTTCCTATTATTGAGGAAGAAATAGGTGGACGCCAGCAGATTCTTATGGCTCTTCGCGCCAGTAAATTACAGGATGAAGGTTTACTTGACGCTTTCTATGATCACATTATCGATACATATGATTTCGTAGGCAACTATCTCATTACAATCTACTATGATGTATATGATATTCCTATGAAGGGAACAGATGAGTTGGCTATGGACGAGTCTGACGAAGTGTACGAGTACATTTTGGTATGTATCAACCCTGTGACTCTATCCAAGGCAGCGTTGGGTTATTTGGAAGACAAGAATACTATCGGTGCCAGAATTCGTGACTGGGTTGTTGGAGTTACTGATACAGCATTTATTTTCCCTGCTTTCAACGAGAGAAGTACGGATATCCATTCTACATTGGTATATACCAAGAATGCCAAGGAGCCTCATGAAGAGTTTTGGGAAAATGGTCTCGGATGCAAGACGGTTCAAACAGCTACTCAGAAGAAGGATGCTTTTGAAAATATGGTGGTACAGGCTATGGGGCCTGACAATGAGGATACCAAAGATACAGTATTGGATGTACAGCAAAACTTAAACGACTATATAGAAATCGAGAAGGAAAAGGTAGAAAAGGACGCGCCTATATTCATCGATGGTGAAGTGGTGGAAGAACTCCTGACTGAGGCTGGAATTCCTGAGCAGAAGGCTGAGCGTATCAAGGAAAACTTCGATAATTTCTTCGAGGATAATCTGCCAGATGCCAATGACCTGTTGGATTCAAGAGCCTTGAAGAACAACGAGATAAGAGTTGAGAAGAAGCAACTTCAGGAGAAGGTTGTAGAACTTACAAACCAATTAGAGGAAGCCGGCATAATCCAGAAGGATGGGTCATCAACTGACATCATCATCAAGGTAGACCCTGAGAAAGTCTCAGAAGTAACAAAGCAATTTGTTGATGGTAGACAATGCATTGTCATACCTGTCTCAGATGCTGATTCAGCAAGAGTTAATGGGGAAGAAATTGAATAGATTCCTAAATTGGAATTTCATAATTACCAAATAAGATAAATAATTGATGGAGGCTTGATTCCTCCATCTTTTTTATTGATTTTACAACTGATAAGAGTTAAAATATTGCAGTATAATTTTAATATTTTATATAAGAGAATTTGACTTTATACAATGAAGTCAAAATTGGAGGACATTATGATTAACGTAAGAGATTTATTTCATGGCTACAAGGATATGGATGGCCAGACAGTTACAATTGGTGGCTGGGTGAGAAGTATCCGCGATTCAAAAACTTTTGGATTCATGGTAGTAAATGACGGTACTTTCTTTGAACCGGTACAGGTCGTTTACAATGATGAGTTAAATAATTTCGCAGCTATAAATAAATTGAACGTTGGGGCTGCTGTCGTAGTTACAGGTGAGTTGAAGGTAACTCCTGATATGAAGCAGCCGTTTGAAATACATGCAAGTGAAGTTGTAGTTGAGGGAGAGTCAACTCCTGACTATCCTCTTCAGAAGAAGAGACATTCTATGGAATACTTGAGAACAATCTCTCATCTTCGTCCTAGAACTAATACATTTGAGGCAGTATTTAGAGTCAGATCACTCTGCGCATATGCTATTCACAAATTCTTCCAGGAGAGAGATTTCGTATATGTACATACACCACTTATTACAAGTAGTGATGCTGAGGGTGCTGGAGAGATGTTCCAGGTTACTACAATGGACTTGAAAAATGTACCACAGGTAGACGGCAAGGTAGACTACAGCCAGGATTTCTTTGGTAAGTCTACAAATCTTACAGTGTCAGGTCAGTTAAATGGTGAGACATTTGCCCAGGCATTCAAGAATATCTATACATTTGGACCTACATTTAGAGCAGAGAATTCTAATACAACTCGTCATGCGGCAGAGTTCTGGATGATTGAGCCAGAGATTTCATTTGCAGATCTTGAGGATGATATGATTCTGGCTGAGAGTATGTTGAAGTATGTAATCAACTATGTATTAGAACATGCTCCAGAGGAGATGAACTTCTTCAATTCATTTATTGACAAGGGCTTGATTGAGAGATTGCAGCATGTGGCAAATTCTGATTTTGGTCGTATTACATACACAGATGCAATCACAGAGCTTGAGAAACATAATGATGAATTTGATTACAAGGTATACTGGGGATGCGATCTTCAGACAGAGCATGAGAGATATCTCACAGAGCAGATTTTCAAGAGACCTGTATTCGTTACAGATTATCCAAAGGAAATCAAGGCTTTCTATATGAAGCTTAATGAGGATGGCAAGACAGTAGCAGCTATGGACTGCCTCGTTCCTGGAATCGGTGAGATTATCGGAGGAAGCCAGAGAGAGGATGACTACGAAGTATTGCGCAAGCGTATGGCTGAGTGCGGACTGAAGGAAGAAGACTATGGCTTCTATCTCGACTTGAGAAAGTACGGAAGCTCTAGACATGCTGGATTCGGTCTTGGATTTGAGAGATGCGTAATGTATCTTACAGGTATGGGCAATATCCGTGACGTAATCCCATTCCCAAGAACTGTTGGAAATTGTGAATTATAAGAATGCTACAAGTGGTGATGTGCAAATTTGTGCATTACCACTTGATGTTTTTTTATTTTCTTGATGACTTTAGCTCGTTAAAGGTGTAAAATGGTATTGTGTTATTGTTAGAAAATGATTATTATATTTTATCGGGCGTAATTTTATAACTTGAATTAGAAGAAGGGTAAATGAAATGAGCAAAATATATATTCCGGAGGATTATACTCCGGTTCTTAGTTTGAAGCAGACAGAGATTGCTATAAAGAAGGTAAAGGACTTCTTTCAGAGACAGTTGATGGCTGAGTTGAATCTCCACAGAGTATCAGCTCCACTTTTTGTAACACCAGAGTCAGGATTGAATGACAACTTAAATGGTGTTGAGAGACCTGTAAGCTTCGGCATCAAGGAACTTGATGATAAGGAAGTAGAGATTGTACATTCTCTCGCTAAATGGAAGAGAATGGCTCTTGGCAGATATGGATTTGATGTAGGCGAAGGCCTCTATACAGATATGAATGCTATCCGTAGAGATGAGGATACAGACAATATCCATTCTATCTATGTGGACCAGTGGGACTGGGAGAAGATAATCAAGAAGTCTGATAGAACAGATGAGACTCTTGAGGAGACAGTGAAGGCTGTATATGACGCGCTTCGCATTACTGAGAAGTATGTGTCAAATGAATATGAGTATGTGAAATGTATTTTACCAGAACAGATATATTTCATCACATCTCAGGAACTGGAAGATATGTATCCGGATTTGACACCGAAGGAGAGAGAGTATAATATCTGTAAGTTGCATGGCGCAGTATTTATCAAACAGATTGGTGATAAATTGAAATCAGGAGAGAAGCATGATGGTAGAGCTCCTGACTATGACGATTGGAAATTAAACGGTGATATATTGGTATATTATCCAGTATTAGATATTGCATTGGAATTGTCTTCTATGGGAATCCGTGTGGATGAAGATTCCCTGGTAGAACAGTTGGATAAGGCTGGTTGCCCTGAGAGAGCACAGCTTTCATTCCAGCGGGATATAATTGACTGCAAGCTTCCATATACAATCGGAGGTGGAATTGGTCAGTCCAGAATATGTATGTTCTTCCTTAGAAAATGTCATATCGGTGAGGTTCAGGTATCTAGTTGGCCTCAGGAGGATGTGGATTATGCAAAAACTAAGGGTGTAATTATATTATAAAATTATAGGAGTGTATAAATGAGTAAGAAGATTGAAAGTCCAGAGATGGATAGACTTATGGAGGGCATTTTGTGCCTGAAGAGTAAGGAGGAGGCATATCAGTTCTTTGAGGATTTATGTACAATAAATGAGATGGAGAGCTTATGCCAGAGATTTGAAGTTGCTGGAATGCTTCGTCAGGATGAGACTTACCAGGAAATCGTAGAGAAGACTGGCGCTTCAACAGCTACCATCAGTAGAGTGAAAAGAGCATTGAACTATGGTACTGATGGATATGACTTGATAATCAACAGACTTGAAGAAAATGACTAATACTATATTAACGATATGAGGCTTGAGGAATGAAAAAGCAAAAAGAGTAGTTCGTATGAACTACTCTTTTTGTGTACTTATTTATCTTTCTTCTCTTTTTTCTTATCATCATCATTGTCATGCTTTTTCTTGGACATATCAATGAATTCTTCTATCATCATTTTCTTGATATATACATCGAAGCCCAGCATACATATGAAAGTGAAGTTCTCCAACATTTCCTGATCTTCTTCTGGTGCATCTGTGAACATGCCGCGGCTGTCATTGAACTTTTTGATCATATCTTTTACCAGAATTCTGGCTTCAGTACTTTCTAATTCAACCATCTTGGAATAGATGTCATAGAAGGAGATGTTGGAATCAGTTCCGAAGTAGTTGTCCTTCAGTGGCTCTAATATTTCTCCCACATCAGATATACTCATGAAGTTCTTGAAGTAATATATGAATATCAACATGAGAACATGGTCTCTGGAATATTTCTTCTTCTCGGGTGGTGGCAAGATGTGATTCTTGGCATAATTATTGATCATGGTCTTGGTCAGCGTCTTGTCATCGGGATTTCTCTTGGTTGATTCAAGTTGTGAATCAATAAATGTAGTCACCTGATCCACATACAAATCAATATTTGGAATATCCTCAGGATGGACATAGTCTAATTCTGAAAAATGTTTTAGCATCTCATTTAATAATTGTCTTGATTCTGATTTCATAGTTACGCCTCGTTGTTTATTAAATCATTTGCTTAAAAATAGGTTACAGATACATTATATAGTTTTGAAAACCACATGACAAGAATTTGAGTTGATATCTCATCTTATGCATACGGCATGATGTGAGAGGAGGATGTGTTTATAAAATATGAAAACAATATCGTGTAATTCTTATGCAGGATGCACCTTGGTGTATGATGGGGAAAATGTTAAAATGGAATGTGCTTAGCGTAAATGAGAAATACATGAATAAATCATTAGTGATAGATAAGGATGAAGTAAATGGGAATATATGATTCATTAAATCCAGAACAAAAAAAGGGCGTTGAGACAGTAGATGGCCCTGTGCTTATACTTGCAGGAGCAGGAAGCGGTAAGACCAGAGTGCTGACACATAGAGTGGCGCATTTGATTCATGATTTGGGTGTAAGTCCATACAACATTATGGCGATTACATTTACCAACAAAGCAGCCGGAGAGATGAAGGAGAGAATTGACAATCTGGTAGGTATGGGCTCAGAGGGAATCTGGGTGGCAACATTTCACTCCAGCTGTGTGAAAATATTGCGCAGATTTGCTGACAGAATCGGTTATGATAACAATTTCGCAATTTATGATACAGACGATTCCAAGGCGCTCATGAAGGAAGTGTGCAAGCATTGCAATGTTGATACCAAGCAGTTCAAGGAACGCACATTTCTCAACGAGATTTCCTCTGCCAAGAATGAACTTATAAATGAGGAAATGTATGCATCCCAGAATTCTGCTGATTTCCGCAAGGAGATTTATATCAGAGTGTATCGTGAGTATCAGGCCAGACTTCGTGCCAACAATGCCATGGATTTCGATGACTTGATTATGAAGACAGTGGAGCTTCTGAAATATCAGACAGATGTGTTGAAGTTCTATCAGGACAGATTCCATTATATTATGGTGGACGAGTATCAGGATACCAACACTGCACAGTTTGAGCTGGTTCGTCTCCTGGCTTCAGGTCGACAGAATTTATGCGTAGTAGGTGATGACGATCAGTCTATCTACAAATTCCGTGGAGCTAATATTTATAATATTTTAAATTTTGAGAAACATTTTCCAGACGCAACTGTAATTAAGTTGGAACAGAATTATCGATCTACAGGAAATATTTTGAATGCAGCCAACAGCGTTATTGCCAATAATGTGGGCCGCAAAGAGAAGAAGCTGTGGACTGAAAATGATGATGGAGACAAGGTGCATTTTGAGATGCTTGAGTCAGCTTATGAGGAGGCTGATTATATTGTCCGTGATATTGTAAGACAGAATCGAAATGGTAAGTATGGCTTCGGGGACAGTGCTATATTATATAGAACCAATGCTCAGTCTCGTATTTTGGAGGAGAAGTTCATCTTCGAGGGCGTGCCATACAAGATTGTAGGTGGCGTGAACTTCTATGCTAGAAAAGAAATCAAGGATTTGTTGTCATATATGAAAACAGTCAATAATTCAAGAGATGACCTGGCAGTTCAGCGAATTATCAATGTACCAAAGCGTGGAATTGGTCAGACTTCAATTTCAAGAGCCATGGATTTCGCCATTTTCAATGACTTGGATTTGTTTGAAGCCTTGGAGCATACAGATAGAATTCCAAATTTAGGAAGAGCTACTGCCAAGATTCAGCCCTTTGTGGATCTGATTCATGAGCTGCGTGAGATTAGTGCCAATGAAGGTGTGTTGGCTTTGATAAATGCAGTTATTGAAAAGACTGGATATGTGGAGGAACTAAAGGCTGAGAAGACAGAGGAAGCTGATGCCAGAATAGAAAATATTAATGAGCTTATATCTAAGGTTGTAGATTATGAGCAGAATGCAGATGAGCCTACGCTAAATGGCTTCTTGGAGGATGTGGCCCTAGTGGCAGATATTGATTCCCTGGATGAGTCGGTGCCACAGGTTGTGATGATGACACTTCATGCAGCCAAGGGATTGGAGTTCCCAAATGTATATTTATCAGGAATGGAAGATGGATTGTTCCCAAGCTTTATGAGTATAACAGCAGGTGGGGATGACAGCGAGATAGAGGAAGAGCGTAGACTCTGTTATGTGGGAATTACCCGTGCCATGAAGCGACTTACAATGACTGGCGCCAAGACTCGTATGGTCAGAGGTGAGACACACTACTCGTCAATTTCTCGATTTGTAAAAGAGATTCCAAATGATTATCTGGAAGGTAATACCTGGGAGCCTAAGCCTAGAAATTATATGGATGCTCCTGTAGATGCAGCTCCAAAGAAGTCGATGAAGGGAGCGCCTCTTGCTGCCCAGACATATAAGAAGCAAAGCTTCGGAACCAAGATTGCTAAAACTGATCTGGATTACACAGTGGGAGACAGAGTGAGACATATGAGATTTGGTGAAGGTGAAGTTGTGGATATTGCAGAAGGTGGCCGTGATTATGAAGTGACTGTTGAATTTGATACGGCAGGTCGCAAGAAAATGTTTGCATCATTTGCCAAGTTACAGAAGTTGTAAGTATGTAATAATTAACTTATCTACCGGCAAAATCATGAGAAAAAATCTGTGTAATGGGTAGAATAAGAAATTAGCTAATGTTATAATTGTCAGTAGATGATGAGTCTGTGATGTCTGAGATATATACATCATAGATGTTGGTGAGGGTGTATATAAGTGCTGGACAGAGAAGATTTATATGAGTTAGTAGACTTGTCGAAGTTGGCAATAAGAACAAAGAAATCATATGAAGAGGTGAAGACTATGGGAGACAAGAAATTTAGTATTAAGGGTTTAGTTATTTTCGCAGCTGTGATAGCAGCTATTGGTGGAGTGGTTTATGCCATTTATAATTATTTTAAGAAGGATTATGACGACGAGTTCATGGATGACTTCGATGATTTCGATGAAGATGATGATGAAATTTTTGATGAAGATTTAGATTCATAGATTACTTGGCCCGGCATAATTGATATGCACGGGCTGATTTTTTTATATGCTAAAATATAATATATATTAGATAAGGAATAGAAAACGTGAAAAAAGGTCAATTAGTAGAAGGCGTTGTAACTCGAGTAGATTTTCCAAACAAGGGAATCGTAATGACAGATGAGGGAGATAGACTTACTGTCAAAAATGTAATAGAGGGGCAACGCATTTCTTGTGTAGTGAAGAAAACTAGAAAAGACAAAGCTCAGGGACTGTTCAGAGAGCTTATAGCAAAATCGCCATTGGAGATGGAAGAAGCGGCTTGCCCTCACAGTGGTATCTGTGGAGGTTGTGCATATCAGACACTGGATTATGAGACTCAGCTTCAGATTAAGGATGGCCAGATGCGCAGAATCTTTGAAAATGTTATTCCTGACTTCGATAATCTCTTCGAGGGAGTAATTGCCAGTCCTGTACAGAGTCATTATAGAAATAAGATGGAGTTTTCTTTCGGAGATGCAATGAAAGATGGACCGCTTGAACTGGGCATGCACAAGCGTGGTAGTTTCTATGATATTGTTACAGTTACAGAATGCCAGATTATTCCAGAAGATATGCGTCTTGTGCTTCAGGCAACTTTGGAATATTTCTCAGAGAGAAACATAACTTATTTCCACAAGATGCGTCATGAGGGATATCTGAGACATCTTCTGGTTCGCAAGGCTGTGAAAACTGGTGAGATGATAGTTGATTTGGTTACAAGCTCTGGCGTAAGCGCTAGAAAGCTTTCAGATAATCCGGGACCAGATGGAGAGGCTGTGTGGGAAAATGTAACTGGTATAGATGAAGCAGAATTACTCAATGGTTGGCGAGATGCTCTTATGGAATTGAAATATGAGGGTAAGCTTGTTGGAGTGCTTCATACAACCAATGATAGAGACGGAGATGTGGTTGAGGACCAGGGTACAGAAGTACTGTATGGCCAGTCTTATTTCTTCGAGGAATTGTTGGGATTGAAATTTAAGATAACTCCATTTTCATTTTTTCAGACTAATTCTCTTGGAGCAGAAGTTCTCTATAGTAAAGCGAGAGACTATATAAGTCAATCTCTGGATGGAGATTTGGACAAGTTAAATGGCAAGGTGCTGTTTGATTTGTATTCTGGAACGGGAACTATCGCACAGATTATGGCTCCTGTTGCTGACAAGGTTGTTGGCGTGGAGATAGTAGAGGAAGCTGTTGAAGCTGCTAAAATCAATGCTATGGAAAATGGTTTGGATAATTGTGAGTTTCTGGCTGGAGACGTACTGAAGGTAATTGATGATATCCAGGAGAAACCTGATTATATTATTCTCGATCCACCGCGTGATGGTATTAATCCAAAGGCTTTGAAGAAGATCATAGATTACGGCGTGGAAAATATGGTCTATATCTCATGCAAGCCTACAAGCCTGGCGAGAGATTTGGAGATGCTGCAGGAGTGCGGATATGTTGTGAAGAAAATCTCCTGCGTCGACATGTTCCCAGGAACCGTTCATTGTGAAACTGTGTGCCTCTTGCAGAAAATGAGCAACACCCGGGAAAGAACGCTCACGCTTGATGTCGAGATGGAAGACTATCATAGGATCAATAACAGAACGGAGGTGACTGCAGATGTCACGGAATGATCATGAAAGATGGCAGATGGGAAGTACTTGTAAACATATAGATTTAATGGATTTATAGAAAGAAAAGAGATAAGGATGAAGATAGTATGGAACTACGAAAAATCAACACACAGGATGCATTTGCCCAATGGGAATACACAACAGCTTTGCCGGCAGATGAAAATGGACTGACCAATCCATATAATGGTGTTTCTTATGATGAATATGTAGAAAAAGTACTTCCTGAATTGATCTCGTATGAACATCCGGTAAATATGCCTGAATGGTTTGTGCCTGAAACATATTATTATCTGTGGGATGACGGGCATCTTGTCGGAGAGTTTAGAATCAGGCACCATCTTACGGAAACGCTTCGAACCGGTGCGGGGCATATCGGTTATAGTATCTTGAAGGGTGTTCGCGGTAAAGGCTACGGAACAGAAGGCTTAAGGCTTACGGTTATGATCGCAAAAGACATTATTCCGGAGGACGAGATATATTTGCGGGTCAATAAAGATAACATTGCGTCCCAAAAGGTCATGATAAAAAACGGAGCTCGAATCGCAGGAGAAGATGAAACCCATCTGTTTATGCGAATAACAAAATAATCCGGATTTGAAGCATCCTAAAGCGAATCAGATTTAAATTCCGCGTAGATTATGACACTGAAGGAGGTGGCAAGGTGTTACTCAACGAAAACGACGTCGAGACTGTATGTTTATTATCCAAACATTATACTAAAGGATAATGCAATTAGTGAGGTAGACTATGGAGTTTCGTATTACTAATGATGGGAATGAAAAGGATATATCAAAAATATATAAAATGCTAAAAGAGTACAATCTTAGCAAGCGAGAAAAGTCAGAGGATATACCATTAGGAATTTATCTTGAGAATGAAAATGGAAATAAACAAGCAGGTCTGACAGCTGATATTTTTGGGAATTGGTTATGTATCCATTATTTATTTGTTTCTGAAAGACTTCGAGGACATGGTGTGGGAAAAGAACTCGTAATAGCTGCTGAAAATGAAGCAATTATGAGAGGCTGCAAATATTCCTTTGTTGATACATTTTCTTTTCAAGCACCTGAATTTTATTCGAAACTTGGTTATAAAGAGGTATTCTCATTACAAGAATATCCATATACTGGAGCCAGATATTACTACACGAAGGAACTATAAATTATAGCTTAATTTACCATGGTAAACAGAGTAATTATTCCAAAGGGAACGAACTCTACGTTTGATAATGATTACATGGATGGCGAAACAACTTATAAATATTACAATGAAATGATGTGGCCAGAGAGATTTGCCAATTGCATTTCCTTGGATGAAGCAATTGAAATGATGGAGAAATAAAAAATGAAGATTCTTTTATTTTGTTGCAAAGGTTTTGAAATGATGGAGTTTGCACCTTTTTATGATACTGCAGGGTGGGCTTCAAGTGAATATGGCTATGATATTAAGATGGATACATGTGGATTTGAAAGCAATGTAAAGAGTGCATTTTGGAATACAGAAATAAGAGTAGATAAATTGATCAATGAAATAGATGTAGATGACTATGATGCCCTCGCAATTCCGGGTGGCGATTTTACTTATGGTTACTTTGAAGAAGCATACGATGAAAGATTTCTAAACATCATTAGAAAATTCGATGAGCAAAATAAAATTATAGCAAGTGTCTGTGTAGCCGCGCTTCCTATTGGCAAAAGTGGTGTTTTGACTGGTAGAAATGCCACTACATATCATCTGATGGATGGATATAGGCAAAAGGAACTGGCTGATTTTGGAGTAAATGTAATTAATGAACCGCTGGTAATTGATGATAACATAATCACTTCTTATTGCCCGCAGACAGCTCCTTTTGTAGCTTTTGAATTGTTAAATAAGATGATAGGAAATGATAAAGTAGATTTAATTAAACAGGGAATGGGCTACTAAATTTTTGTAAAATTTAGTAGTCTTTTAATTTTTTTGCGACCACTTCCTTTAACCGGTTTATAAAGAACCGAGTATCTTTGTAGGCTGTCTGTAAAGATCTTAAATTCGTAGGGCTCCACTTTTGATGAAATTGATTTTGATTCATTGCCTAATCCTGATGTGTATTCGCAAAAAAGGTATATATATGAATCTTATAAGGCGTATATGAAGTTCCGTAATAAGAATATGAAGTAGAGCATTGAAGGATAGCATGAGGTGTGATAAAATAAATTCACTAATATGAATGTTATATAAGTGAATAGCGAGCGAGGTATCACTCATGATTATCAGTGAAAGAATTATAAAGGTTTTGAAAGAACGCAATATGACTCAGGCGGAGTTTGCAAAGCAGGTAGGTATTTCAACCAGTACCATAAGTGAATGGAAAAAGAGAAAGACCAATCCTACTGTAGAAAAGATAATGGACATCTGTAACGTTTTGCAAATTACCCCGGAGCAGCTTCTTACCGGTAAGGGAATTGAGGATGAAGAGGAAATTGCAGCTGCAAGTCCTGAAAGCAAATTTACTCGTGGTGATGTCCAGATGATTGAAGATTATCATAATCTTAAGGAAGAACAGCAGAAGCGTCTTATGGCTTATATGGAAGCACTGAAGAAGATAGAGAGCCTTGAGGATATGTAGTCTCAAAGGGCCAATATATTTAGAATTAAAAATTGTAAAAAACGGAGGAATAGTTTTATGGATAGTTTTGATAAACAGATGGAAATGGTTCTTTATCATTCTGCTGAAGGGGATGTTTCTGTAGATGCTTATATTGTAGATGAGAGCCTTTGGATTACGCAAAAATCCATGGCAAAACTTTTTGGGATTGATAAATCAGGTATAAGCAGACATTTAAATAAAATATTTAAGAGTGGTGAATTGAAAAAGGAAGTGGTTGTTGCAAAATTTGCAACAACCAATCCTCATGGTGCTATAGAAGGTAAAACTCAAGAAAATGATAGCATGTATTATAATTTGGACGCTATTATCTCCGTTGGATACAGAGTGAATTCAATTAAAGCAACCCATTTTCGTATCTGGGCTACAAAAGTCTTAAAAGAATATATGACCAAAGGATTTGTTCTTGATGATGATAGATTGAAACAAGGAAAAACTGCTTTTGGAAAAGATTATTTCCACGAATTATTGGAACGAGTTCGTTCTATCCGTGCTAGTGAAAGGCGTATATGGCAACAGATTACTGATATCTTTGCGGAATGCAGCATTGACTATACTAAGGATTCAGAAGTGGCATATCATTTCTATGCCACTATACAAAACAAGTTTCATTACGCAATTACTAATAATACAGCGGCTGAGATTGTGTACAAATCA
>JAGBNK010000017.1 GCA_017634455.1 Lachnospiraceae bacterium
AACTGCTACACTGCTGAACTCGACGGAGAAAACCTGATTGTTCTTGAGTTCTTCGCCGTCGGTGATTTACCGTCAGCGGTTATTTTTTGTGCTGTCAAGGGTGGCGTCCGGCTACTTCAACCTATATATCTACAATTTTCAAGGTTCATCTGAGCCTATTTTTTATACCCAGTTTTTTCATAGATCATTTGACACTATCATAATAAAATCCTTGCAATTCTTACAGACACCTTAGGATAAAGTAAACCTCATCTTTATAAAATCCAACTTACCAGAGCCTTCAAAACGAATATAGAGAGCCTGAATGTGTTCTATATTTAGTGGACATTGAAAATCACACCATTTATCTCCTTCAAGTGAAATGTCCACTGAGCCCACCTGATTATTACATGCTTCATCTGTGAAAAAACATATTTTTCCCTTAGCTGTTCCTCTTAATGTAACAGTTGCAGTAGTATTCTTTTCAAAAAAGAAATACTTAAAACCTACTATAGAGCCATTGCTTATATTCTTGATAAACTGGCCATTACTATCAGCTGCGACATAAGGATTATTAACTTTTTTCCCATTTTGTCCTGACATAGCGCCTTTTATTTTGGACAATCCTTTAATCACACAAGCTATCGAAGCAGGATATTCACCATCAGCAACCAGAGGTCCCTGGTTTAATCCGCAGGAAGTACATTCTGCCATAACAAATCTTCCTCCTGCGTCCATTTCAATCTCTTCCGCACAAGCTTGACGAGAATATGCCGTTTGATTAGTATGCCGATGATAGAAAATATAATACTTGCCATTTATATATTCCACAGAACCATGATTATTTCCTATATCTCTTGTCTTCTCCGCTTTAGTTCGACCATTTAATCCAATATCACCATTGGAAATGGGCACTCCCTGATACTTAAAGTCTCTATCCGGATAATCACTGATTGCATAAGCAAGCTCATGCACCTTCTCAGTAGAATAAATAAAATAATATTTTCCATGAGTCATTTTCCTATAGGTCAGACCATGCATATTCCTTTCTATAGAATTCAGGCAGCTTAGATAAAGCGCCAAAAGTACCAGCTCCATAATACAAAAATATTCTACCTTCATCATTAATAACCGCAGGATCGAACATGCAAAAATGTTTATATGGACTTCCATCAGGATTTCTAACATCGCCCAAATAAGTAAATCTGCCACTGGGAGAATCTGCTACTGCTACAGATATTACACCTTCATTCACATAATTTTTACCATAACCCTCTAACGAATAATAGAGATAATAACAGCCATCATTCCCCCTTAACAACATCTGGAGCATACATGTATTTACGACTATCTGTCACATGGGGATCACCCTCATTGGTATACATAACCCCCTCATATCTCCAATTTGTAAGGTCATCTACCGGAGCTGAATATGTGAAATAAACATTTACCGTTTTACTTTCAATATTTCACACCAAATTCAAATCAAACATAGAAATCTGTTGATTAATCCAGCTTTGCTGTTTTGCCACATGGATAATATCTTCTGGCGTGCTATGTCCCAAAAGAAACGGTGATGTCGGATCATGTATTTTCATATTTTCTTTTACAAGTTCAGGATTTGTATTTGCATAACAATATCTACATAAATGCCCACAGGTATCATAAGCTCCAATATCCGTCCCCAGTAGGCAGGCACATTCTCCATCGCGCTGATTCTTACTTCTCCTCGGGACATCAAGTTTTGCATGCAGCGCTGTTTCAAAGGTCTTTACCGTCATACAACCACTGCAATCTGCCCCGTATGGTTCAAGGTCATTGCCTTCTGCACACGGCCGAATTGTTATATCATACTTCTTCGCAATACCAATAAACGCTTTTCCCAGAGTTAACCTATCACTATTATATACTTCTCTGACTTCCGGGAAATTGCGTTCCACCTTCTTATATATATCGATAAAACTAATTACGCAATTCCTTGTATATCCCGCGAGATTCTTGGCCATCTGCTCAAACTCTCCAATGTGCCACTCTACAGAATGTTCTCCATCAACAAATATTGGATCATAACGCCAGCCAACACTATCAACACCTACTATATCAGATAGTTTCTTAAAATCTTCCATCACCTTTTGCTTATTAGGAACATTCGGCTCAATATCTCGCCCATAAGGAGTAATTGTCACAAACCAGTACTGCCCATATGGTTTCAAAATATCCATATATGGTAGCATCGGTGCCGGATTCTTCGTACAAAAAGAAATCAAGTCTACCACCTCCGGTGACAGACTATATTTTGTCACCTGAAATGGATTATAAGGATTTCGTACAAGCACATAACCTTCTCGTATTCTATTTAATAACCATTCTGAATAAAACGCCGGAATATCCGTGCGCATCCCTGTGTTTATAATCATTACATTGCCACCATATACTTTTCTTCATTACTGCAACTCTCTCACAAATTCTTCTATTATATTTTCTTCCCATGATAAATGTGGAGAGTTCTCACCGCCGCCATTTGTGCTTCTTCTCATAGCGGCATAGACGCTCTCATCAGCATCCGCTATATCCATTGGATATATTTCAATTCCTACCTTATTGCACTCCCTACAGAAATCCACAATAGATTTTTGTCCCAGGTAAGCATCCAAAATCCTTGCTTTAAAATCAGCATCTTTGCCAGCCTTTTCTCTAATTTGATCTAGTAAAATATTCAAATGCATTTTTCTACTCCTCGTCAGAATATTTTTTATAAACAAGTGGTGCTATAATTGCAACAATTACTATAAGCACAAGCTCCACCACTATAGCTGGAGCAAATTCATTTACCAAAACTGTCACAAAATCAACAAATGCATGTAAGCCGATTGCCAAAAACAGTAATTGAATCTTTCCATCCTTGACGGCTCTATAAACTATATATGACAGACAAACCTGCAATGCAATTGCAAAAATTCTTTCCACGCCTCCCATGTAAAATGTAGACGGGTGAGATGTCCATAATAATGAAACTTGATTTAATGTAGCTTCCCTGGTCTGTTCATCAAGTACTGAAAGGGATGTTTCAAGCATTCCCGTATTAATCATAAAAGATGTAGCCAGATTAGAAATGCTGGTAAGTCCAACTATGATTATGGCCTCGATACCACCATGTCCAACACCATACATGAGTGCATTTTGCTTTGAGAGATTTTTCTTCTTAAACAGATTCATAGAAATATAGCGGCCGACCTCTTCAAAGACTCCTGCTGCAAGCCCGCCATAGATTGCTTTAACAAAAATATTTCCGTTCATCGTTTCGCCAAATAAGCCAAATACTATGGTATGCAAAATCTGTTCAAGAAGAAGAGCAAATACTATAAATGTCACTGCGCCAATTCCTGCCCAAATAATATTTGCTCCCAATTTCGTTCGCGCATAAATCAGCAGTCCTATTGGTAAACCAATAGCAATCAAAAGCGTTACACCCATTCCAATCATTGATACTGTAGATACTGTTCCCATATAAACCCTCCCTAAATATAATTATCATTTCTCTCATTATACCGAATGCGCATCCATCACGGAATACACAATTCGCAATAGTATAAGAAAAACGTTGGAAATGATAAAGTAACTACAAACTTGACATATATTACCGATTGGTAGTATTATGTTACCGAAAGGTTGGAATTTGAAAATGGATAGAAAAAAGGAAATTGTATCTGCTTTAATGGAACTTGCATCGGAAAAGGGATTGGGGGCAGTATCTATGCAACAGATAGCAAACAAAGTTGGTATCACCAAAGCCTCCTTATATAATCATTTTTCATCCAAGGATGAGATTATTGAAGCGATGTATCACTATCTCCGGGATAGTTCCAAGAAAAATATTGGTATGGATTCATTTGATGTAGACAGCCTAATAGACAATCGGTCTATGTGTGAAATCCTATCGGAAACTGTTGAATCCTATAGAAAAATGTGTATGGAGCCGCAGATGCTTATGTTTTATAAAATCATCATGTCAGAGAGAGCAATCAATAAATCTGCTGCAGAGATTATGGTTACAGAAACAAGAACCATGATCAATGCTACAAAAATGCTTTTCTACGCATTGCAGATCAAAGGTAAAGCTCATTTTGAGAATATTGATGCTGCAGCATTTTCCTTTGCAATGGCTATTCATTCAATCATAGATTACGAATGTGATCTAATTCATTCCGATACAGTAACTGAAAATAATATGCTTCAAAGCTATATTAATGAATTTTGCAAAATATACGGGGAGTAGAAGAAATAACTATGGAAAACAATCAAACTAAAAACCAAATGTGGGTCTTAACTTTGGTATGTGGAACCCTGGCGATACCATTTTATTTTTTACACGATATTATCGGCGGAGCAAATTATCCGGGGTATCACAGGATGGAACAGGCTGTAAGTGATCTGACCGCAACTGATGCGCCGTCATTTGTAATTGCAAGTGGATATGTAACCATATATAAGATATTCACATGTATATGCTGCGCCTGTCTTCCTATTCTGATGAGAAATAAAAGAAAAAGTCTGAGAATCGGAATATATCTTTTTTCAATAATGCAAGGTATTTCAGCTATAGGGTATTCGCTCTTCCCACTTACTGGTAGCGGATATGATGGTTCGGCACAGTCTTTCATCCACGTTTATATACTGACGATACTGGTTGTGTTATTGTCTATTATTTCTTTAATTATGATTTCGATTGGCAGCTTCAAGGAAAAATATTGGTTGCTTGGAATTGTGTCGATAGTCACACTTGCATCTATGTTTTTCGGGGTGGTTGGAAGCCAGAATGCACCAAAGGAGTATTTTGGAGTTTTTGAAAGATTCAGTACATACAGCGTAACCATCTATACTGGAGTATTAGCGGTTTATGGATTTACTAAACAGAAATAAATATAGCAGATCATTTCTCTCAAATCTGTAGATTTTACATGTCTCCTATATCTCCCCAAAACAATTCATCCAAGGTCTTATCCAATGCTCGGCAAATTGCAATACACAATTTTATTGACGGATTATAATCACCTTTTTCAATAGCATTTATAGTTTGCCTGGAAACATCACAAATATTTGCCAATTGCTCCTGTGATAAATCCTTTGCTGCGCGAGCAGATTTCATTTTTAAGTTTTTCACTATCAATCCTCCTGCTCTCTTTTATTCATTAACAATCTTATAAGCAGCATAATACCTGTCAAACCAAATGCAATCCCCAAGGAAAGCTGCACATATATCGCCTTAAATACCAAAACTCCATCTACAATATAATCCGACTGATCCAATAAAGATACAAAAAAGTTAAATAAACAGCACGCACATAATAATAAATCTGTAATAGCCATTAATTTCGAGCTATGTCCCAGCGGAGAATATGCATTCTTTGCAGCGCAATAAACTTCAAAAACCACATATCCCATCATTACTACAAGCAGTGCAAAACACGGCGTATCCAATCTAATAGCACTTCGAGGGGCAATATAATCATAGAAAATATATCCGACCAAAACAAATATCATACATGTGTATCCCATTTTAAATCCACGGCCTCTGGCTAATTCCTGCATTTCATCATATCGTGTCTCATTATATTTCGCTTCTATAGCTACAAACAGTCCTATCACTAATGCCATCACTAATAATATTATGATAAAAAACATCTTCTCCATATCTATTCTCCTCTTGCTAATAATCTATACCAGCTCAAAAGTAACATTTTATTTTCTTTTTGTCAAATATATATGACATCTAGTATTCATAAGAACAGCTATATGATTCATCATTCTAGCTCCAGCTACCAAATCACTCATTTTCGCCTCTGTGGTAGCCCGATTGCCAATTCCACTGCTCTATACTATACTATTCCCATCTTAATAACTCAGGAGTAATAAAATGATTCACAGAAAGCAATCCGGCTATGATGCCTTCAAATGTATAGCAGACAAATGTCCTAAATCCTGCTGCGAGGGATGGCAAATAATGATAGATGACGAAAGTATTGATCGATACCAGAATGAGTCCGGTCATTTCGGACAGAGGCTGCTAGAATCCATCGACTTCACAGAGCAATGTTTTCTGCAAAACAATTCTCGCTGCGCCATGTTAAATGATAATGGTCTATGCGACTTACACTCCTCTCTCGGAAAAGAATCACTTTGTTATACCTGCAAAATGTTCCCAAGACATGTAGAAGAATTTCAGGATATACGAGAATATTCTCTATCTCTGGCATGCCCTGAATATGTAAGAATGCTTGTGGAACCTTCCTATAGATTTGATATTATTGAAACTGAAGATGATTCAATTGATGATCCAGAAGAATTCGAAGATTATGACTTCATACTTTTTGACAAATTAGATTTTGCAAGAGACAAGATGCTTCATATTGCTGAAGACAGCAATCAGTCTCTCCAAGAGCGACTAAATCAAACTGCTTCTATGGCATTAGCGCTGCAGGATTGTTATGACCAGGGAGATATCTTCGAGATGGACAGCATATCCTCAGGGGTTGACTCTAATAGAACTGATGTCCCTTCCGCAATTGATGATTTTAATCAAAAAAATAGCATATCATCAGTTGCTTATTCTAATAGCGACAATATTATGAGCACATTAGATTACTCCATCGAATCAATGGATGTATTAATCAATATGGAAGTACTGGAAGAATCATGGCGAGATACCATTATCTCTGCGCAAGGATATTGGAAATGCAATTCCAATGATGCACAAATATGTAAATCCGCCATGTTCCCTGACTCCAATACAGAATTTATTTTCCAGAAAATATTTGAATCATTACTATATACATACTTCTGTGGTGCAGTATATGATGGTCAGATTTATGCCCGCGCAATGATTGCAGTTCAATCCACCCGTTGGCTTATGATGCTTTACTATGCCAACCATTGCAAGGACTTAAATTCCATCATATATCTCTACTCCAGAGAAGTAGAGCACTCTGACTTCAATGTAGATGCTCTAATCACACATTTCGAAAATGAATTATAAGGGAAGGTATTGCAACACCAATCACCGCATACACAGGAATGCACAGAAGCATCGGCCATATTACAAGTTTATAGGTAAACATCCACATACCGCCGGCAATAATCTGTATAAATAAATAGTTTAGCAACCAGCCTGCTGTCAGCACGAATACACCTGTAAGGCAAACTCTATAGAGGCTTTCACCCATAAGCATAGTCTTGATCTGCTTCCGTGTCATTCCAATGGCATGAAGAGTTTCCAATTCCATCTTTCTCTCATTAATAGATGTGACAGTCAGATTAATCCAATTCAATACGCCAATCAATCCCAGGATAAAGCTTAATGCACCTCCAACCAGCAAATAGGTCTTTATCATATTTTCAAAATCCTTCATATAATATGCTCTGGAAGTATATGCCAACTCAGGCATATCTATCTCACAGTATTTATTTATTTCATTTTCAATAATTTCTGTCTTTGCCTCGTCCACATTAGCAAATAATTTCATAGCTCCAGTGGCATTAGGAACCTGTGTCAAATACTCATCCCTTGGCAATATATAGCCAAATCCAACGCTAGCACTATATTCCGGTCCCATTGGATAAGGCAATTCACCTATTGCCAGGACTTCATATTCCTTCTTATTCCCATCAGGAAATTCTACCAATGCTTTTTCCCCTGCATTATAAAAGGAGCAGATACCTTTACCTTCATACATGTCAGGATGGGTCACTATCACATAATTTCCAGATTGAAACTTCTCCCAATCAGCCTGACCATGACATATCTCCAACTCATTAAAAGGCAATTCATCGATTCCAAATATTTTAGCCGGAATCATTTTTCCTTTAGTTACCATCGCATCATAATCATCCTGCGGCATCATATAAGTACCATTTTCATTATAGAACTTCTCAACCCGTCCAAGGGTCACATCATTCATATGTTGCACACAAGTTGACATATATGCCAGCCCCGTTTCAGTCACTCCATCTAAGGAGCTAATATAATTGACAGTATCCTGATTTACTCCTTCATAATTTTCATT
Organism: Lachnospiraceae bacterium; assembly: GCA_017634455.1. Taxonomy (GTDB): domain Bacteria; phylum Bacillota; class Clostridia; order Lachnospirales; family Lachnospiraceae; genus JAILFK01. Next base: position 8,040 of record JAGBNK010000017.1, read on the forward strand.
TATCTCATTTGGGTTAAGAATAGAAGCATCAGTAATCATGAAATCAGAGTTAATCGAGCCTGCCAGATATTTCTTGGCATCAAATCCTTTTGTCACTGATACAGTTGCATTTATCAAAATAATACTGAGAGCCAGAGACAATACAACTACAGCAGTCTTTTTGAAATTTCTCTTTAAATTCTCCTGGGCCATAGTCCATGGAGTAACTTTTCTAATCTTTCTTTTAGCCGCCAGCTTCTCACCCTTATATTCACTATAACGAACCGCTTCAACCGGTGATATTTGACTTATAACCTTTCCCGGTTTTCTACAACTCAGCCTCACAGTAATCCACGAGAAGATCGCACTAAACAAGAATATACGAGCATCCGGATATACAACTCCTGAAATCCTCATCATAGATTCTGCAATCATTGGAAACAGCACAATAGAAATTAAATATCCAATTACTAATCCTACTGGGATTCCGATTACACTTAGAATATCTGCCTGCAATACAACCATCTTCTTCAACTGCTTATTGGTCAATCCAATAGTCTTCAACAGCCCATAGTATTGAACCTCTGATGACACTGCTATATAGAAAATGTTGAAAATAATAAGATACCCTGATCCTATAATCAACGCCAAAATCAGCACTATCATGGCAACCATATTAAAATCAATCGTACTTCCTGCAAATGCCCAGTTAATTCCATCATTTACTTCATCACCAAATCCTAATCTGCTTTTCAAATCAGCCATCTGCTTCTCTAAGTTAATAGAAGTTGCAAAATCAAAATTAGGATTCAAACATCCTGAATATATTCCTTTATCCAAATTTGTCTTCTTATCAGCCTCTGTCTTCCATACCGGCGCATACTTCTCCTGATACTCCTTGGACACATAAATCTGATTCACTAAAATATCCGCAGGCTTATCCCAGTATCCTGATAAAATAAAGTCCCCTTCAAGTTCTTCTTCACCAGTATCAATTGTCAAATGTACCGTTGCTCCAAGCTCATGTTTTACACCCAAATCATCCAACACCTTGGTACAGGTAGCAATCTCATTTTCCTTCTCCGGCAAATGTCCTGTAGTAGGCTCGCAAAATGAAGTCTGTGCCTCTAGCGGCAATACATATCTCACTTCACTATAATCTTCATATAACTCTGCATTGCTGGCTGTGCCCACATAGATACTGTAACTCAGATTAGAGATTTCAGAATCGGCTTCAAGTTTCTGATACTCATCCTCAGTCATAAATTTGAATCCAGCCATGGAACTTGTTCCAACCTGATACATTGTATTCTTCTGATATTCAATCAATACACTTCCGCCTATGGAGAAAAGTGTAGTCATCATAATTGTAGTTAGAACAACAGCACAGATAATCATAATATTTCTGCGCAAATTTGCTTTCATATTCTTGATGCATAAATTATATATGCATCTCTTGTTGCTAACATTTCTCATATAACACACCATCCTCAATTCTGATAATTCTATCTGCCATCTGTGCAATCTCCTCATTGTGAGTAATCAGAATCATAGTCTGATTCAACTTATTACTGGTTGTTTTCAGAAGCCCCATAACATCCAAACTTGTCCTGGAATCCAGATTACCAGTTGGTTCATCCGCCAATATGATAGATGGCTTAGTCGCCAGAGCTCTGGCAATTGCCACGCGCTGCTGCTGACCTCCAGACAATTGATTAGGCATGCTGTTCTTCTTCTCCGTCAAACCCAGAATATCTATGATCTCATTTACATAATCCTCTTCAACCTCATTTCCATCCAGTTGAATCGGCAACACAATATTCTCATATACATTCAACACTGGTACAAGATTATAAGCCTGAAATACAAATCCGATTTTCCTTCTGCGAAATACAGTAAGTTCCTCATCCTTCAAGGAAAATATATCCTTGCCATCAATATACACCTTGCCCTCTGTCGGTCTGTCCAATCCACCCAACATATGAAGCAAAGTAGACTTTCCACTTCCACTTGTTCCTACAACGGCAACAAACTCTCCTCGTGAAACTGAGATGTCTACTCCATCAATTGCTTTCACCACCACGCTGGTCTGGTTATAATATTTCTTCAATTTTTCTGTTTTTAATATTTCCATCAAAAAATCTCCTCATAAAAAATGCTAAGTACAAATTTATGTACCTAGCATATCATTTATATCTGTCTATAATATTTCTGAAATATAACAGTTCTGTCACATTTGTCTTCTCTTCGGAAAATATATTTCAAAAGAACTTCCCTTCCCAACTTCTGACTTTAACTTAATATATCCTCCTTGCCCTTCTACAATCTGACGAGCCAGAAATAATCCAACACCAATTCCTTCCTCATCATGGACTCTGCTGCTTCTGTAAAACCTGCTAAACACTCTCGGACTTTCATCCTCAGAAATACCAATACCATGATCTGTTATTTTAATCCCGGCAAACATTTCATGTTCAAGCATGTCAACTTCAATCTCTGAATTCTCTGAAGAATATTTAATGGCATTATCAATAATATTACTCACAGCCTCTACAGCCCACTTCTTATCCAGACACGCCATTATACTCTGAGTTTTTGAATCATCCCACATCTTTCTGATAACAATATGCTTTCCAGTAGCTTTGGAAATATTTCCTCTAATAGCCTCCTCTGCCACTTCAGCCAATGAATCAGTTTTCTGCTCGAAGGCAAATATTCCAGTCTCCAATCTGGACATCTTCACTAATGCCTGCATCAATTCATTTAATTTCACACTTTGATTATATATCTGACTCACATACTCCTGTTGCTCATCTCTCACACTTTCCTTCAAAAGTTCCGAATACATCATTATATTGGTCAGAGGTGTCTTTACCTGATGAGAAATATTGGTAACAAGCTCTTCTATTCTGGATTTTTCCTCATTTAGTTTTTCTTCACTAATTGCATTTTGGTTCAGGTACTGATATAACTTGGTCTGCAGCTTCGACAATTCCGATTCATCAAACTGTGTTTCATGAAAATCTCCATTCATTGCTGCATCCAACATCTGGTTCAACAATTTATACTCACTTCTTCTCAGCATTTTCTTACACCCACCTGAACACATATCCAATTCCATATACGGTATGTATCAGCTTTAAATCGTCACTTTCTATCTTGTCACGCAATCTCTTAATAGAAACAGTAAGAGCATTTTCATCAACAAACTGCTGATTCTGCCATACATATTCTATTAATTTGTCTCGAGGAATTGTTGTGCCGGCATTTTCCACCAGACATCTCAGCAGTCGAATCTCAGTCTTACTAAAATCAATTTCCGTGCCATTTTTATAGAATTTCAGATTATCAAAATCAAATTCTAAACCATTCTGCTTATATGCAGTCTGAACTGCATTCTTGTCCAATAACTTCTGCACACGCAATCGTAACGCCATTAATGAAAATGGCTTCTTCACATAATCATCCGCTCCCAGACTTAAGCCTGCAACTTCATCCATCTCAGAATCATTTGCAGTAATAATCAGAATGGGAACATCCGATATCTGTCGAATATTCTTTAACAAATCAAGTCCGCTTCCATCCGGCAGATTTATATCCAAAATAATCAGGTCTGCATTCTCAATTTGTTTCACATCATTTAGACAATAAAATGATTTAAAGCAGTAGTTCTCTGTTCCCAGAGTCAACTCAATTCCATGATTTATTGCATGATCATCCTCAATAATATATATGCATCTCTTGCTCAAAATTACAGTCCCTCACATATTCTTCTATTACATTTTCTTCCCATATCAAATGAGGAAATATGCTGAAATACTAAATTACTTATCTTGCTTCTGCTGCCCTTCCATCTTATCAATGTATCTGTCAAACTGAAGTTTAATCAATGCCGCAGTAGGTACAGCCACAATCATTCCTACAATTCCGCCAATGGCTCCACCTGCAATCAATGCTGCAACCACAAGCAGTGGATGAACTGATACAGCATTTGACAGGAGCTTCGGATTGATAATATTGCCATCAATAAACATAAGCACTGTCAAAATAATAATTCCCACTGCCATCTTGTCAAATGATGCTGTAGGTATGCATACAATAACCACCATAAAATATCCCACTACAGGTCCCACATAAGGAATCATATTGCCGATAGCCACAAAGAGTCCCACCAATATAGCACTTGGAATTCCACCAATAAGCAAAGCTATAGTAGACAAGACACCAATAATCATGGCATCAACAAATTGTCCTCTGATATATCCGGAAAATGCTCTATCAGCATCCTCTATAAACTGCTTGCATCTGTCCTCATTCTTCTTGCCTATGGTCACTCTAAATACCCGCTGCCAATAGGTTGAAATTCTCTTGCCATCCATCATAAAATAAATCGCAAAAATCACACCAAAAATCAATCCGGACATGAAACTCTTCACTATATCTGTCACAATAGAAATTACATGTCCCCAATTAGCAGACTGTATATTCAATGAGCGTATCTTATCATAGAAATAATTCCAGATTGTCTGATATTCATTTTGCAATGTATATGCCAGATTCCTGATGGAATCTATATTGATGGATTCCACATTTCTATATACTGTAACCACAATAAGCAATGCTATAAGTACCACGATAATAAGTACCATCAAAAAAGTCAGAAGCACACTTAGGCCTCTGGCCCACTTATGTTTCTTCTTTCTGTTAAATATTTCCTCCAACTTATTCACAACAGGCGAAAATAAATAACTGATTATTCCACCAATTATAATCGGTTTGAGCACCGCAGAAATTATAGTCCACAATTTCAGCCAAAATCCTCCTGTACATAAAAGCACTGCTCCTAACCCCACAGTAATAAGTACAGTCACAGCTGCGTATATACATATTTTCAAATATTTCTGATCAAGTTTTTCAATCCATTTCTTCATTAGCCACATACCTCCTGTAAATCTCCCACTTTCTCATCAGTATAACATATTCATAAATAATTCCGACATAATATATGAGGATTAAGCTACTATTTCATCATATTATTTAGTCCTTCTAAATCTATTTCATCAAAAAATTTGACATAAAACTTTGGTGGTATTACCTTATATATATAAGAAAAACATAGGTCGGGGAAAAGAAATGAAAGATAAAATTACTAAGAAAAACGGATTTACAATGGCAGAGCTTCTAATTGTAGTTGCCATTATCGCAGTGCTTGTAGCAGTTGCCATTCCGATTTTTAATAAACAGCTAGAAAAATCACGAGAGGCTTATGATATTGCCACAATGCGACAGGCGGCTTCCGCAGCTGTCGAATTATATTACGCAGGAGTGACGAAAGACACGGCATCATCCGTAGGACTTTTGTGGAATAATGGCGGCGCAGAGGGAGACAACGCCTTCGGTATTTATGATCCGTCTGCAGGAAAATTTCTTCCTTACAAGTCGAATTCAAATGAGGCTAAAAAACTGTGTTACGGAAAAGGAACGAAAACAGACGGAAGGACGAGTTATACGATGGGGAATGATCGCGGCGCTTACTCATCCACTGATGATTACACAAATGCGGTTGTTATGATTGCGATTTATCCCAATGCCGCAAAACCTCATGTGGATATATACTGGAAGGATACGAAAGGATCAAACGCAGGAAAATACGTTGGAGGACAAAATAAGCCCAATGAACCAAAGTACAGTATCCGAATTAATATTGATTAAGAATAAGAGGATTCACCTAACCAATAGATGAATCCTCTTTTTTGCCTTTTTATAACACTTATTAGCACTAATTCAGTCGTTGTAATACAAACCCAAATCAGCCATTTTTCTCTAGAATCTTTCGGGCAACCTCCACAAAACTCTGCCTGGTATCCATACTAATCTTTTGAATATAACGGAATGCATCAGATTCCGTCATATTCATCTCTTCCATAATATATGCCTTGGCATCATCTATCATTTGCTGCTCCTGGGGAGTTCTAAATCTCTTCTTCTTCTCTTTTGACTTATAAGGAAGGACATTTTGAATTGCATTTATCAATTCATCCTTTCTAAATGGCATAACAAGATGGCTTACATTTTCCGCAAATGGGACTTCTTGAGATTCCCTAGTTATCAAAATAACTTTCACTCTTCTGGGGAGATAATTTACCAGTTCCTCATATCCCATATCGCGAAGTTTTCTCACGCATATAATGAGACCTATATCTTGATTATCAACCATGTTCAAAATCTCGGCTCCGTGATGACATATAATTATGTCCTCCCACAAGCCACATGATTTTATTAAATCTCTAAGAGATATGGCCTTCTCTAATTTGGGCAATGAAATAATAATACTACCCATTTAGGCCTCCACTATATTCTCTCCAAATACCTATCAAGTTCCCATTCTGACACAGCTCTGACATATTCCTGCCATTCCTGCTTCTTAACATCAGTATAAATATCTACAAATTCCTGACCATATGTCTGTGCCATACATTCATCCTCAGAAAATGCTTCTATGGCCTGACGCAAATCTTCCGGCAGAAGCTTATTATTATCTCCTGCTTCCTGCAAATCCCGTCCTGCATCCATATGATTTCTGATTCCATCAAGTCCTGCAGCAACAACTCCGGCAATTAACAAATAGGGATTGCTTGATCCATCCGGTGTACGAACCTTGACCTTCACATCACCGAAGCTTTCATCTATTGATATCATTGCCCTGTCATCTTCCAATGACCAGCCCACTGTGGTTGGTGCACCAAAACCTCCAAGAAGTCTCTTGTATGAATTCACTGTGGGATTTGAAATAGCGCTTAATGCATGAGCATGGTTCAACACTCCTGCAACAAATTCATAAGCAGTCTGTGAAATGTGTCCATCCTCAGCTCTAAATATATTCTTACCATCCTTCATCAGCACGAAATTGGTATGCATACCAGAACCTGCATCTCCTGACTTAGGCTTTGGCATAAATGTGGCATACAAGCCGAATCTCTTGGCTACAGATCTGACTGCAAATCTAAATGTCTGAATAGCATCTGCCGCCATTAGAGCCTCTCTCTCAGAGAAATCAACTTCATGCTGAGCCGGTGCGCTCTCGTGATGAGAGGAAAGGACATTAAAATCCATTTTCTCAAGCATAAGCACAATTTCTCTTCTGGCATTTTCGCCAAAATCTACAGGCCCCACATCCATATATCCTGCTCTATCATGAGACTTTGCTGTAGGTAATCCATCCTCATCTGTGTGGAAAAGGAAAAATTCGCATTCCGGATTAACCAGGAATGAATATCCATCATTCTCAGCTTCCTTCAATACATTTTTCAAAATTTTACGAGGACTCAGTTCAATAGACTCTCCATGCTTGTCACACACATCACACACAAGCTTTGCAACCTTTTCCTGTTGTGGTCTCCATGGCAGAATCTCAAATGTCTCATAATCAGGATGAAGATACAGCACTCCCGGATAATTATAATCGTCCCCGAACAAAGCTCCTGCTTTGATAGGATACATATCTCCAGACTCTCGTTCCAACTGATTAGGAGTAATAGCGATATTTTTCAAATTCCCCAGAATATCTGTAAACTGGAGACGAATAAATTCCACATCCTCCTCATCAATTAAATTCATAATATCCATCTTACTTCTCATTTGTTGTTCTCCTTCCCATGAAAACCATTACATCTAATGATTACTATAAATTTGAATAGCCCATAAGAGACTCATCTACTGCTCTTGCGCAGCCGCGACCTTCTGCAATCGCCCACACTACCAGAGACTGTCCTCTGTGCATATCACCTGCAACAAATACTCTGTCTCTTGTTGTCTCATAATCCTTATGAGTCATTACATTTGTTCTCTCGTTACATTCTACCTTAAAAGTATCTCGAACATAACCCTCTGAGCCCCAAAATCCTGCAGCAATTAATACAATATCTGCTTTCACCTCTCGCTCACTTCCGGCAACAGGGGCCATTATCATTCTGCCGGTCTTCTCATCCTTTTTAGATTCCAGAGAAACAAGTTTAACAGCCTTCAAATTTCCCTTCTTATCCTTGATATATTCTGTGATAGTAGTCTGATATACACGAGGATCTGAGCCAAATTTATATATAGCCTCCTCCTGACCGTAATCAGTCTTTAACACCTTTGGCCACTCTGGCCATGGATTCGATTCCGCTCGAGTTTCAAGAGGCTTTGGCATCATTTCCAACTGCATTACACTTTCAGCCCCCAGTCTGATACTGGTTCCCACGCAATCATTTCCCGTGTCACCGCCACCTACTACTATTACATTCTTGCCCTTGAGAGACTTGAAGCTAAAATCATTAGATGCCATAAGAGCAGCGGAATCATAGTTTAAGTCCATAAGCTTCTTGGACACTTCTTTCAGGAAGTCCACTGCAAAATATATACCCTTGGCATCTCTTCCTGTCACATTGATATCTCTAGGATTTGATGCTCCACAACACAAGACTACTCTGTCATATTCCTTAAGCAATTCATCTCCTGTTATATCTACGCCCACATTAATATTGCATCTGAATTCAATACCGGCTTTCTCCATGAGATCAATTCTTCTATCAATTATTCTCTTATCAAGTTTCATATTTGGAATGCCATATCTCAGCAAACCACCCACTCTGTCACTTCTCTCAAATACAGTCACTTTGTGTCCTCTTCTGTTGAGAAGCTGTGCCGTAGCCAATCCTGAAGGTCCACTTCCAATAACCGCAACAGTCTTGCCTGTTCTAACCTTTGGAGCAACCTCATTTACCAGACCATGCTCATAAGCATACTCGATAATTGCCTTTTCATTTTCCTTGGTTGATACAGGCTGGGTATTCAATCCACAGGTACAGGCATTTTCACATAATGCAGGGCATACATGAGATGTGAACTCCGGCAATCCATGAGTCTTGGACAGGCGATTATATGCTGCCTCCCATTTTCCTCTATATACCAGGTCATTGGTTTCAGGAACCAGATTGTGAAGAGGACATCCACTGGCCATTCCTGCAATCATAGCTCCCGCCTGGCAAAATGGTACACCACAGCTCATACATCTGGCACCCTGAATCTGCTGTTCCTCCAGAGTCAATCTCAGATGAAATTCATCAAAATTGCCTATTCGTGTCTTTGGTTCAATCACAGCGCCATCCATGCGCTCATATTCCATAAATCCAGTTGTCTTTCCCATATTAGTGCACCTCCTACTTTCCTACGCACTCATAGAATGCTTCAATCTGTGCATCTTCACGGCTCATTCCCTGTTCTTCATACTTAGTTGTAGAAGTCACCAGACGTTTGTAATCCTCAGGAATAATCTTCTTGAAGTACTGCAATTCATTATCAAAATCATCCAATATCTTCTTGGCCTTTTTGGAACCAGTGTATTTCAGGTGTTTCTTCAACATAGATTTCAGCTCTTCACAATCAGTTTTATTCTCCACCTTCTCCATAAGCACAAGTTCCTTGTTGAGATTTCTGTATAACTGATTGTTCTTGTCATATACATAAGCCACACCACCAGACATACCTGCAGCGAAGTTCTTGCCAGTCTCGCCAATTACAACCACACGACCACCTGTCATATACTCACAACCATGTTCGCCTACACCTTCCACAACTGCATAAGCACCAGAGTTTCTAACAGAGAATCTCTCTCCTGCCTTACCTGCAATATAGCACTCTCCAGATGTAGCTCCGTAGAGAGTTACATTTCCTGCAATAATATTGTCTTCTGCTTCATATGCTGCATTATCAGGAGCCTTTACTATAAGCTTTCCACCTGAGAGTCCTTTACCGAAGTAATCATTGGCATCTCCCTCCAGCTTCAATGTAAGTCCTGATGGGATAAATGCTCCAAAGGATTGCCCTGCCGCACCTGTACAATTCAATACGATTGTATCTTCCTTCATTCCATTCTTATGATTTCTTGTAATATCAGCTCCAAGAAGAGTACCGAAGCTTCGGTCTGTATTAATGATATGCACATTCTTCTTGGCCTTTCTGCCATCTCTTACAGCAGCAGCAATATCTCTATCCTTCAGCAATACTCTCTCATCAATAGTTTTCTGAAGTTCGAAATCATATACCTTGGTCTCGTCAAATGTATTGGCTTCATATGGATTTGCTGCAAGAATTGCACTTAAGTCTATCTTGGAAGCAGCACCACTTAAGTCTTCTTTTTTCTTCAGAAGGTCAGTTCTTCCAACCAATTCATCAATTGTAGCCACACCGAGACGAGCCATGTATTCTCTAAGCTCCTGAGCAATAAATTTCATGAAGTTCTCCACATACTCCGGCTTACCAATGAACTTCTTGCGAAGCTCAGGATTCTGTGTTGCCACACCCATTGGGCAGGTGTCCAGATTACATACTCGCATCATTACACATCCCAAGGTTACAAGAGGTGCTGTGGCAAAACCGAACTCCTCCGCTCCAAGGATTGCTGCTATGGCCACATCTCTACCACTCATAAGCTTACCGTCTGTCTCCACAACCACCCGCTGTCTGAGACCATTTTGCATAAGAGTCTGATGTGTCTCTGCAAGGCCTAACTCCCAAGGTAAACCTGCATTATGAATAGAAGACAATGGTGCTGCACCTGTTCCTCCATCATAACCAGATATAAGCACAACCTGTGCTCCAGCCTTGGCAACACCGGCAGCAATTGTTCCTACTCCAGCTTCTGATACCAGCTTTACAGATATTCTGGCATTCTTGTTGGCATTTTTCAAATCATATATAAGCTGAGCCAAATCCTCAATTGAATAGATATCATGATGAGGTGGTGGTGAAATAAGACTCACACCAGGAGTAGAATGTCTGGTCTTGGCAATCCAAGGATATACCTTCTTGGCAGGCAAATGACCACCCTCACCAGGCTTAGCCCCCTGTGCCATCTTAATCTGTATTTCCTTGGCTGATACCAAGTACTTGCTGGTAACTCCAAATCTACCTGATGCCACCTGCTTAATAGCTGAGCTTCTATCATTATCTGTTCCTGCAGATTCAATTCTCTCGTCGCTCTCTCCGCCTTCTCCGGAATTGGATTTACCATGGAGATGATTCATGGCAATTGCAAGTGCCTCATGTGCCTCCTCAGAAATTGAACCATAAGACATAGCACCAGTCTTGAATCTGCGAACAATATTTTCCACACTCTCAACTTCATCAAGTGAGATTCCCTGGTCAGGATAATTGAAATCCATGAGACTTCGCAGATAGCCTGTCTCTTCCTTATCAATCATTGCAGTATACTGCTTGAACTCCTCATAGCTTCCGTTCCTTGTGGATTTCTGAAGCATATGAATAGTCTGAGGATTATATCTATGTGTCTCGCCCTGAGCTCTCATCTTGTGCTTACCAACAGATGAAATTGCCAAATCGCTTCCCAATCCAAGAGGATCGAAAGCCTTGGAATGTTGTCTGTCCGTAGCCAGAGCGATGTCTTCCAAAGTGATTCCACCAATAGGACTTACTATTCCTGTAAAATATCTATCAATAACATCCTGGGATATTCCTATAGCCTCAAACATTTTCGAACCCTGGTAAGACTGAATTGTAGATATACCCATCTTGGATGCAATCTTTACGATTCCTGAAATCACTGCCTTGTCATAAGCTGTTGCTGATGGATAATAATCCTTGTCCATAAGTCCGCTGTTACAAAGCTTTGCAATTGAAGCATGAGCCAGATATGGATTGACTGCAGAAGCACCGAATCCCAGAAGAGTTGCAAAATGATGCACCGCTCTTGGCTCACCTGACTCTAGAATCAATGACATTGAAGTACATTTCTTGGTCTGAACCAGGTGCTTATGAACTGCTGCCACTGCAAGAAGTGAAGGCAGAGCCACATGGTTTTCATCCACTCCTCTGTCCGAAAGCACGAGTATGTTGGTGCCTTTCTCATAAGCCTTGTCCACTGCTACAAATAACTGTTCTAACACCCTCTCAATTGGAGTACTCTTGTAATACAGAATTGATACCTTAGATACCTTAAATCCTGGCTTGTCCATGGCGCAGATTTTAATCAAATCCAAGTCAGACAGAATCGGATTCTCAATCTTTAACACATTACAGTTCTCTGCCTTCTCCTCCAGGAGATTTCCATTCTTGCCCAGATATACAGTTGTAGCAGTTACAATCTTCTCACGGATAGAGTCAATTGGTGGGTTTGTAACCTGTGCAAACAGCTGCTTGAAATAATCAAATAAAGGATGATACTGCTTCGACAAAACTGCAAGAGGTGTATCAACTCCCATGGCACCTATAAGCTCGCTGCCGTTAAGGGCCATATTTTCAATCTCTTCCATATATTCCTCATAAGTATATCCAAAGGATTTCAGCAATCTATGTAATTCCTCGTCACTATATGCCGGTGTCTTGATATTTGGAATTTTCAAATCCTTGAGTTTTACCAGGTTACTGTCAAGCCACTCACCATAAGGTTCCTTGGCTGCATACTTCTGCTTCAGGTCTGTGTCTGATACAATTCGTCCTGCCACAGTATCCACCAGCAACATTTTACCAGGATGTAATCTCTCCTTGGTGAGGATATGACTCTCATCAATCTCAAGAACACCTACCTCAGAAGACAGAATCAATCTATCATCATCAGTCACATAATATCTTGAAGGACGCAAGCCATTTCTATCCAGAATTGCTCCCATTACATCTCCATCTGAGAAGAGGATTGAAGCAGGTCCATCCCATGGCTCCATCATAGTTGCATAGTACTGATAGAAGTCTCTCTCCTCCTGTGAAATGGTATCATTATGAGCCCATGGCTCAGGAATCAAAATACTTGCAGCCAATGGCAAATCCATTCCTGACATTGTGAGAAATTCCAATGTATTATCAAGCATTGCCGAATCAGAACCTGACTGTGAGATTGCCGGAAGTAATCTGGTCATATCTTCTGAGGTAAATGCATCTGTATGCAATGTCTCCTCACGAGCCAGCATCTTGTCAGCATTTCCCTTGATAGTGTTGATCTCACCATTGTGAACCAACATGCGGTTTGGATGAGCTCTCTCCCAACTTGGATTAGTATTGGTTGAGAATCGAGAGTGAACCATGGCAATGGCAGACTCGAAATCCTCATCCTGCAAATCCGCGAAGAAAGTGCGAAGCTGTCCCACCAGAAACATACCCTTGTATACAATTGTCCTGCATGACAGAGAAGGCACATATGTCTTGTCACTGCTCTGTTCAAATACTCGTCGAATAATATAAAGCTTACGGTCAAACTCCAAATCAGTCTTGGCAGAAGCAGGTCTTGCAATAAATCCCTGATATATCTCAGGCATTGAATCTATAGCCTTCTGTCCTAATACCTTGGGATAAGTTAATACTTTTCTGAATCCAAGAAATGTGAGGCCTTCCTTCTCAACAATCACTTCAAACATTTTCATAGCCTGGCGCTTCTTTAACTCATCCTGTGGGAAGAAAAACATTCCAACACCGTATTCTCTCTCGCCACCAATAGCTATATTTTCCTGACGACAAATCTTTGCAAAAAATTTGTGTGGAATCTGAGTGAGAATACCAACACCATCTCCTGTCTCTCCAAGAGCATCTTTGCCGGCTCTGTGCTCCAGATTCTCCACTATCTTCAAAGCGTCATCCACAATCTGATGACTCTTGATTCCCTTAATATTTACAACTGCACCGATTCCGCAATTGTCATGTTCAAATTCCTTGCTATACAACCCCTGCTGCTGATTATGATAGTTTCCCTGATTCATTTTATTTCTCCTTGGATTGGTACTCTAACGCTGCTCCTACTAAACCTCTGAAAAGTGGATGTGCCACATCCGGTCTTGATTTAAACTCTGGATGTGCCTGTGTTGCAATATAAAATGGATGACCTTCTAACTCAACCATTTCCACAATTCGATTATCCGGAGAAATGCCTGACAACTTCATCCCTTTTGATTCAAGCATCTGTCTGTAATCGTTATTTACTTCATATCTATGTCTATGTCGCTCTGATATTTCATCTAATCCATACAATTTGTGAGCCAGACTATCCTCTGCCAATTTACATGGATAAGCACCCAATCGGAGAGTTCCTCCCAAATCTGTCACTCCTTCCTGACTTGGCATGAGATGAATAACTGGATTGGATGTGTTCTCATCAAATTCCACACTGGATGCATCTGGGAGGTTCAATACATTTCTGGCAAATTCAATTATGGATAACTGCATTCCAAGGCATATTCCAAGAAAAGGAATCTGTCTCTCTCTCACATAATTAATTGCGCATATCATGCCCTCAATACCTCTGGTTCCGAAACCTCCCGGCACAATAATTCCATCCACATCATGCAGATACTGTTCCACCGTATCAGGAGTTATCTCCTCTGAATCAATCCATCTTATGTTGACCTTGGCTCTCTCGGCGATTCCACCGTGATGCAGAGCCTCAACCACTGACAGATAAGCATCATGAAGTGCTACATATTTTCCAACCAGACCAATGGTTACATCCTTGTCTGATTTATGTAGATTCTCAACCATGGCATTCCACTCAGTTAAATCCGGTTCCGGACAATCAATATGGAGGCATTCACATACTGCTTTCGCCAGATTCTCCTCCTCCATCATCAGTGGCACCTCATAAAGTGATGGTGCATCCAAATTCTGTAACACATGGCTTTTGTCCAGATTACAAAACAGCGCTATCTTGGCCCTCATGTCATCATCCACCGGATAATCCGATCTACATACCAATATGTCAGGCCATATACCCATGCGCTGTAATTCTTTCACGCTCATCTGTGTTGGCTTGGTTTTCATCTCACCAGAGGCCTTGAGATAAGGAATCAATGTAACCTCTATTACAATGGCATTTTCCCTGCCAACTTCTGTCTGGAACTGTCTTATAGCCTCCAAGAATGGCTGACTCTCAATATCTCCTACTGTTCCACCAATCTCTATAATGGAAATAGTCTCCTCATCATCTGACTTGGCCTTATAGAATCTTTCCTTGATTTCATTGGTTATATGGGGAATAACCTGTACTGTTCCTCCGCCATAATCACCATGTCGCTCTTTGCTCAGAACTGCCGAATAAATCTTGCCCGTAGTCACATTGGAATTCTTGTCCAGGCTCTCATTGATAAATCTCTCATAATGACCTAAATCCAGATCCGTCTCTGTACCGTCATCGGTTACGAAAACTTCTCCATGCTGTATAGGATTCATGGTGCCCGGGTCCACATTAATATATGGATCAAACTTCTGCATAGTCACATGATATCCTCTTGCCTTTAGCAATCTGCCCAGAGATGCGGCTGTAATTCCCTTTCCTAATCCTGATACTACTCCACCTGTTACAAATACGTACTTAACCATTTACTTATTTCCTTCCCTCTCAATAAATATTTGTGGTTATAACTGATACATATCCGCACTTACCTGCGCCATGTATCTCCTGTGACATAAAAAAGAGGCGCCGAAGAAGGCTGGCTTCTCACCAACCTAATCCGACGCCTTTGTCGCAATATTTCTAAAAAAAGTGGGCACTTCAACCATAGTTGAAGCGCCCTTGCTTTCTAAAATATGTAGAAAGTATATTACTATTAACGACAAAAGTCAATTACATTTTTCCATATTACCACAATAAAATCTCTCAGTTTTATTATGACAAATGTATGTTATTTATTTGCTAATCTCTTGATTCTGTCCACTGCCTCTACAGTATTCTCATAACTTCCAAAGGCAGTCAGTCTGAAATATCCTTCACCATGAGGACCAAATCCAGATCCTGGTGTTCCTACTACGTTAGCATTTTCCAACAGATAATCAAAGAAATCCCAGCTTGACATTCCCTCTGGTGTCTTCAACCAGATATAAGGTGCATCCACGCCACCTGACACGCTATAACCAGCTTCCTTCAATCCCTCTAATATGTAAGAAGCATTTCTCATATAATAGGCTATTAATTCCTTGATTTCCTTCTGTCCTTCCGTAGAATACACTGCCTCACCGGCTCTCTGAATTATATATGGTGCACCATTGTATTTTGTACTATGGCGTCTTGCCCAGAGGGAATGAAGTTCTATTCCATCTCTCACAAGCTCATGAGGAACTACTGTATATCCAAGTCTTACGCCTGTAAAGCCTGCATTCTTGGAGAATGAATGTAACTCGATAGCACAGGTCTTGGCACCTTCGCACTCATAGATACTATGAGGGATTCCCTCAGTCTGAATATATGCCTCGTAAGCTGCATCATAGATTATCACACTGCCAGTCTCATTGGCATAGTCAACCCATTTCTGCAACTCATCCTTTGTAATAACTGCTCCTGTTGGATTATTTGGGAAACACAGATATATTAAATCCGCAGTTTTTTCTGGAATCTCCGGAGCAAAGCCATGTTCCTCCAAGCAAGGCATATATACGATTCTGTCAAATAATCCCTGCTCCTCATCATAGTCACCAGCGCGACCTGCCATGACATTGGAATCTACATATACTGGATATACAGGATCACATACAGCAACTACATTGTCTGTGGCAAATATTTCCTGAATATTTGCGCAGTCACATTTCGCACCGTCAGATACGAAGATTTCATCCGGCCTAATATCACATCCTCTTGATTTATAATCATTTTCCGCAATAGCATTTCTCAAAAATTCATAGCCCAAATCAGGAGCATATCCGTGAAATGTATCTGCATCAGCCATCTCATCAACAGATTTGTGCAGAGCATCTATAATTGAACTACTAAGAGGTTGAGTTACATCTCCGATTCCAAGTCTAATAATCTTCTTGTCAGGATTAGCTTCTGAATAGCGGGCAATTCTTTTGGCTATATCTGAAAAAAGATATGATCCAGGGAGTTTTGTATAATTATCGTTTATCTTTACCATTTTACATCCTTTCACGCCAAAGGCCGGGCATAGTTCCTGCCCGGTCCAATGGTACTAAAATTATTTTTCATTATATACCATGACCTTATAATTGAATACTAAAATCTTATTATGACATTCAATTACTGCATCATAGTAGTTTAAATTATTTATTCTACGTCCTGAAGAGCCGCAAAATTTTCTTCTCCAGTTCTCACCTTTACAACTCTCTCCACATCATATACGAAGATTTTGCCATCTCCAATATGGCCTGTGTATAGGACTTTCTTCACAGTTTCTATTACATCCTTTACAGGAACTGCGCAGACAACTACATCCACACGAATCTTTGGAAGAAGTGATGCTTCCACTGCAACTCCACGATAGTATTCAGGAGTACCCTTCTGAACACCACATCCCATTACATGAGAAACTGTCATACCAGTGATTCCAAGTTTCATAAGAGCATTCTTGAGCTTCTCTAAATTTCTCTCTCTGCAGAGGATCTCCACCTTGGTCATCTTTGGTCTGCCCTCTGGAACTGTATTTCCAACCATAACAGGTACAGCTTTTACCTCTGGCACATCACCAGTAACCTGACTCATATCATCATTTTCGTCATAGGCAATACCGAATGAATCATCAACCACTTCAAATCCGGCATAAGCTGATAGAAGACCATGTTCCATCTGATCAAGACCGATTATCTCTTCTTCCTCAGAAACTCTAAGTCCAATTGTCTTCTTGATTAAACCAAATGCAATTGTAGCAAGAACTACAGTCCACACAGCTGTTACTACAATTCCTCCAAGCTGTTTTCCAAGCTGTAATAATCCACCGCCATAGAAGAGGCCTTCTTCAATTCCTGCCAGGGCAAATCCCGGTGCTGTCTCAGTAGCAAATAATCCAACTGCAATTGTTCCCCAGATACCATTGAGCATATGAACTGCAACAGCTCCAACTGGGTCATCAACATGTACTACATAATCTGTGAACCATACACCTACAATAACCAATACGCCTGCTACCAATCCAATGATTGCAGCTCCCAGGCAGTCTGTAACATCACAAGGGGCAGTGATTGCTACAAGACCTGCAAGAGCAGCATTTAAACACATAGCCACATCAGGCTTACCATATCTCACCCAGGTAACAATCATACATGTAACAGTTGCAACTGCAGGAGCCACTGTTGTTGTAAGAAATACTGAACCAAGGGTATCAATATCAGTTGCAGCTGCTCCATTAAATCCATACCATCCAAGCCACAGGATAAATACACCAAGTGCTGCAGCTACCAGATTGTGTCCTGGGAAAGCATTTACTTTCACAACCTTGCCATTCTTATCCTTTACAAATTTACCAATACGAGGTCCAAGGATTGATGCACCGATAAGAGCACATATACCACCTACCATATGAATACAGTTTGATCCGGCATAATCATGGAATCCCCACTGTGCCAGAAATCCTCCGCCCCATGTCCAGTGAGCTTCAATAGGGTAAATAATAGCAGAGATTATTGCTGAATAGATGCAATAGCTGGAGAACTTGGTACGCTCTGCCATTGATCCAGATACAATGGTGGCTGTTGTTGCACAAAATACCAGGTTAAATACAAATGCTGAATAATCAAAATTTGCATAATTGGTAAATACATCAAAAGAAAAACCTCCAACAAATCCATTTAAAATATTCTCTCCCAACATTAAAGACGCGCCACATATAAACCACATTACTGTACCAATACAGAAATCCATGAGGTTCTTCATAATAATATTGCCCGCATTCTTGGATCTGGTAAAACCAGCCTCACACATTGTAAATCCTGCCTGCATCCAAAATACCAAGGCGGCTCCGATTAGAAACCAGACGCCATATACTTCGGAGTTTATTGCTTCCATAATTTGTTCTGTCATTTTCATTTCCTCCTAGTAGTTTTTTCTATAATTAAGAGCCTGCGCATTTATAAACTTACGCTTATATGAAATATAAAATCCATCAGATTTTTTCATTAAAAATGGGGCATCTCCTCATCTCGGAGACACCCCATTGTGCTCATAACTATTATGATTATTATATTAAGCCTTTTAAAAGCTCATTGGATAATACAGTGAATTATTTAACACTATACAAAATTTCACCATATGTAGGATATGGCCAAATATCACTCGGAATAACAGTTTCAAGTTCATCAACTGCCACACGAAGTTCATTCATATCAGCGAAAATTACATCGTGATGGAACTTAGCCAATTCATATGTATTCTCAATCTCACCTGCCTTGGCAATATCAGCCTCAAGCTTTTCCAGACCTGCATCCATTGTTTCTGTAAGCTGTGCAGCTCTCTGGAGCTTCTTCTTCTGAGTATCACTTGGCACAGGTACACCAACTGCTGCCTTGGCATTAATTGCATTTGCCAGGAAAGTCTCATAATCAGTTGCTGCTGCCATGATATCCTTCTTCACCATAGATTCAAAAGTAAGTGCTTCAATATCAATTACCTTGGCATATTTCTCCAACTCAATCTCATAACGGCTCATTAACTCGCCCTCTGTAAATACCTTATGCTTGGTAAATACATCGATTGACTTCTGAGATACGAAGCTTGGAAGCGCATCCACTGTAGATACGAGATTTGCCAAGCCTCTCTTCTTAGCTTCCTCAACCCATTCAGGAGAATATCCATTTCCGTTAAATATGATTCTCTTGTGAGCAGTTAACTCTCTCTTAACCAAATCATTTAATGCCTTGTCGAAGTCCTTGGCTCCCTCTAATTCTTCTGCAAATAAATCAAGTGCCTCTGCCACGATTGTATTCAATACAATATTTGGACCAGAGATAGAAGCAGCAGAACCTAAAGATCTAAACTCGAACTTGTTTCCAGTAAAGGCAAATGGAGATGTTCTATTTCTATCTGTTGTATCCTGTGAAATTGGTGGCAATACAGTAGCACCGATGGACATTAATTTCTTCTTTTTGTCCACATAGTCTGTGCCATCGATAATAGATTCCACAATGGCCTCAAGCTCATCTCCTAAAAACATTGAGATAATAGCAGGAGGTGCCTCATTAGCTCCAAGTCTATGATCATTTCCTGCACTAGCAACAGACACACGGAGTAATTCCTGATAATCGTCCACAGCCTTGATTACTGCTGTAAGGAACAACAGGAACTGAGCGTTTTGGGAAGGAGTTTTACCTGGCTCCAACAGGTTCACTCCGGTATCCGTTGATATAGACCAGTTGTTGTGTTTACCAGAACCATTTACACCTGCAAAAGGTTTCTCATGTAAGAGACATGTCATACCATGTCTTGCTGCAACAGTCTTCATCATCTCCATTGTGAGCTGGTTGTGATCTGTTGCTATATTAGTGGTTGAGAAAACCGGTGCCAATTCATGCTGTGCAGGTGCAACCTCGTTGTGCTTGGTCTTGGCCAACACACCCAGTTTCCACAACTCCTCGTCTAACTCTTTCATAAATGCAGATACTCTAGGTTTAATAGTACCAAAGTAATGGTCATCAAGCTCCTGTCCCTTTGGAGGCTTAGCTCCAAACAAAGTTCTGCCTGTATAAATCAAATCCGGTCTTGCATTGTACATCTCAGCATCAATGAGGAAGTACTCCTGCTCTGGACCTACTGTAGTGATTACTCTGTTAACATCTTCATTTCCAAATAATTTCAAAATTCTAACTGCCTGCTTATCAAGAGCCTGCATAGAACGAAGAAGTGGTGTCTTCTTATCAAGAGCCTCTCCTGAATAAGAACAGAATGCTGTTGGAATACAAAGTGTATCATCCTTGATAAATGCATAAGAAGTTGGATCCCATGCTGTATATCCTCTGGCTTCAAATGTAGCTCTAAGACCACCTGAAGGGAATGATGAAGCATCAGGCTCACCCTTTACAAGCTCCTTGCCGGAAAACGCCATAATCACCTTGCCGCCTTCTTCCGGCTGAATAAATGAATCATGCTTCTCAGCTGTCACTCCTGTCATAGGCTGGAACCAATGTGTAAAATGGGTAGCTCCCTGCTCAATTGCCCAATCTTTCATAGCATGTGCTACGACCTTGGCAACTTCTAATTCCAATTCTGCTCCATCTTCAATAGTCTTCTTCAGAGCTTTGTAAGTCTCCTTTGGAAGTCTTTCCTTCATTACCTTGTCATTGAATACTTTGCTTCCAAAAATTTCTGTTACATTCATTGTCATAATCTTGGTCTCCTTTTCTTCTACATTTTCTATGTATATTTCACACTTCGACATTTTCATATCCATGTATGCTTCTTAGGTTATTGCTATTTACCGCTGGCACCATAGTTCTTTAAAACTCTGGCACTTGGATCATTGACATTACAATTCTCCCAGTTTCTATTTGGCATCCAGAAGTCTGCTACCATCTCAGCCTGTCCAGGATAATATTTCTCAAAAATCTCTCTATACAGAAGCGATTCAGCAGTAAATGGTGTTGCAAAGCTATATTTCTTGGAAGCCTCTGCCACATCCTCCTCTGTATAAATACCCTCTGCATATTCCTTGAGATAATCAACCATGGAATGTCCTACCGCATCTGAAAAAGCAGCCTTTTCTCTAAAGAGAATATCATGTGGTAAATAATCTCCCTCCTCAAATGCATGTCTGAGTAGATACTTACCTTTGTTGTACTTATTCATCTTCATTTCCGGGTTAATGCTCATGACATATTCCACGAAATTCAAATCACCAAATGGAACTCTTGCCTCCATAGAATTTACCGAGATACATCTGTCCGCTCGAAGCACATCATACATATACAACTCTCTCAGTCTCTTCTCAGCTTCTTTCTGAAACTCTTCAGCACTTGGTGCGAAGTCTGTATATTTATATCCGAATATTTCATCTGAAATCTCACCAGTTAACAGTACTCGAATGTCTGGGTTTACTTTCTTGATTCCTTTACAAATCAGATACATACCCATGGAAGCTCTGATTGTTGTAATATCATAAGTTCCAAGTGCTGCAATAACTTCCTCCAGACTTTCTATCACCAGATTCTTGTTGATTATTATTTCCTGATGTTCCGTTCCAAGGTACTCTGCAACCTCCCGGGCATATTTCAGATCAATTGCATCCTCATTCATTCCTATGGCATATGTCCTGATTGGTTTATTTAACAGTTTCTGAGAGATTGCACATACAAGAGAAGAATCAAGTCCTCCTGAAAGTAGAAATCCCACAGGTGCATCTGCATCCAGTCTTTTCTCAACTCCAGCCACAAGCAAATCATGTATCTTGCCACAGGCTTCTTCCAAATCATCCTGACTATATGTCTGCCTTGCAGCCACATCCCTGTAAGATACAAATCTGCCACCTACGTAATAATGTCCCGGTGGAAAAGGATAAATCCTGTCACATAACCCAACCAGATTCTTGGCTTCAGAGGCAAACATAATTGCATCTTCTCTATCGTATCCATAGAACAAAGGTCTGATTCCAATTGGATCTCTTGCGGCTATCAGATTATCCATCTTGCTGTCATATATAACCATTGCAAATTCAGCATCCAGCTTTGCAAACATATCCAGCCCATATTCTCTATACATTGGCAGAATTATTTCACAATCTGAGTCACTCTTAAATTCATATCCTCTGGATATCAACTCCTCTTTCTCCTGTCGGAATCCATACAATTCTCCATTGCATATTACATAGTTGCCATCTAACTCAAAAGGTTGCATTCCACTTTCATCCAGGCCCATAATAGCCAATCTCTGAAATCCCAATATTGAATCAGAGATTTCAATGATTTCTTCCATATCCGGTCCTCTAGATTTTGTTTTGGCAAATGCTTCCTTAAAGTCAGCTTTCGATATATGCGCCTTAGATAAAGCCATTATTGAACACATATCTATTCTCCTTCCCTTTTGCCATATATAATCTTCAAACAAACACAAAAGGCGCCGGTAGTTATACAACTAACCGACGCCTTTGTCGTGAAAATAAAAATAGCGCTTTGATTACTTCTAATCAAAGCGCCTTTGCTTTTATGTTGGATACTATAATCTAAATTAGATTGATTGTCAACATTTTCACATAAATTTTTTTAGATATTTATCTGATTTTGATCAGCAACCTTTTCTTTCATTTTCATCATCTTATAATACAATGACTTCTGAATATACAATCTCTCGTCGGCCATTGTTACCATATCTCCCGGTTTTAAGCCATCTAATTCGTCACCGCTGCAGGCTCCAACAGCCACTGACAGAGAATCGCAAATCTCTCCCTGCCAATTATTGAATGCCACATGCAAATCACGAATAACCTCATAATGCTTAGAAGGATCCAAATGTAATATTGCTGCGAATTCATCTCCTCCAATTCTAAATACCTTGCCATATTTTCCAAGAACTGCACTCATACAATTAGCCGCACCGATTATTAACTCATCGCCGGCTTCGTGTCCCATGGTATCATTAGTCTTCTTCAGACCATTTAAATCCATGGCAATTATCATTGTATCCTTGGTTACATCCTTGTCATGCCAGCCATCCATAATCTCATCAAAGGCTCGTCTGTTGTATAATTCTGTCATTCCATCCTTATGAGCCATTTGATCGAACAAATCTCTTCTCTGCTTCATAGTGGAATTGATTCTTATCAATACTATTATTGTGACCACTACAATCAGGATAACAATTATTATTATGCTCTGATAATCATGAACAAAATCATCTAGAGTATAATCTGCAAGCCTCATGGCATACTTATATGTATTGGTTATGACATACTCTTTTGGAAGGCTCACTATTCCTCTGTTAATAATTGTAAGCAATTCCACATTTCCGTGATTTACAGCAATGCATCTGCTACTTGAGTCTGACAGAATCACCACATGTAAATTCTTAAACCTGGTATTATTTAGATATCCTTCCTTTCGAAGTTCATTGATAATTGTAGCATCGGTCTTATCTGTCTCCACTGATTCGAGAGCTTCATCCACCGTATCATATTCCACCACTTCCACATCAGGATAATGCTTCACCAGATAGTCATATGCTATTTCATTCCCCTTCTTCACAGCCATCTTCTTCAGTCTCAAATCAGAATAATCACCTGCATATACCAGATTCATCTGAGTAGAAATAACTTCATTTGATAGACAGATATTATTATTGGCAGCCCAGGACACATCATTGATTACAGGAAATGCAATATCAATTTCATCCTTTTTCAGTGCATCTACCATTCTCTTGGAATCTTCATAGGATATATATTCTAATTTTAACCCTTTTGATATTCCCAGTTGCGTCATCATCTCATCCATCAGATCGCATATTACACCTTGAGGCTCACCATTTTCTCCTTTACTTGAAAACGGCATATAATTATTTAAATATCCTATTTTTATTTCATTTTTTGATGCAAGCCACTCCTTTTCATTGTCAGACATCTGATTATTTACAGCAATGTTGCTAAAATATTTATCTGAAAGAGTATGTGCAAAATCCGGATCAAAAGAATATATGCTTCCCAATACCTTGTTTAATTCCGCCAGCAAATCAGGACGATTCTTCGCCACTGCAAGATAATAATCTGATCCTCCCACTCTCACCAACGGTACCATTTCGTCATCAGCAGAAACAGTATTATCAATATCAACTGTCACTCCATCACTACTTGAATCAAAATTCTCTAATCTGTCTTCATTTCCATCGAAAGTCACTATATTGATATCATAACCACAGGATTCCTGCCAGCTCCTAAGCTGTTCCTCCATAAGGGTTCCTCTGTTTACACTGATGTCCCGTCCGTTTAAACTGCTAACATCTTTACCCGCCAAAGGACTATCCTTATGAACATATATATAATATTTTTCACTTCCCATAGGATAATCAGGAAATAATACCTTGTCCATTCTATCCGGGGATTTTGAAATACCTGCCAAAACATCAACTTCACCATTATAGAATTTGTTGATTATCTCATCCCAATCTCCATATACATATTCATATTCCCAATTGGTATAATAAGACACCTTTTGCAGATATTCATAAGCATATCCGCTCTTTTCCTCCTCGTCAGACATTCCTTCCATTACATTATGACTATAAAAATAGCCAACACGAACAATCTCAGGCTCTTTCTCCTGAGCATTTACCCATGTTGGCATAATATAATTCAATATTCCTGTTACCATTAAAACAAGCATAATGAAAGCCATTATTTTATTGAAAAGACATACTTTAGTTTTCATATACATATACTCCCACTTTGACCTAGTGTCTTACTTCTATATTACTATTAACGGAGTACTTATGCAATTACTTAACTTCTGGTAATGGCTGCTTTAATAAAATGTACTGTCCCCACAATTCTGTGACCATTTGCCATCTCTGTGAGAGCCAATGCCATATCTGTTGTGATTATTCCTCCCGTCATTTTAGAGAAACCTCTAATTGGCATATTATACTGGAATAACAGGTTCAAACTAGGCTTGCCTCGCATTTCTGATATTTTCAGAAGAGCTGTCAGTATTCCATAGATAAGCTTGCCCAGAATACCTCTTCCCATGTACAGCTGACATACTGCATCATTGAAATCTATTTCTCTGGTCCATTTGCCATCAGGAATGTCTGCCCCATACAATTTTTGGAACTCTTCATCAGATACAGCTACAATATCTCCTGTGAAATATGATGGCAGATTCTGCCTGCTATAAGGTCCTGCCTCTGTAGTTGCCTCTGGTTCATAACTGATATTCATTCGTATATCTCTTGAAGACGCACCTATCATGATCTCATATTTGCCCTTCTCGATTTCCCACTGGTTGGTATTCACATCAAAATATCTGAAAGTCTTGTCATCAAAAGGAATCTCCACATTTATACTCTCATTAGGTTGCAAATATACTTTGGTGAAGCCCTTTAATTCTCTTGCAGGGCGGAATACAGTATCTGATTTCTTGGACACATACATCTGTGGAATTTCTGCCCCGGCTACACTGCCGACATTGGTAATTTTAAATTCCACTCCACTATCGCTGACACATAAATCTGAATATCTGAATTCTGTATAACTCAATCCATAGCCAAAAGGAAATCTCACATCTAAGCCCAGGGTATCATAGTATCTGTATCCTACATAGAGTCCTTCTCTATGCTCACTGCTTCTCTCCCTGGCAGGCCAATAATTATATGCAGGAGTCTGAGAATAATTCAGGGCATAAGTCTCATTTAATTTACCACTTGGATTAACAGCCCCCACCAAAGCGGCAACCATGGCAGATGCTCCAGCCTGGCCTCCTAAGTATCCATTAATCACTCCTGCCACCTTATCAATCCATGGCATCTCAATGGCAGAACCGGCTGATATTACAACTACAATATGATTATTTACCTGAGCCAATGCCTCTATAAGAGCATTCTGGGCCTCAGGCATTCCCATATGGCGGCGGTCCAATCCCTCGCTCTCACTTATTTCATCTAAGCCTGCACAAACCAAAACCACATCTGCACCTTTGGCAAGTTCTACAGCCTCATCAATAAGCTTATTATTTACCTTGGCATTTCTCTTATATCCCCTGGCAAAGCCAATAATATTTTCCACATTAGCCTTCTGCAACTCATCCCAGAGATTCTCCGGCTCCATAGAAGTGTTCACCAGAGAAGAACCTGCACCCTGGTATCTAGGAGCAACAGCGAAATCACCTATTACTGCAATCTTTCCATCACCCCTAAGTGGCAGAATATCTCTATCATTTTTCAGAAGGACAATACTTTCCTCAGCAGCCTTTCTGGCAAGCTCATGATGGCCTTCCACATCAAACTGTCTCACTTTGCTGGTATCTAGGGCCTGACTTGCATACTCAACCTGTGTCTCATAAGTTGTAAATATTACATCCAAAAGCTCATCTAGTCTCTGATCAAGTTCAGCTTCTGTCAATACACCAGCTTCAATTCCCTTTAATATATCCTTCATACCGGAGTCCCCTGTGCCTGGCATCTCCAAGTGAGAACCGTTCTTTACTCCAAGAGCATGATCATTGCTTCCTCCCCAATCAGATACCACATATCCATCAAAACCCCACTCATCAACCAAAATATCCTGGAGTAAGTGCTTATTCTCATTTGCATAGACACCATTTATCTCATTATATGAAGACATAATGGACTTGGCCTTGCCTTCCTTTACCGCTATCTCAAATCCAGTTAGATATATTTCCCTGAGAGTTCTCTCATCAACAACTGAGTCCATTGCCATTCGTCTGCTTTCCTGAGAATTAACTGCAAAATGCTTTGGACATGCAGCAATTCCTCTTGACTGAATTCCACGCACATAAGCTGCTGCCATTTTACCAGACAGATAGGGATCTTCAGAAAAGTATTCAAAGTTTCTACCACATAATGGACTCCTTTTAATATTTAAACCAGGACCTAGGATTACACTGACCCCCATAGATACTGCCTCATCTGCAAGAGCCTCACCTATCTCTTCCCCCAGCTCAACATTCCATGAATTGGCTATTGTAGCTGCAGTAGGGAAACATGTGGCAGGCAGTGATGCATTGATTCCGAGATGGTCTCCTGCTCCAGCCTGAGTTCTCATTCCATGTGGTCCATCAGACATTTTCATGGCAGGTATACCATACTTCTCAAAATCAACTGTCTCCCAAGTATTCTTACCTGACATCATTCTCGCCTTGTCTTCCAAAGACATCTGGCTAATTATATTTTCATATTTCACATCGTCACCTCTATCATCCATTTATCTATATGACTGAAATCATTACATGAATTCCTCAATACTACATTACAATATTATTTGCCAAATGTTTTAAACATGGCATGAAATGTCATTTTCTACACATAAAATGCACCTTCCCGGGAACTGTCCATAGGAAGGTGCACTCAATTTGCTCATCTAATATGTATCTACTCTGTATTAATTCTTATTCTTTCTTGGAATAAATCTCAATACACTCAAAACTACCAGAAGGATAATCAATATAGGGAATAGTATATTAACTGTTTTCTGGACGATCTGAGTTGTTGTAACCTTATGCTCGAACTTCATTCCGTGCATCATACCCTGCATAGCATTGGAATTTGCCAAAGTATACAGTGTTCTATGCATTGCTTCTCTAGCATAATGATACTGAACAGGATCCCTCTTATCCCAATCAAATCTCATTGAATCATCAGCAGATGTAAGCTTAATATCTGCACCTGACTCGATCATCTGAACTGAATCCATGAATACGCCTGTATTGGCATTATCTGTGATAATAAGTCCATCGAAAGCCCACTCATTTCTTACAATTCCTGTAATAAGAGGATAGCATCCTCCAGTCCATACATTACCAACTCTGTTAAATGCTGTCATAATTGCCTGACATGCTCTGATCTCTCTTGTTGCAGGAGTATATGTTCCATCACCATTATCTGCAAGATAATTCTCTTCTACATTTCCTGCCTTCATACAAATCTCAAATGGCTCAAGATAAATCTCGCGAGCAGCCTGCTCATTTAACCATGTAGCAATAGAGAACTGACCGTCTCTGTCACCTCTGTGATTTTCCTGATCATTGAATGCGAAATGTTTAATGTAAGCATATACACCCTTTGAAGCACATCCTACAACTTCATTGCTTGCAACTGCACCAGATAAGAATGGGTCTTCCGAATAGTACTCACCATTTCTTCCTGAGTAAGGTGTTCTATGAATATTCATTGATGGTGCATACCATCCGTTCATTCCACCCTGTAAAGCTTCATTTCCAATCATAGTTCCATAATCCTTGGCAAGCTTCTGGTTCCATGTCTGAGCCAAAGCCATAGAATTTGGATAATATTTACCAGTTCCACCATAAATCAAACCGTTGGCAGTATCTGCATCCATTCCAAATGGCATATCTACAGATTCGATTGCCTCAATACCGTATCCTGAGCGACCGATAGTATAATAATAATCATCTGCCTCAAGCTGATCTAACAAGTCATTCCATTTTTCATCATCATAGTCCAGACCTCTCATATCAATAAGAGTCAGACCGTTGTTCTTGCCATAGACAGGCTTATCTGTAATTGCTGCTTTGTCCTCATCATTTAATGAATCAAATGCATCCAATGCTGCAATCTCTTCTGCAGAAATCTTCTTGAAGTATACATATGAAGCAGGGTTACCTTCCTCATCTGTTCCATTTATTTCATTACCCCAGGTTGAAATTACAACTCCAACTTCACCATCATGAGATGGGAATGTTCCTGTCCAATCCTTTCTTGTGAGATAAGTTGTATCTCCTGCTGCGAAGTCAAGCTTATTGGTAATTTCCACTCCACTGTAATCATCAATAGAATATGTAGTAGCATCTACTTCTGCATTTTCAGGTACATATTCAGCTACGAAGTCAGCCTTACCATCTTCTGTCATGCCCTGAGCTGTAGTATAACCCTTCTTTGCTAAAATATTATTGATAGCAGCATGAGCATTTGTTGCAGCTGTAATATAATATGTTCCAGCATCGAAAATATAAGTCTTGGCCTTGGTATAATCGTAAGCCTTCAACTGACTCTTGTTAAATGTCACCTCAACAGTCTGCTTCTGTCCCGGCTGCAATTCCTCAGTCTTGTTATATCCAACCAACATTACAGCAGGCTTCTCAACATTATTGGCCTTATCATATTCTGTATATGGAGACTGGGCATAAATCTCAACCACATCCTTGCCGGCTACATTTCCTGTATTGGTTACATCCACAGTTACTTTGCAATTATCGCCGTCCCATGTTACCTGCTGATTACTCCAGTCAAATGTGGTATATGACAGGCCGTATCCAAATGGATAACATACCTCTGATGCATAGTCATACTCACCTACATTGGCTGTATTCATAACTACATCTTCATATCTTGTCTCATAATATCTATAACCTACATAAATACCTTCCTGGTATGTTACATAATTATATTTTGTAGCCTTTCCTGACTCATCATAATACTGATAATCACCAAAGTTAGCAGCTGCCGGTGACTTAGATGCGTCTGCCACATATGTATCCACAGTTCTACCTGATGGATTAGCCTCACCGGTTACAATCTCAGCAAACTGAGACAAACCAGATGTTGCTTCAATAACAGCTGTAATATGCGGGTAGTCTTTCAACCAATCCAACTCAACTGCCGCATTAGAATTTACCAGAAGAATTACATTCTCGAAATTATCATTCAGATATGATAAAATCTCCAATTCCTTGCTGTCAGGCTCAATGTAGCTCTTCTGCTGATCCTCTGGATTGTCAGCGTGATTGTACATTGATCTAGGCATATCACGGCCCTCACCTGCAACTCTCTTGAATACATATACAGGAATTGTACCCTGTAAGCTGTCTACAACTTTGCTGTCAGCAACAATTTCTGACAAAGGAACTTCATTAATCTTGAAATCCTCATCATCACCAAAATTTACAGATCCGGTACCAAGTCCGTAATCAGAAGTTTTGCCGCTGTAGAACTTCCATAGAGTATCATTTACCTTCAATCCTGAAGCTTCGAACTCTTCCTTCAAATTACCTGAGCCCATGCCCATAATTCCAGACTGAGTAGCTACAGTATTTGAATTCACACTGAAGAAACTATAAGTCACATCCTTGTCAGTGATTGGCAATATCCCATCATTTTTCATAAGGACCATTCCCTCACTGGCAATCTGATCATCCAGTGCCTGCTCGGCAGCCTTTAATTCTGCCTCATCTTTATAATCTGACTTGTAATAATCCAAATCGTATTTACTTGTATCAACACCATTTGAATCAATTACTTTGGCATTGGCGCCTGACATGTTGTCCACCATACGGTTGTTATCAACCAGAAGTGTGTTGGCATAATACATTCCAACAACCATGCCCACAATCAGCACCACAGAAAGAACTGTTTTCACAATCTTCTTTGCCATTGATTGTTCTTTTTTCTTTGACATTTTTTCACCCTCCTATACAAAAAAGTCAAGACCATGCCTTTTTCAAGCATAACCTTGACTTTAATTTACATTATCAAATCGCTTTAAGGGACACTTTCCCGTAAAATGCATTTTACATCTCGTGAAATGCATTTCATTCACACCTCAGATTTTATTTCTGGAAAATGAGTCTCAGCACAAAATTGTTGCGATATATCTTGTACTCGAGTATTCCATCGTATCTTTTCACAATCTCTTTCATACTTCTCATGCCAAAACCATGAGCTTCTTTATCCTTTTTGGTTGTACGCAATTTACCTTCAACTATATTCAATTCCTGATTAATAGGGTTGCTGATTTCCACCAGAGTCATTCCCACCTTATTCTGTATTTTCACAGAGACAAATCGCTGATTCTCCGGTAGTTTCTCTGTAGCTTCAATGGCATTATCCAAAGCATTTCCCATCAATGTATATAAATCCAGCCCATCCATAAACAGAAGCACCTTGCCATCACATATACAACTCATTGTTATATGCTTGCGACCGCAGGCCAGTCGCTTCTCTGTCAATACAGTATCAAGCAATTCATTTTCTGTATGAACAACAGAATCATAAATAGCAATATTTTCTTCCATTCTCTGCAGTGCTTCATGTCTGCGATCTGCATCCGTCATGGCATTTACAGCAGCAATCTGATGCTTAATATCATGATAATTTCTATTAACTACAGCCATTGCATCCTTTGATATTTCATATTGCATTCGCTTCTGTTCCCATAACCTCTCCCTCTCAGAGAACTCTTCCTCCTCTATGCTGGCTATAATCTGGCTTCGCTCCATACTCAAAAGCAATACACATGCCATAATTGCATATATGGCATGTATATGCTGAAAGCCTCTGGTAAATGAAATCAAACTCATTACAAGCACTAGAAATATTACCATAATTCCCGTCCATACTGAATTAATAGCATCTATCTTATAATGACCGTCCTTGGTCATAGGTCTGGCTATAAACAAATATCCAAATACACATACGAGCCCATGAATTCCTAAATATAGAATCAGATTATCATCTGCCATTTCGGAGGCAGTATAATAATTAATCAGGATTCTTATACAATATGCAATATGCTCTGTGGCATATGCCAATGAAAATACAAAGATACTCTCTACCAGACTTGCCCTTACTGTTATATAAATAATAGCTGTCAAAATCAATATATGCATGCCATAATATATAATCGCCTGAATATAGCCCGCCGCATTGGGCATAATATTCGTATGCACAAAAATAGGTTTCATCCACGACATTCTGTTGATATCAACAAGAAATAGTGCCACCCCACTTGCAACAAGAAATTTCAATACATACATTCGTTGCTTATTCATAGGAATCATGAAGACTATTATTGAAATCAGCATTTCACATAAAAAGGATTTATACATAATCTATACCTCTGTTCCCACATAATCCGCCAATGCTCTTAAGAAGTCTTTCTTTCTGCCTCGGCTCATATACAAGCTGTTGCCATTTACAATTACCTCGTCGCCTTTTACCAGTTCTACATATTTCAGATTTATGGTATAAGCATTATTACCTCTAGCGAAATTATATGGAACAAGTTCAGCTTCCATTGCACGCATTGTAGTATTTTTCTGGACCATAACTCCATGCTTGGTGTGAAAATGTAAATCATGATCTATAACTTCAACATAATATATATCATCTGTGGAAATCTTGCGCTTAGCTGTTCCATCTACAACCAGTATCTGTTTCTCACGCTTCCACTTTTTTATAGATTCCAAAGCCTTGTCCAAGGTGAGCTGCAATTGATTATATTTCACAGGCTTCAATATGAAATCGCTGGCATTTACCTTGTATCCTTCAATAGCATACTGAGCCAGTGATGTAATAAATATAATAATCACATCATTATCCACCTGTCTGATTTCCTGAGCTGTCTTCATTCCATCTTTGTGCTTCATTCTAATGTCAAGGAAAATAATATCATAATCTGCACTATAATCATCCATTATGTCTATTCCATCGTTAAATATTCTAGGCATAATGGCCACATCACGTTCCTTTTCATACTGGTTCAGATAATCAACCAACACAGACTGGCACTCTTTTTCATCTTCCACTATAGCTATTTTATACATATCTATACACGTACCTCTTCTACTACTATTGCTTAAATATAAAACAGGAAGCAGTCAAAATGCAACCACTTCCTGTCAAAAAACTATTTATAATATGTTCTAGCAAAATCTACTATACTGTAAAGAATTCCACAGCACTATTTAAGCTCTCATTAATAGCACGCATTTCTTCTGTACGAGCCTGTGTATCTGTACAAGCTGCTGCCACATGCTCACATGAAGCACTAACTTCCTGCGCACTAGCTCCCAGTTCTTCTGAGATTGCTCCCAAATTACTTGTAGCATTTGTAAGTTCAGTTTTAATCTGACTTAACTCACTTGTCATTCTACCGATGCTTGCTATCTCAGTTGTACTTACATCAACAGAATCAGATAGAATTGCGAATTTATTCTGTGTCTCACCAATATATTCCTGCTCTTTTGTAATAATATCAGCAACATGAGTTGCAGCAGAAACTGTCTCTCCTGACAGCTGTGTAATAGACTCAACAATTGTACGAATCTCACTAGCTGACTTTGCAGAGTCATCTGCTAACTGACGAATCTCCTCTGCTACTACTGCGAATCCTCTACCGGCTTCACCAGCACGAGCTGCCTCAATAGATGCATTCAATGACAAGAGATTTGTCTGACTTGAAATATCTTCTATCATCTGTACACACTGTGCAATATTTGCAACAGCTTCATTGGTAGCAGTAATCTTCTCAGATATATCTCTAACAGCCTGAACCGACTCATCACTTGAAGTCATAACAGTATCCATATACTGTGTAGCTTCTTCATTTGCCTTGCCAATTTCTTCTGCTGCTCCTTTTAATCTCTCTACATTTTCAGACAATGTATCAATATTCTCACCCAAAGCATATGCTCTCTCTGCCATTGTCTGTGCATTCTCGGCAACTTCCTGAGAAGTATCAGCAACCTCATTAATAGTAGTTGAAATCTGTGAGATAGCCTCCACATTCTTGCCAGTCTTTGAATCTACATCAACAACTGCTCCACTAAGTGGATCTGAATTACCTTTAATTGTAGATACAGAACCAGACAATGCCTGTTGCATTCTAGTTCCCGACTCAATCAAAGCCTTGATTTCATGTACATTTGATTTGGCATTGAAATCAACTCTTAAATCACCTTCTGCCATACGCTCCAGGCTTGTAGATACTTTAATCATTGGATTTACAATTTTCTTTCCCACAAATCCAACTAAGATTGTAAAGAATATTGCGCATATAACACCAACTACAACAACCATTATCTCTAACTGTGTGACTGGTCCCATTACATCAGACGCGTCTACTGAAATAACATATACATAGGCATCATTTCTTGATACATAATAAGAAGCAAATTTACGTGAACCATTAAATGTATACTCAATGGTTTTACCCTCATCATGCTTTCCAGCTTTCAAATCCGCACAAACGCCTTTTATAACTTCATTAGATACAGGTTCTCCAATTTTTTCTGCAGTAGGATGATATAACATTTTTCCATCTGGGTCTGCCACATAGCAATACGATGAAGGCATTCCCTCAAGTTTAATATCGCTACAATAATCTGACAACCCCTCCTGGGACATTATCTCATCAGCTCCCTGTGCGTCAATCAAATCATCAATTCCCACGCCCTCTGATTGTGTAAGTGCATACATATAATTAAAGGCTAAATTCTCAATTGAATGTTTTGATTGGATTGAGCTAAATACACCAATAATCAATCCTAATGTCACCATTGGAATCATCGCAAATAACAATAATGTCAAATACATTGACAGTTTACCTGTCCCTTTCTTTTGCACAGGCTTAGCACTTGTTTTCTTAGTTGCCATTAAAATATACCTCCAGTCCTTTTGTTATCTCATTTAAGCTATACTCCCTGTATGCTTTTTCATAACTTAATTTAGATACTACAATTATACTACTTCTCATGATTAAAACCACTTATTTTCTATATTTTTCTCGTTTTGCATAAAACTTTTCTTTATCGATGTACATTTGCTTGTCTGCTGTACTCATAGCTTCATCCATATCCTTTGCTGATTTTTTCCAGTCAAATCCCACCGCAACTTCTGGTGCCTGTTCCTCACTTAACCTGGTTCTCAGTATGCCCTTCAACCTATTAAATTCATTTTGAGTTACATTTTCCAGTATGACCATAAATTCATCACCACCGCTTCGATAAATATTATCAACGCCATAAATATCTATAAGAATATTGGCGGTACCTCTGATATAATCATCACCAGCATCATAGCCCAACTCATCATTTATCCGTTTCAACCCGTTTAAGTCTGCAAAGACAATGCCAATTGACTTGTTATTTCTTTTGATTTCATTCTCCCTCTCCAGCATTGCATTTCTATTATGTACACCGGTTAAATCATCATAACTATTTACCTTCTGGAAGTATTTAGCAATACAACGGGCACCTATAACATTTGACGCCATCTGAAGTACTGTCTTGGTTTTCTGGTAATAGCTGCCATCATAATTGTCAGCGCATAAAAATCCCATTATCTTGCCGTTATAATAATAGGGCGCAGCTATCATCCTTTTAATTCCTCTTCTTGCAATTGTGACATAAGCTGCATGTGATATCTTCTTCAACACATCCACATTTTCTATGACCACCAGATTATCATCTTGGAGCATATTCTCCCACGGCTTAAAGTATTTATCATATTCCAACTTTTGTAGTGAACTTTTTTCACTTGGAATTCCATCCCTACAAGCCTCATATGTAGCATATACAATGCCCCGGTCAACCTCTAATAAATATACTCTGTCAGCCTTAACATTATCCATCACAAGCCGCAACGAATAATCCATAGCCTCTTCATACGGAGACTTAAAATCGAATTTATTTGCAATAGTTTTAGCAATTTCATCCGCCAGAGAATTATCTGATATTACAGTCTTTATTGTATTCGTTTCACTGCTGTCCATTTTGCTCTCATATATAATCTTCTTGCCAATTTTTCGAGAGATATATTTGGCATATAATTTCACCAAGAGATTTATATCATATTCCTGTGCCATATTATAATTATCAATGCACAAATATCCTATGATATTTCCAGCCAGATAAAGGGGTGCCATTATACTGTTATATAGCCCCTTTGATCTAAAATAGTTATATATTGTAGGATAATTTTCTCTCAATTCCTGCACATCCTTGATTTTAATCAACCCTTCCTGTTCGTTGTCCTTCATAAAATTATTAAACTCTATAAAGTCAGATTGATTAGGATTGCTAGAAACCACCATTATTTTATCTCTAGCCCACTCATGTATAATATTCGCCGTACCATTAGTTTTTTCAATGATGAATGTTCTGTCTGCGTCCAGTTGCTCACCGATTTCCTCCAAGGCCAGATTCGTCACATCCTCCAAAGATATATATTTCTCCAATCTAAGGCAGGCTTTAAATACAAGCTTATATGTATCCAACTCAACTTCATCGGCATACTTATCATTATTCTGTAATCCAATGGCCTTGAATAACACACCTACTTCACCAGATTTTTTCGATGGTGCAGCCACAAATTCCACTACTCCGCCAAAAGACATACTATATGCCTTTTCATTTATCAACTCGCCTCTAGACGCCCTCTGAGAATAACGCATCCATTTTTCATTTACATTTTTGAACACTTCTGTATAACGCTTATTTATCAATTCTGCTGTATTATAACCAGACAATTCACAATATCTACTATTCGCATAAACAAATAACAGATCTGTAGGCATACTCTTCGGTACCGCTTCTGTGTCATCATAACACAATCTCATTATCACAAATGGCAATGGAATGTCGTTGTACAAATCAAATTCAGGCTTATCTATAATCATTGTACCCTGCTTGTCTTCTTTCGTGTCTGCCAGACGATCCAGGGCTGTTTTCACAACACCACGCACATTTTCTTGTTCAGATCCATATGCAAATCCGTATATCAATGAAAATCTCACTTTACGCCCGTTGATTGTATGTATTTCATCTACTCGTCTACAGCATTCAACCAGTTTCTCGCACAGTTTATTTTGAGGCAAACCTCTAACTGCAACAGCAAAATTTCCACCACTAATATGTGCTATACTATCGCCGGTATCAAATACTTCGTTCAAAATGATTGACACATGATTCTTAACACCATGAGCAATTTCGCTTCCAAAATCTCTCACTATAGCTTCATATTCAGTGATATTTAAGGTGGCAAAAGCATAGTCTTCCCTGTTTTCCTGGTAATTATTGTCATATCCAATAACAGACAGAAGCATTCCCTGCGCATTCATAAGTCCGGTGGTTTCATCTAAAGTACTTACCTTATGAATCGCAGATTCTTCGCCAATATCCTGCTCCACATCTATGAAATATCCAACCAGACCAATTATCCTTCCTTTTTTATAAACAGGAAATTTGGAAGCAAGAATATTATGCAACACTCCATTTACCACATTTTCACCTCGGATATTTTTATAGACTTTTCCACGGTTAAGTACATTCTTTTCTACTTCCATAAAAGGTATATCATTTATGTGCCAGCCAATATCCTCATCAGTCTTGCCCAAGATTTCATCTTCTGATTCAAACCCATAATAATCCAAGAAACTCTTACTGGCTCCTAAAAATCTACGGTCCATGTCCTTCCAAAACAGTTTTATATCTGACTCCCTAATTATTGAATTCCATATATCGCTGTAATCACTTTCTGAATTGGTAAAATATTGTTCCGCCATATTATTTACCAAACGATTAATGGCTGCCATTTTATCATTCTGTCCTTCTATATAAGCCGGCTTTACGCAAACCAGAAATTTCATTCCAGCGGTTTCCGGCAACGCCAGTACATCAAACTGTGTCCAAACATAATTTCCATCCACATCTTTTATTCTGAATTGCTCACTAAAATATCCCCTTTTAGATTGATTAATGCGCTTTAATAAGGCTGTTCTACTTGCAAATTCATTGTGAAATCTGTCTATATCATCAAAATAAATATGCCACTTGTCATTTCTTTCATATAATTCACTTTCCCCCTCATATACAGTACCGGTTTCTTCATTAATCAAATTAGAATAAATAACCGTTCTTGTGGTATTTTCCAAATCAACAAGATATACCGCGTCGTACATAGTCGTAATATTTCTGGATACTACATCCAGCTGTTCTAGTTGCTTCACATCTTCTACATCAGTCTCATGAATAACAGCCTGCAAAACAGCCTCATCCCTTTTTGACACTGCTTTTTCAAAGGTAAAATAATAATATCTGTTTCTATCTACAAATATCATTTTCTCTTCTTCATTAGACTCAATTGCTTTGTATGCCAAATTAAGAAATTTTGCTCTAAGTCCTGACTGACTGGAATTCATATTCCACTCTATGGCCTCATCTCCACTCACTGTATCAGCTGTTATTACATCTTTATATTTTTGATTCTGATACAATAGCTTAAATCTATCATTGGAGAAATAAAACAATGCAGTAGGTATATCGTCGGGCAGATTTATCAAACCAGCGGCATCATAAAAACTGGCATGATTTCTGGTTTCAAAACCTATATTTAAACTATGTATATTAATCAAAGCCTGTTCCAACGGCATAGGCTTTCCATAATAATATCCCTGTACCTTCTCGCAACCAATTTCAGTCAAAAAATTTATCTGTTCACTGTTTTCAACTCCCTCAGCCAAGGTATGAATACCTAATTCCTTAGCCATTTTCACCGCAAGGCGCACAATAGATTTAGATTTTTCATCAAAACTTCTCATAAAAATCATATCTATTTTTATTTCGTCAAAATTATAATCCTTAAGCACATTAAGTGATGAATATCCACTGCCAAAATCATCCATCCACACCTCAAAGCCAGCTTCATGAAGCTTGTTTATTGCGTCTTTTATCATTCCGTTGTCTGATACAAGTGCAGTTTCTGTTATTTCCACAACTATCATTCCTCGTGGAATACCTTGCTCATCAACTGTTTTTATAATTGTATCCACAGGATCCATCATTTCAAAATCTGTCTGTGATATATTAATAGAAACCGGCACTATTTGAATCCCTTTATCCTGTAAATCTTTCATAACGGATGCAACATGCTTAATAACAAATCTATCAATTTTATATGCTAGTCCACTATCCTCCAAAACAGGAATAAATTCTCCTGGACTTATCATGCCATATCTCTTGTCCTGCCACCGAACCAAAGCCTCAAAACTCGCCAGCTCCCTTGTCATAGTTCTAACTACCGGTTGATAATATACCTGTATTGAGCCATCAATCAAAGCCCTATCTACCTGAGACAATATATACTCTGTCTTATCAAAGCTCTTAGCCATATCATCATTAAACCATTCAAAACCTGATGAATAATAGTTTTTCTTTGATTCGCACGCTAATTTCGCCCAATCACACAAAGTAGATGTTGATATTCCTAAAATATATTTGCATATGCCGATTTTAACCGGTAAATTTCTACCACTATTCGCCTCATGAAAAGCCACAATAATCTCATTTAATGCCTTCTCAATATCTCTCGCATTTGCATATGCATAAAAATGATCCTCACCAAATCGTGAACATCTATTATTTCCAAATTTATCCGATATTATTTTAGAAAAAACAACTAGAAGTTTATCTCCTTCTTCTCTACCATATTTATTGTTGAACCCTTTCATTCCAATAAAGTCAAAGCTAAGTACCACTGGCACAATGCCACTTTTATACATATCTTCCAAACCTTTAGTTGCCATTTCCAGAAAATACCAATCGCTTAGCAATCCGGTAAGACCATCCAGTCTGCTTCTGCTGGTTGTGACAAACACATAATATAAGTCTCCCTCCAACTCATCATGCACACATTTACCGTAGTCTGTCACATAAACTATCTTACCTGACAAAGTCTTAATTCTATAATTTACCTGATCAAATCTTCCTTCATCAGCTAAAATTTGTCCCTGTATTTTGTTTTGTACATCCTGTCGATCCTCGGGATAAATCATTCCATCAAAGACACCACCAGTCAACTGCATAAATTCTGCAGATGTCTCGCAGTCATAGATTTTGAGCAAAGCCTCGTTGGCGTATAATATCTCACCAACATCATCTGCCCTGTACACAAGAAAACCTCCCGGCATTTCTGCCGGGCTGTTCTGAATATATTTCTTTTCCAAGTCTAACTTAGTAATATCGTACCTGTTCATAACCTTGTCCCCCAACATGCATCACACATGTAATTATTCGCATGAACTGTTTTTCTAAAACTGTATCAGGAATTTCAACTCATAATCTCTGGTCATTGGATAGCGGCAATCCTCTGCGCATCCTGGTCCACAGCTTGCGGAACCAATTCCAGCCTGGAATGCAGATATAGTCACATATGTGCCAGTTCTAACTTCATCCTCACGATGTTTCATATCCTTTAATTCCATATCAGAATAAGGTTTCACACCAAGTTCAAAAGCTTTGTTTACAGCAGTAAATGTAATCTTCTCATTTCCATTATCAACTGTCACAAATCTGGTATCCATTCTGTTTCCACTTTCCTGTGGTTTAACATATGGTTCTGTCATATCACAAACCTTACA
Source organism: Lachnospiraceae bacterium (assembly GCA_017634455.1). GTDB lineage: Bacteria > Bacillota > Clostridia > Lachnospirales > Lachnospiraceae > JAILFK01. Next base: position 48,578 of record JAGBNK010000017.1, read on the forward strand.
TGTCACATTTTCAATCTGTGTATGGTCTTTCATATCATTATATGACTCACCATTTCTTCCATAGTAATTTACATTATCAAAGGATTCATCCATCTTGAAGGCCTTTCCAAATCTGCCATAGTTCTTCTTGCCTTTTATTGTATGTAGCTTAGATGTAACCAAAATTCCCTTGTTGGTATTTTCATATTCATCTGTTACCTGAGACTTAAATCCTTTACCAGAGATTTCACTTACAACTATAATCTTGTGAGCATCTTTCTCCACGCTCTTTACAACAGTTGTAGCTTCTATGAATCTCTTCATCTTCACATCTGCAAAGTAGCCCTCATCATTATCTGTAGCTGCTCTCCACAAAATAGTATATGGATTATCAGAGGTAATTGTCTTGTGGCCAACTTTAATTGTAACTACTCCATCCTCTGATACATCAAATGTCTCCGGTAACTGCTTCTTCTCAACCGGCTCATTCTCAATCCTCTCATTGATAATAAGCTGCTCCACAGACAACTCTTTACCATTGGATTTCTTGATACATCTAATTGTTACAAACTCATCATCACTATGTTTCTCAACATAGTCAGCTGTCATATCAAGAACAACCTTCTCAAGAGGTGCAACATCTACAGCCTTAACCACTTCAGTTCCATCATTCCATGTGAAATGTAATTCAAACTCCTCACCTGATGTAAATCCTGTTGTATTAAAGAATTCGTATTTGCTATCACCAACTCGAGTCACTCTAATTGGTCGATAAGTAAATTTCATCAAATGCGCACCTGTAGAAGGAGTTCTATCAGGGAAGAACAATCCATCAACACAGAAATTGCTATCATGCTCATACTCATTATGATCTCCACCATAAGTATAGCTTCCGTCCTTCTCATGAATTGCATGATCTATCATTTCCCAGATACATCCACCCATAAGGTTGTCATAAGCATAAATCTCACGCCAGTAATCCTCTATTCCGCCAGGACCAACTCCCATGGCATGAGCATACTCGCACATGAAATATGGTCTGTCATATAATCTGGACTTAATCTTCTTGTCAGGAATATCAGCACCAATACAATGTACATGTTCTGGAGTAGGATACATCTCACTTCCAACATCATATGCTTCTCTCTTAGAGTGGATAGCCCCCTCATAATGAACCGGCAATGTTGATACACTCTTAAAGAAATCATACATTGCATCCTGACATTCGAAACCACCGGACTCATTTCCCAGACTCCACATAATAATAGATGGATGATTTACATCCCTTCTAAACATGCGAACTGCTCTATCAACATAATGATCCTTCCATGTAAGATCACGGGATATAATATTGTAATTTGGATCATACATTGGTGGCAACTTCTGATTGAAACATCCATGTGTCTCAATATCGGCCTCATCTACAATATACAAGCCGTACTCATCACACAATTCAAGGAATGTTGGATCCGGAGGATAATGGGAAGTTCTCACTGTATCAACATTGAACTCCTTGCACAATTCCACATCCTTTTTCATAAGCTCTGGAGACATTGTAAATCCAGTATCAGCAGATGTGTCATGATGATTTACGCCATGAAGCTTAATAAGTCTTCCATTTATCTTGAATAGCTTGCCTTCAATCTCAACCCGCTTAAATCCCACAGCTGTCTTGATACAGCCATGAGGAGTCTCAACATATAAATCATAGAGAGTAGGAACTTCTGCATTCCACTCTATTACATCCATATCCTTGAAGTCTATTACAGCCTTGTCATCTGTTGTCTTAACCTTGTGAGTAATATCTAATTTCTTGGCATTATCTCCACGGCTTACCAACTGTACAGATACTTCTGTATCCCCATAGCATTCTACTGTAAGCTTGGCATCATACTTGCCATTATTATATGTTGGTTCAAAGGCGAAATCCCTCACATCATCATTTTCACTCTCATAGAGAAGCACATCTCTAAATATTCCATTGTGTCTGAACATATCCTGACACTCCAGATAAGAAGCTGTACTCCATCTACGAATTACGCATACCATTTCGTTGTCGCCTTCGTGAAGCTTACCTGTTAAATCAAATTCTGCAGTATTATGTGCTCCCTCTGAATACCCTACATACTCACCATTGAGATACAAATCTAAGCAACTCATAACTCCCAAAAAGCTCAATGTATAAATCTTGGACACATCATCCATATGAATATTGTGTCTGTATATACCTACAAAGTTGTATTCGTTCTGTGGACGAGCATAATGTGGACCTGCTCCACAGTCAGTTCCCAACCAGCAGAATACCTTGCCAACTGGATCTGTTGTAGGAATCACTGGCGGCTTACAAGGAAATGGGAATCTGGAATTCAAATAGAAAGGTCTATCATATCCCTGCATCTGCCAGCATCCCGGCACCTTGATCTTGTCAAATGTAATCTCATCTGTGTTGAAATCAACCGGCATATCATTTGGATTATGATAGAATACGAAATCCCAATCACCATTTAACACTCTAACTTTGGAAGAAGAATATCTCTTGTCCAAAATGCCAACTTCCTCAGCCTGTGAGCGATTTTCAAATGGAATGAAGTAGCTTCTTGCAGGAAGCTTGTTGATTTCAAAAATCTCCTTAGTGTAATAATTAGTAGTATTAATCTTGTAGTTCATCTTTTCCCCTTCTTTTGTCCTTATGGATTTTTTATTTATACCTATATCCCTATAAATAGTTTTAGCATGTTAAAACTTTATATTCATTTATACTCTGTCAATAATCTCTCGTGCAACAAATACCCCAGCTGCTGACGCATGAGATAGAGAATGTGTTACTCCACTTCCATCGCCTATAACGAAGAGATTGTCATATTTAGTCTCCAATTTCTCATCCACTGCAACTTCCATGTTATAGAATTTCACTTCCACACCATAGAGCAATGTATCCTCATTGGCAGTTCCCGGAGCAATCTTGTCCAGTGCATAAATCATCTCAATAATGCCGTCCAAAATTCTCTTCGGCAATACCAGACTTAAATCTCCCGGTGTAGCCTTCAATGTAGGTCTCACTGTACACTCAGCAATTCTCTTGTCATTGCTTCGTCGACCTCTCTCAAGATCTCCAAATCTCTGAACGATGACACCGCCTCCAAGCATATTGGAAAGTCTCGCAATACTCTCGCCATACTCATTACTATTTTTAAATGGTTCTGAGAAATGCTTGCTAACCAACAATGCAAAGTTCGTATTCTCTGTCTGAAGTTCCTTGTCCTCATAGCTGTGTCCGTTGGCAGTAATGATGCCATTAGTATTCTCATTTACCACAGCTCCATTAGGATTCATACAAAATGTTCTAACTGAATCCTCGAATTTATGGGTGCGATATACAATCTTACCCTCGTACAAATCCTTGGTTACATCCTCGAATACAACTGCAGGAAGCTCAACTCTGACACCGATATCAACTCTGTCTGACAGAGATTCAATATCCATCTCCTTGCAGACCTGCTGCATCCATTTACTTCCGCTTCGTCCTGCAGAAATAATGCAATACTTACCATTGCACTCTCCTTGGTCCTGATTGTAAACCAGCTTATATGAACCATCATCCAGTCTGACTACATGCTCCACAGGTGTATTGAAATAGAAATCCACCTTGTCCTTCAATTCGTTATATAGATTTCCAAGCACAATGTAATTCTTGTCTGTACCTAAATGTCTGACAGACGCATCCAACAACGACAATTCGTTCTGTATACATTTCTTCTTCAATTCCGAATCCTTGGTGCTATATAATCTTGTGCCTTCACCGCCTCGAGCCATATTAATGTCGTCTACATATTTCATAAGCTCAATGGCTTTCTCACGACCAATATGCTCATATAAAGTTCCACCAAAGGCATTGGTTATATTGTATTTACCATCCGAGAAAGCTCCAGCCCCACCAAAACCGCTCATAATAGAGCAAGTCGGGCAGGAAATACAGCTTTTCACCTTGTCCCCATCAATTGGACATTTCCTCTTTTCAAGCGGATTACCACTCTCAAAGACAGCTATATGCAAATCAGAATTCAACTTCACAAGCTCAAAAGCTGAATAAATTCCTCCCGGACCTGCGCCAACAATGACCACATCATATCTATCCATCATCATGCCCCTCCAATTCTGTCTTATCATTTAATTATTATATCATACCCCTTGTACAGCTTCTATAAATTATCCCTCAATATGTTGTAAATACAGGCTTATATTGTACATACATTCTCCCAGATTATATCATTGCTCTGAGGATATAAGTTGTCTAACCACTTCTCCTGCTATAATAAGTCCTGCTGCCCCTGGAACAAATGCCACACTCCCTGGCGTCTGCTTCACTCGTCCTTCAGGCTCAACTGCCGACTCCGACCAATGAGCATCTCTTATAGGAGTCATTGGTTCTTCATCTGAATAAACCACAGTGAGTTTCTTCACGCCTCGCTTTTTCAGCTCCCGTCTCATGACTCTGGCCAGTGGATCCACATTGGTTTTATAGATATCTGCCACCTTGAATCTGCTGGCGTCCATTTTGTTGCCTGCACCCATGGAACTAATAACGGGCACTCCAGCCTCCCTGGCCTGCATTATAATCTGAATCTTGGCTGTAACTGTATCTACACAGTCAACAATAAAATCATAATTGGTAAAGTCAAAATCCGTTGCATTTTCCGGAAGGAAGAAGCACTCTCTTGCATTGACCAAGACCTCCGGATTAATATCCAACATGCGTTCCCTCATCACCTCAACCTTAGGTCTTCCCACAGTAGACTGAGTTGCTATTATCTGACGGTTGATGTTGGTTACATCCACCACGTCCTTGTCAATCAAATCAAAAGCGCCTACACCTGATCGCACCAATGCTTCACAGACATAGCCGCCAACTCCACCTACTCCAAATATCGCAACTCTGGATTTCTGTAATTTCTCTACAGCCGCCTCTCCCATCAGGAGAGCACTTCTGGTAAATTCTCTATTCATCCTTATCCCTCTTCTTTTTAAATCTGCGATACTCTTCGCCCTTTAGCACCTTGATAGTACCATCAATATTTTTGACTATCATTATAACAGCCAGAATAATCATAACTATTCCGCCCATGGTCCCCTGCTGCCAGAAAGCAAAAGGTATTGCAACCACAGGTGCCAAAATAGCAGCTGTCCATAAATCTCCTGTCACTATGGCAAATATACCAACAGCAATTCCAATAATCGCTCCCCATGGTATGAGACTCACAACCATATATGCAACTGTAACAGTTACACCCTTGCCACCTTTGAACTTATGCCAGATTGGATAATTGTGTCCTAGAACAGTTCCAAGTCCAGCCATCGCCAGAATTGTGCCTAATCCCAAATGGTCTTTCGCCACAAGATAAGATATGCCAAATGCCAACAGCGTCTTGATTACATCTCCTGCCAGAACCAAAAATCCTGCCTTCTTGCCCACTCTATGCATTACATTGGCCATACCAGGATTTCCTGAACCCACCTGGAACACATCCTCATGAGCCATAAGTCTAACCACCACAACAGCTGTGAGGAAACATCCACAGACATATCCAATTAACAAACATATTACCTGATACATATTGATTTCCATCTAATAATCTCCACTGTCTATTTATATTCCCATGGACTTGCATATTATTCCCAAAATCAACAGGTGCAGAGGATAGAATACATAGAAGAAATACTTCATTCCGCGTCCTCTCTTACCATTGTAGAAATGAATGAGAATAATATCCAAAAATGCAGTGAACTCAACTATATTGCCAAGAGTAAGTATTAAACTTCCCCAGGCCATTGTTCTCTTGCGTCCTCTGGTTCTGACAAAATACATAACATATACTGTCAAGATTCCCATAATATCATAATCCGTGTTCAATGCATAGGCTATTACACAGGCAATTATCATGGTTCCCAACATTATAAGCTTATTGCCCTTCTGTCCATTTCTTCTCTCTGCAATTGTCTCTGCCAGCCACAGACCTGCCATGGCAATGGTAAATGTCCAGAACACATTCTGATGCTCGAAGTTCCAGATAGTAGTCTCATGGGCAAAATCAAAAGGTATCTCACTAATAAGCGCAAAGAGAAACATTCTGCTGAGATAATTCCTCTTACTGTGAGTATAATGGAATCCCTCCACCATACAGAAGCAGAAGATTGGGAAAGCCAATCGACCAATGAGACGAATTATAGCATCCGCAATTATATATTTACCCATAGGTCCGCTGAAATCAAAATTGTACATAGCGTCAGCAGCACCATTTGCCATAATAAATCTCTCTAATATAGATGCACCCAAATGGTCTATAAGCATAATAACAACAGCTATTATCTTCAGTCCTGTAGATGTTATTCCGCCTCTGCCCTTATAATAGTCTAAATTCATAATCTAATATTCTCCAAATAGTCCTGTTATAATGTCATAATTTACTAGTCATACAGACCGGCCTTACTGCTAAGCATTCCTGTAGTCATCTCAGCCCAGGAATATTCTTCCATATATACACCATAATAAGAATTAATTGCCACAGCATCACCTGCCAGGAATTTATATAAATCACAGTCTACTTTGCCAGGATTTATAGCAAGATAGTTGTATCTCTTCTCCACAATATCTTCTAATCCAGCCTGTCTCAATGTCTTCATAAGAGATGCAATAACCTTCTGTACATAGCCACTCTTTCTCTTATCTCCAATGGCATCTTCCCACAGATATGCTTCAATTTCTGCATTGGCAATTCCAACACCTTTTTGATCTATTAGAATGGCCAGAAGCTCTCTGCTCTTGCTTCTCTCAAATACCATCTCTCTGCCATTGATTGTTGGATGGAATTTACCAAAGGTCGTAACCTTTAACTGTTTATCTCCTGCATCAGAAGCAGTCTCCACTGGATGAGTACCATTTATAACAGTCTCTAATTTCTCCACTGTATGCTTTACAGCATCGGCAGTAACAGGTTTAAGTAAGTAACCACTAGCTGATACTGCAAATGCTTCACTGGCATAATCATTATATGCTGTGACAAATATTATTTTGGTCTGTGGTGACAAATCCTTGATGCTTTTGGCAAGCTCAATACCTGTGGTTCCTCTTAATCTAATATCCAGGAAAGCATAATCCAACTTCCCCGAATCCACCAGTTCCCTGGTTTTCTCCACTGCTTCAGAAGCTTTGCCGTAAGCATATATTTCATCCTCAGCAAAAACTTCTTTCAAAGCAGAAACCAGTGATTCTCTTGCCAGCTCCTCATCATCAACCGCCAATATGTTTTTTCCCATTTTTCATTCTCCTTACTTTTACCTTTTACAACAATATCTTCTCTTCAAGAGGGATTGTAATTGTAACCTGAGTTCCAACCCCTGGCTTGCTCTTTATATCAAGTGTCGCTCCACACATGTCAGACAATCTGCGTCTTACATTTTCCAGACCGATATGACTTTTTCCATCCTCCATAGCAACTATGCCTTCAAAGCCTACTCCATCATCATCTACCACAATCAATACATCGTCATATTTTCTCTGAACACTTATAAGTACCTTGCCTCCGTCTTCTTTATCTCCCACTCCATGCTTAATAGCATTTTCCACAATAGGCTGGAGAGACAAGGCTGGTAGTTCAAAATCAGTATATTGAATATCATATTCCACATGTAAATACTCGCCCTGGCGAATCAATTCCAATTCCACATAATGCTTTGTATGCTCTAGTTCCTGCTCAAAAGGAATAAGCTTATTACTCTTTAAGGAATCCATATTGCCTCGCAAATACAAAGCAAAGTCTCCCAAAGCCTTCTGAGCCTCCTTTGGGTCCTTCACGCATAGCATCTGTATAGCCGTCAGAGAATTATATAGAAAATGTGGCTGTATCTGACTAAGCATAATTGACATCTGATTTTCCATAAGCTGTTTCTCTAATACATCTGACTGTCGAGCCTTTTGAGCAAATTCTACTGTTCTATACAATAGCATGACAAACTGCATTATGCCATATATTGATATACCCAGTTCAAATACATTTATCAGGAAACTATGAGCGAACATGTAGTACCCCAGCTCCACGACAGTAAATCCGGACAATATAATATTCGAAACCATCTCTCCATTAAATTTACCAACTTTTTCATAATAATCCTGGCAATCCATATACTCCAGCACTGCATCAACGATTATGCTTGCAATTGCAATCACACTCAAAACACCTGTCCATAATATGGTATTAATATGTGGAAATACTGCACCTGCCACTGCGAAAGTCACTATTGCCACGCACCATATAGCCATCACAAGCTGAGATATTCTGGAATAGAGTTTCTTTCGCATATGTATGAACATATTTTCCAGAAAGAATAATATCAGCAATGCCTGATTTACTATATCCACTACTCCGATAGCCCTGTAATTACCCATAAACAAAGTAATATAATCATAATCTATGAAGCAGCAGAAACTTCCAAAGAGAAGTACCAAACTACATGATACTGAACCTCTGGCTTCAGATCTGCGGGTGGTAATCAAAACCGATGCTACCATCAGCTCTCCTATAGAAAAAGTAAACAGTATAAGACATACCGTTATACTTCCAATATTCGCTTTTACCCTATCACTGACCAGACCATATCGGGTTCCCACACACAATTTATGTAATGAATCCGAAACAACTCCTGCGTATTCTTCACCAGGAACTTTTGAAATGGTTATGTCTACTAAATCTGTAGTTTTGACGCCATTATTGCCAAAGAAATCCCATCTGGGCCTATAGTCATTAGAATTATCAAATACAATCCTGCCATTTACAGAAACTTTGATTATCTCCCTATACATATATAGAAACACTCTGTGCCCTGCAGGTATATCCTCTGTGAAATGTCCTACTACGCGAACGGAAGATGCCTCTCCAATATCAATGCTTTTCAGATTGTCAAATGGAATCATCTCCCCGTTTCCATCCAGTTCATATACACCCACCAATGGGGCATCCATAATCTCCTTGCCATCGCTCATAGGCAAACTCATAAAGGATGCGACATATAGGATACTTGATATAACAAAGATCCACGCAATAATAATATATATTAGGGACCTCCTGTAGAAATCATTAAAAAATTTATTGTCTTTTTCTCTGATAAAACCCATTTACTACTCCCCGAATCTCTTCTAATTGCTGATTTGTCTTATTATTTTCTGAAGTAAATCCCAACAACTGATCGTAATATCCCTGACTTCTTGTTGCATCCAGACTATATGGATATACCAACTCAAAGAACAGCGCCATATGACCTACAATATTATCAACTGCTGTATGCTTCAATTCTCTAAGAATCGCATGCTCTTCGCGAAAAGCCTCCATAACCTCAGATGACACCTCTGAATTCATTAATTCCTCAGTGGTGACATTGTATATATCCTCAAGAGGAGTATCAATATTTACCCTAAAAATATCCACCTTGTCTGCGTCTCTTAAAATATTTGCAAACATAACCTCTCTCTCATTTAAATCCTCTGGCAATCTATAGTCGCTGTGATAATAAATTGCTGTATATAATAAATGAAAGAATTCCTCGTCGTCTGTATTATGGAAAAATCTATCAAGCAATCTGTCAGGTCCATATAATAATTCAATTCCAAATCTGGCATGATCTATGGATTTACTGTCCACAAAGGTATTATATCTTCTAAGCTGTTCAAATCGACCTATGTCATGAAGCATTCCACTGCACCAGGCCAAATCCACATCCTCATCAGACAAGTCTATACTTCTGGCAATTCTCTCACAGAGAGAAGCCACTCTGTATGTATGATCTATTTTCAATTTAATCTTGGGATTTGCAGCATCATACTCATTGGTATATCTTGCAAACTCATCTAGTACTTTCTTTCTGTCAATCATCACATAAATCTCTTTTCAATAAATATCTATCAGCTGACTATTACAAGTCACTGCTTATTCTTCCTGACCGTAATATACCTGATTACGACCATGAGTCTTGGCATAATAGAGGTTATCATCAGCGGCTTTGAGAAGCATATCCTCAGTCCAACCAGTCTGGCCTTGTATAATGCCGAAACTCATTGTCACCTTGATGGTAGTGCCGCCGCTAACTATCTCTAAATCTCTCACCTTCTGAAGCATGTCATTCAAGGCTTCCACAGAAGGCATAAGGTCTGCCATCTCATATACTATCAGGAATTCTTCTCCGCCCCATCTTGCCACGAAGCCCTTGCCCTTCATGCTGGCATTTAATACACCAGCCACTGACTTAAGTACTTCATCACCGGCATCATGACCATATGTATCATTTACCTTTTTAAAGAAATCGATGTCTCCTATACATACGCAAAATGGCATTCCGGAGTCCTCTCCCTTTTTCATTATGGTTTTCAGCCTATTGCCACCATAGCGTCTGTTATTCAACTTGGTCAATGTATCAATTTCCACTAACACCTGAATATTTCTCTGCATTCTGCGAGCATCCTTGCAGACCTCGCCAAGCTCATCATCAGAATTCAAAACCGGATCCACTGGAGTCATGAAATTACCATTTGCCACACTTCTCATAAACTTACTCAAAGCAGTAAATCTACGGATGATAGCCTTGCTGAATCTAATAGAAATAGCACAGAAGAAAATTGCTGTAATTGCACATATTCCAGCCAAAGGACTTATAGCTCCGATGACACCATCATGAACGGTTGTCGCAGGACAACATACACCAATCATGCCATATACAGTGCCATCCTTTAAAATTATAGGTTCATAATATGCGAAATAATTCTCATCTCCTATTTTGACATTGCTATAGAAATGAGCCTTGCCTCCATCTACAACATCCTTGTCCACAGCAGTTGCGGCCTTGGTTGTTATAAGCTTATCGCCATTTTCATCCTCGAAAGTAGTGAGAACTCTTACATTCTTGCAAAACAGAGAAATATCATAACCGAAATTATCCTTGATAGCATTTAATAATTCATAATCATCGCTTATGTCCGCTTTGCCCTTGTATACAATATAAGATCCACCCTCGTTAAGCTGTATGCCATACTCTCCAGGATATATTCTGTCATATTCCGCCATAGTCATCTTCACTAATTTGCGCATGTCTTCTTCTTCCTGTTCAGACACAAACTTATATACTGTTGTATATCCCACTACTCCTACAACAATCATAAGAACAGTAAAAGATAGAATTGTAATTAAGATAAATTTATTTTTTAAGCTATTTTTCATATTTCCTCCACAAATGAGAAAAATCCCCTCATGATACAATCAATCATAGCAAAATTGTATCATAAAGGGACTTATTTATAAATATTTCTCTTGTATTTATCTTGTAATTCTATAGCCTTATTTTCAAAGCTCGAGTAGCATTTATGACAGCTAAAATCATAACACCCACATCTGCAAAAATTGCTAACCACATATTCGCCAAACCAAGAGCTGCCAGCAATAGGCAAACCAATTTCACTCCTATGGCAAATACAATATTTTCCTTCACTATCTTCAAAGTCTTTCTAGATATCTTCATTGCAAGGGAAATCTTGGCAGGATTGTCATCCATCAGCACAATATCCGCAGCCTCAATTGCTGCATCACTGCCCATGGCTCCCATGGCAATTCCTATATCTGCCCTAGACAGAACCGGTGCATCATTGATTCCATCTCCCACAAAGGCCACCTTCTCCTGAGGTTCCTTGTGGTTTATAATCTTCTCCATGGCATCCACCTTATCACCTGGCAATAATTCAAAGTGAACTTCATCAATTCCCAGCTTAGATGCCACATTTCTAGCTACAGACTCTGAGTCACCTGTGAGCATAATATTACTCTTGATACCATTGGCCTTCAATTGTTTCAGAGCTTTTTCTGCCTCTGATTTAATTACATCAGAGATAACAATACAACCTGCATATGTACCATTCTCTGATACATAGCATACTGTTCCTTCTAGATGTTCACTGCTTATTACAATGCCAGCTGACTCCATGAGAAGCTTGTTGCCAACTGCTACCTCTGCACCAGATACCGAAGCCCTAACTCCCTGACCGGCAACAGCTTCAATACCAGACACACGAGTCTCATCCATGGATTCAATTCCAGCCTGGGTCATATAAGCATTTCTCAAACTTATGCTTATAGGATGAGCTGATCCAATCTCAGCATATGAGGCCAGCTCCAGAAGTCTCTCTTCAGTAATATCACCTTCAGGATATATACCTGTCACCTCAAATACACCTTCAGTCAGAGTTCCTGTCTTGTCGAATACCATATACTTAGCATCTGCCAAAGCTTCCAAATAGTTAGAACCCTTTACCAGAATTCCATTGGATGAAGCGCATCCAATTCCTCCGAAGAAACTAAGAGGTATGGATATAACCAAAGCACAAGGACAACTTATTACAAGAAATGTCAAAGCTCTTATTATCCAGGTACCCCAGGTTGCCTCAAGGCCCATAATCAACTGAATCACAGGAGGCACAATGGCCAAAGCCAAAGCACTATAACACACAACAGGTGTATAATATCTGGCAAACCTGGTAATAAAGTTCTCCGTCTTGGCCTTCTTCATGGCGGAGTTCTCAACCAAATCCAAAATCTTGGATACAGTGGATTCATCAAACTCCTTGGTGGTTCTAATCTCAATCTGACCTGTCATATTGATACAACCACTGATTATCTCGTCATCCACTCTCACATTTCTCGGCACAGACTCTCCTGTCAACGCACTGGTATCAAGAGTGGATTCTCCCACGCATACCACGCCATCAATAGGCACTTTTTCTCCAGGATTCACCACAATCACTGTTCCGATTTCCACATCATCAGGATCCACCTGCTCTATCTGTCCATCTACTCGCACATTGGCATAATCAGGTCTTATATCCATAAGAGCTGCAATATTCTTGCGGCTCTTGCCAACTGCCATGGACTGGAATAGTTCTCCTATCTGATAAAACAGCATTACAGCTGCAGCCTCTGTAAATTCTCCCAGGGCAAATGCACCTACTGTTGCCACTGCCATAAGGAAGTTCTCATCAAATACCTGCTTCTTCAAGATGCCCTTCCAGGCTTTCTTCAAGATATCATATCCGATAACAAGATATGGAATCAGATACAAGATACACAGAATCCATTTATTAAGCCGGAGACTATGGTCTACTACCACAATTCCTACAAGTAGCACCAATGAAATAATTATTCTGATTAGTACATTCTTCTGCTTCTTGTTCATAGGCACCTCTTACAAAAAGATTTCGCAATCATCCTCTACTGTCTTGCAGTTCTTCAAAGCCTCAGACATTACAGCATCCACATCTGCTCCATCTTCAAATTCAACCTTCAACTTCAATGTCATAAAACTGATTGTAGCATTTGCTACTCCAGGAGTATTCTTCACTGCTTCCTCCATCTTGGCTGCACAGTTTGCGCAATCAACTTCAATATCGTATGTCTTCTTCATAATATGTTCCTCCTACTTGTTCTCTGATATATGTTCCATTCCAAGATTCAAGATCATCTTCACATGGTCATCGTCTAGGCTATAGAAAATAGTTTTGCCCTCACGCTTATATTTCACCAGCTTGGCATCCTTGAGAATTCTCAACTGATGGCTGACAGCTGACTGATTCATCTGCAACATCTGCGCAATGTCAGTCACGCACATATTGTGATCCATCAAAGCGTATAATATTTTGATTCGGGAAGAATCACCAAAGACTCTAAACAGTTCCGATAAATCAATCAATTCCTCTTCACCAGGCATATTTTCCATAACCTGTCTAACTTGATGTTCTTCCGCCGCCAAAAATTCAATGTTTTGTTCCATACACATCCTCCCTACGTCATCTGTACATATGTAATTATATTCATATGTTCATTCATTGTCAATAACTCTTCTCTTATTTTTCCGCATTCATTTTTCATTTTATTTCTCTATCATTTTCATTTTTATCAAAGTAAAATAATGTATAATATGCAGGTAAATTGATTTATTTCACATAATCAGGAGAAACACTATGAGTCTGGACAATGAAAAAGAAATACAACAATTTCATAATAGATTATCAGAACTGGCCAATCGCAGCTACAACAGCAGTTGCTATACCTTCACAGAATTCTGCGGTATGCCTGAATTGGCTGAGTATTACAAGTTGGAGAAAGAATTGCATTTCGCAGGTGTAAAGATTTACGGTGGATATGAAATGGCAGACAGATGTATCATCCGTTTCGGAAGCGAAGAGGAATTTGGTTATACCCAAAACTTCCCAATCCAGTGTGTGCAGGCCTCTCCCCTTATTGAGAAATTTGCAGACAATCTGACTCATAGAGATTTCCTTGGTGCCCTTATGAATCTGGGAATTAATCGAAATACCATTGGGGATATTAAAGTATGCGGCAATCGCGCCTACATATTCTGTCTGGAAAATATTTCCGAATATATAATAGAGAATCTAAATCGCATAAAACATACTACTGTAAAATGCGATTTGATAGATATATATGACTCAGTTGCTTACGAGAAAATGTTGGGAGACTTCGGTGTTGATAATCCCGACTCCAAGACTATACAGGTTATGTCTCTCAGAGCTGACGCCGTCATTTCCAAAGTATATAACCTGTCAAGAAGTGCTTCAATAGATTTGTTCAGAGGGCAAAATGTATTTATAAACGGTAGATTAGCGGAGAACAATGCCCAGTCCGTAAAAGTCGGCGACACCATAAATGTCAGAGGTTTCGGTAAATGCAAAATTGCCAGCGACCCAAGCGAAACTCGCAAGGGTAAACTGGCAATTACAATTCTAATTTGGTAATTATAAAGTCTCCATAATTCTATGTAAAATAATATGAAGCTCCATGGCATCATCTGGTGATATGTTTAAGCAGCCTCCCATTTTGGCTGGAATATCCACAGCTTTGTCTTTCAAAGCCTTGCCGGATGGGGTCAATGTCACAATAAGATTTCTCTCATCTTCTTTGGATCTGGTTCTCTCAATTAAGCCCTTCTTCTCCAGAGTTTTCAAAACAGGAGTCAATGTGCCGGAATCCAGAAACAATTTCTTGCCCATCTCTTTGACACTTACCTTTTCGTCTTCCCAAACCACCATCATGACGATATATTGTGTGTAGGTCAAGTCAACCTCATCCAAAAAAGGTTTGTACTTACGAACAATTTCTTTTGAAACCGCGTAAAGCGGAAAGCATAACTGATTATCCAATTTTAGACATTGATATTTATCTGCCATAATTCATTCCTACAATAATGCAACAATCGCTTCTCTTACTTCCTTCATGTCCTTTGTAGGCTCGAAGCGCGCTACAATATTTCCTTCCTTATCAACTAAGAACTTTGTAAAGTTCCATTTAATATTACCATTATTCTTGTAATCTTTGTCCATTTTCTTAACGATTGGAGAAAGCATAAGCTTTGCTGGGCCGTCAAATCCTTCGAACTTGGTATTTGAAGTAATATACTTCCAAAGTGGATCTGCATTTTCACCGTTTACATCAATCTTGGCAAACTGTGGAAATGTAATTCCAAAACGTCCTGTACAAAAAGTATGAATCTCATCATCTGTTCCAGGAGCCTGATCAGCAAACTGATTGCAAGGGAAATCTAAAATATCAAATCCCTTATCCTTGAGCTCATCATATATTTCCTGCAAATCCTTATACTGTGGTGTGAATCCACATCCTGTTGCAGTATTAACAACCAATGTAACCTTTCCTCTATACTGAGAGAGATCTACATCGCTTCCATCCATAGCCTTTACTGTGAAATCATAAATATTCATATACATACCTCCTATTCGTTTGAACGAAATTAAATTGTGTACAACTTGTTTATAATTGAATTGTACACAATCTATTTTGATATGTCAACATTTAATTTTTAAATTTATATTTCAGTTTATTTCAGGCCTTATTCTATATTCAGAATTCATTCTATAATTAGACTATATTTCTTTATTTTAGCTTAGTCCATACCTGTCCATCATATTCGAAAATGGAAGCCTCACAATTATTTTGCAGACCATCTCCCCAGAAATGTTCTACATCATTATTTTCAAGATAACACATAAGACCTTTGTTCATGGCTCCATGAGCTACAATCATCACTCTCTCAGCCTGTCCATATAGAGGTTCAATAACCTGCTGGAGAAATTCTCGTCCTCTGGCCTGAACCTCCTCAATTGTCTCACCATCCTGTGGTGGTATGTACTTATGAGGTTCCGTAAAGAAAGCCCGCTGAGGATTATCCTCCCTCATCCAGGTCTCGTAATCCATTCCCTCTGACACTCCAAAGGAAATCTCTCGAATTCGCTCATCTCTTGTAATTGGCACATTCTGTCTGCCACGAATGAGGCAGGCTGTCTCGTATGCTCTTATTAGGGGTGAGGAAAATATTTCATCGAAAGTCACACCCTCTTGTTCTAATTTGTCTCCTAAATCGATGGCTACCTGTCTACCATTTTCATTTAATTGAATATCTGTCAGACCTTGTAGTTTTCTGACTTTATTCCAGTCTGTCTGACCATGTCTTACAATATAGAGTTGCATAATATATTCCTATCTTTCCAGTTAGTATATTTTATTGCCCCCAATATATACATCAATATAGTTAATACATACGCATCTTCAGAATCACCCATCTCGCAATGTGATAGACAGGTCCTTCCAAAGACTTTCTAACATTTTTCAGCTCTTTCCTAATCTCAATATGCTGAGGACAATGCTTCTCACATTTTCCACAGCCTATACACTTGCTGGCACAAGTCGCATCAGCTCTAAGTGCAGTTGTCATGAGATACTCCTTCTCAGCTGCTATATAACCCTCGCTGTACTTGCGATTATATGCAGCAAAACTTCCAGGTATATCCACGCCCTGAGGACATGGCATACAATATCTACACCCTGTACAGCCTACCTTGGTACGCTTATTAATCTCCAAGAGAACTCGATTTATCATCTTCAGATCTGCATCACTTAATCTTCCAGGTTCAACCTCCGAAGCAGTCTGCACATTTTCCTCAACCATCTCCAGAGAGTTCATACCAGACAAGACACAGGTCACTTCAGGCTGATTCCACAACCAGCTAAATGCCCATGCTGGAGCAGTCTTTTGTACAGGATATTCCGACATAATTTTGGCAGCTGACTCAGGTATGTTGGCAAGCTTACCACCTCTGAGGGGTTCCATTATGACTACAGGAATTCCTTTGGATGCAGCATATTGCAAACCTGTGCGACCTGCCTGAGAATGCTCATCCATGTAATTATATTGAATCTGGCAGAAGTCCCAGTCATAAGCATCAATAAGCTTAATAAACATATCGGAGTTGCCATGATAAGAGAAACCAATCTGTTTAATAGCTCCACTGGCTTTCTTCTCAGCAATCCACTCCTTTATACCCAGATCAACCATACGATTCCAGGTAGCGATATCGGTAAGCATATGCATAAGATAATAATCCACGTAATCTGTCTGAAGCCTGGTGAGCTGCTCTGTAAAATATTCTTCTATGCTATCTGACTTCTTCACCAGATAATGTGGCAACTTGGTTGCAATATTTACCTTTTTGCGGATATTATTTCTGGCAAGAATCTCGCCTAATGCCACCTCACTACCGTTGTAAATATAAGCCGTATCATAATAATTTACCCCAGCATTGTAGGCAGCCATGATTTCCTTCTCCGCTTTGTCCAAATCAATCTTGCCCCCTGACTGGGTAAATCTCATACAACCAAATCCAAGTGCTGATATCTTATTTCCATATTTATCTAATCTATATTGCATATAACCACCATTACATCTGTAAATCCTTCAAAGAATTCATCAAATCCAAATCTGACTGCAACGCTTTGAAGTTTGTTGTTATCGGTTCCTCTCCTGGCTTGGTTACAGTAATTTCAAATACTGTACCCTCCTCAACAGGTCTTGAAAATACCACTTTGATAAACTGAACAAACTTTGGATGATTTCTCTCGAAAGTATTCTTGGCATTTATCATTTTGGCCATTGTTGCTGGATTAATCATATTGTCCTCCTACTTCACACTAACCTCACCGGCTAGTACTCGCTTATAATCTTCATAATTCTTCTTCAACAAGTTTGGTGTATCCAACTGATATGGGCACTTGCTCTTACAAGCGCCGCAATTTAAGCACCCCTCAATCTTGCGCATTTCCTCCTGCATAGGTTCTGCCAGCCATGCATCCGAAGGAGCTCTACGAAGCATCAGAGATATTCTGGCGCACTGGTGAATCATAATCCCCGCAGGACATGGTTCGCAGTAACCGCATCCTCTACAGAATTCTCCTACTAACTCCTCTCTCTCCTGCTGGATAAATGATTCTATCTCTTCATTCATTGACACAGGATTGTCCATAAATGTCAACCAGTCCTGAAGCTCCGTCATTTTCTGAACACCCCAGATAGGAATCACATTGTCGAACTGTGACATGAAAGCCATACAAGCCTGTGGATTATTCAGAAGCCCTCCTGCCAATCCCTTCATGGCAATGAAGCCCATGTTGTGTTCCTTGCAAGCCTGAACCAATGCAATTTCTTTATCTGATGAAATATATGAGAAAGGATACTGCAAAGTCTCATACAGACCTGACTCAATGGCTTCCTGAGCCACACCTAATCTATGGGTTGTAATACCAATATGTCTGATTTTGCCTGCTGCCTTGGCTTCAAGCATGGCCTCATACATACCCGTTCCATCTCCAGGTTTATATACCATTTCTGCCTGATGGAACTGATAGATATCCACATGATCTGTCTTCATATTAGTAAGGGATGTCTCCAAATCTTTCCAGAATCCCTCTACATTTTTGGCAGCGGTCTTGGTAGCTATATATATATCATCTCTAATATCTGATATTGCATATCCAATCTTCTCTTCACTATCACTATACGCTCTAGCTGTATCAAAGAATCTCATGCCACCATCATATGCAGCTCGAAGGATTTCTTTTGCTGTATCAAAATCCACTCGCTGAACAGGAAGAGCTCCAAAACCATTCTGTGGCACAGCAATTCCTGTGCTTCCCAAAGTTATCTGTTGCATCTAATCATCCTTTCTTATAAATACTTAAATCAACAAATCCCATACTTCAATATATATCCACAACTAATATATACCTATTTATTAACATATCTATATCTTATTTATAGATTCCGTTAATTGTAACTGTAAATACTGCATCTGCTCCTGACAATACCATCTTATTGCCCTCAGCATCTGCTGAATCTCTATATCCTTCTGGGAAGGTTACCTTAACATCCACTATATCTCCCACATGAGCACCAACTAACTGCTCTTCGAATCCCGGGATAAATGTTCCCGAACCGATTTCCAGGTCATAATCACCTGTACCACCCTGGAATTCAACTCCATCTACAGATCCCACATAATGAATATTTACTGTATCTCCATCTGCTACCTCAAGGGAAGTATCAGTATTGAGAGTTGTTGATGCAGCACTTGAAGATGCTGTATCATCTGATACCGATGTAGATGCATCAGTTGATGATTGCTGTGTAGCCTCATTAGCTGAATTATTGTGCTTGCTGTCATACACTCCATATCCTACAAGTCCCACAACAGCTGCCACTATGACAGCAATAATTGCGATTCTTCTAAGCAATGCTTCTCTTTCCTTTTTCTTTCTCTCTGCCGCTCTTCTCTCCTGAGCTTCTCTTTTGTTCTCCATCTTCATGATCTAGTATCCTCTTTTCTCTTTTTTCATCTATTATAATTAACCACTTATAGCACAAATCATTTCACAAAGCAGCCGCTGTATCCCTCTATGTTACAGGTCATCTACATAAGCTTATTAATGAGAAATCCCATGTGGCACTTGAATGCATCCTGAAATTTTCTCACATCAAGTCCTGTATCCTTCTGGAATTTGTCCAATCTATATACCAGCGTATTTCTATGTAAATACAATTTTCTGGCTGTCTCAGCTATACTAAGGTCCGACTCCAAGAATGTTTTAATAGTATTAATGGTCTCTGTATCAAGCTCATTAAAGTCAGCATCCGGCATATTTTCAAAGCAATAATCTGTAAGAATATCTGTGTCTGTCAAGTATAATATCTTCTCCAGTCCCATCTGATAATACCCATATACATATTTATCACTGCAAAATATTTGACCAACTTTTCTAATAAGCTGCAGATGTTTATAAATATCTGGAGCCTCTTCATAATTTTCAAAAGCTTCGTCGTATGATATTCTAACCGGATTCATAGACTGAGTCTCAATCATATCAAGCATCTCATAAGCTGTTGATTCTGTATTCTTTCTGGATGGCTTCAACTGACTGTATTGAATGACGCACAGAGTCCTGTCATCCACTCTAACCACATCCACTGGAGATGGATAGAACAGAGATGTGATAATTGTTATATCCATATCTGTATAAGTATCCTTGAAGTCCAGCATGAATACAGTCTTATAACCCACATCGCTTAAGTGGAACTTCCTGGTGCCATCAGCAATCTCCGTCTCATTGAGCTTACCCTCGAATAATTTAATATAGAAATCATCCTTGGAATTGGTCATGCCCTTATATCGATTCAGGAGAAGTTTCAGTTTCTCCAAAGTCTCCTCCTCGGACATATCTGTATCCATGGAAAATGTAATTCCAGTAGCATTATTCAGTTCTTCTAAAGTCTGTTTTATATCTGTTTTTATGTCCATATGTTTTACCCCCGCTAACTCTATTATTTTAGCTAAATGCAGATTTATAGTCAATTTCACACAGATTTATCACTGCATTTATTTTCAGCTTTTATAATTAATATATTGCTCCTCTTACACAAAAAAACCACCGGACTCCATATAGAAATCCGGTGGAAAAAGGGTAGAAAAAGAGTTACTAGTTTGTAATTGTCATCTCTGTCTCTTTGTCGAAGAAGTGAGACTTCTCCATATCAAATGCAAATGTAACTGTATCACCTGTTCTAGCTGTTGTACGAGGATCAACTCTAGCTGTAACCTTGGCACCTGCATAATCGAAGTATAAAAATACTTCAGCACCAAGAAGCTCATATACATTTATCTTTGCATCAAACTTGCACTCCTGTGCTGTTTCAATAAACATCTGTGAATCATTGATATCCTCTGGGCGAATACCAAATACAACTGTCTTGCCTTCATATCCCTTCTCAATAAGAGTCTTTGCCTTGGCAGCTGGGATTAATAAATCAGTCTTACCACCATCGATTGAAGCATATACCTTGTCTCCAACCTTCTTGATAACCGCATCGATGAAGTTCATCTGTGGTGATCCAATAAATCCAGCAACGAACTGGTTGCATGGCTTGTTATATAAGTTCTGAGGTGTATCAATCTGCTGTGCAACACCGTCCTTCATAACAACGATTCTAGTTCCAAGAGTCATAGCCTCTGTCTGATCATGTGTAACGTAGATGATTGTAGCTCCTAAATCATCATGTAATTTAGAAATCTCTGTTCTCATCTGAACACGAAGCTTAGCATCAAGGTTAGAAAGTGGCTCATCCATAAGGAACACCTTTGGCTCACGAACGATTGCACGTCCCATTGCAACTCTCTGTCTCTGTCCACCTGACAAAGCCTTTGGCTTACGCTGTAAATACTCTGTAAGATTCAATACCTTAGCTGCATGCTCAACTTTTTCCTTGATTACATCTGCAGGAACCTTACGAAGCTTCAATGCAAATGCCATGTTATCAAATACTGTCATATGTGGATACAATGCGTAGTTCTGGAATACCATTGCGATATCTCTATCCTTTGGCTCCACATCATTCATTACCTTGCCGTCGATTGTAAGCTCACCAGCTGTAATATCTTCAAGACCAGCAATCATTCTAAGTGTAGTAGACTTACCACATCCTGAAGGTCCAACGAAGATGATGAACTCCTTATCCTTAATATCAAGATTGAAATCCTTTACAGCCTCTGCGCCGTTTGGATATGTTTTACAAATGTTTTTTAATGTAATATTAGCCATGAAAAAACCTCCCTATTTCAATTGCTTTATGTTGCAATTATAAGAGAGGTTTAAAATTCATGCTATGTTAAATCAACCAAATATTTATTCTATGTTTCGTTATTTTGTAAAAACCTGGTTATTATACAGGTCAATCCACTCTTCTAAGCTCAGTGGTTCATAGTCAGAATACATGCAGAAGCAGTTGATCATATTGCTCTGTAAATGTACATCCTGTCCCTCACGGTTCTGTACGACTGTATCTCGTGTAATAGTTTGAAACTGTCGAACAAGCTGTTCATCATGGGTGTCATGCACATGTCCATAGAGCATATAGGTCTTGGGCTGGCCTTCCTTGTTCATAATATACTGCCCGCTATAACATACAATTGGATAATGGCACATAACCACCTTGTATCCATTATCATGAGTCTCCGCATATGCCTTAACCCATTTAAAACGATTTCTGTCAAATCCGCCTCTGTTGAGGTATCTGCCGTCATGATTTCCTTCTATTAAATGTAGCTTACCATTTAACCTATCTAAAAGCCAATTGGTCTCCTCAGCATTTCCATAAGACAAATCCCCCAGTATAAATACCTCGTCCTTGTTTCTGACTTTGGCATTCCATTTTTCAATCATGTATTCATTCATTTCTTCCACCGTAGCAAATCCACGGTTGTCCATACTATGGTTCAGACTCTTATGGAAGAAATGGCAATCTGAAATATAATATTTCATACAATTATCCCTTACTCATTTCTCTCGATTTATCTGAGCAGGCTTTCTGTCCAGCCATTACAGTGCCTCTGAAGCCCAGCTCTTCCAACTTGGCCACAGCCTCAATTGTAGTTCCTCCCGGAGAACATACAGCATCCTTTAACTCACCAGGATGTTTACCTGTCTCAAGCACCATCTTGGCAGAGCCAAGAACTGACTGTGCAGCAAATTTATATGCCTGAGCTCTAGGCATACCATCTGCAACTGCAGCATCTGCCATAGCTTCAATAAACATATATACATATGCAGGAGAAGAACCGCTAACTCCAACCACTGCATCCATAAGCTTCTCAGAAACAACTTCAGCCTCTCCGAAGCTTTCAAATATTTCCATAACAGTAGCCAGATCAGCTTCACATATATGCTCATTTGCCACAACAGCGCTCATGGCTTCTCCCACAAGAGCAGGAGTATTTGGCATAGAACGCACCAGCTTAATATCTCTGCCAAAAGCTTCCTGAATTCCAGCAATAGTCTGGCCTGCAGCAATTGACACAATTATTGTATCTTCAGACACCACACCCTTAATTTCCGGAATAACCTGTGCGAACATATTTGGCTTCACTGCCAGAAACAAAATGTCTGCCTTCTCAGCTACTTCCACATTGCTTAAAGTAGCTTTGATACCAAGGTCCCTTTCCACTCTATCTTTGGAAGCTTCACTGTGAACCGATGCTATCACATGTTCCTTGTCAGCAATACCAGCCTGCAGGATTCCTCCTACAATTGCACTTCCCATATTTCCACAACCTATAAAACTTATTGTCTTCATTTCTTCTCTCCCATATAACTTCTATCACAACCTATATGCATACAAGTACTATTCCAAATCTGTCAAAACTGATATGCATATGAATTCAAACTTCTACCACATTGTATCACAACTTTATACAAAAATAACTATGGCATGAAACCATAGTTATTTCGTAATCATCTCACCACAGACTATTATGCATTAAGCAATTTCTCTAATGTAGCGTATCTTACACATACTGTAAAGATTTCTGCAGCATCCTTTAACTCTTCAAGACTTGGATAAGAAGGCGCAATTCTAATTGTAGAATCATGTGGATCCTTGTGATATGGGAAAGGTGCTCCTGCCCCTGTCATTACCACTCCAGCTTCCTTCGCCAATCTGATAACCTCAGTTGCACATCCATCCAAAGTTACATATGTAATGAAGTATCCACCCTTTGGCTTAATCCATTCTCCAGCACCACGACCAGCAAGTTCTCTATCAAGTGTCTCAAGAACCAATTCGAATCTTGGACGCAAAATATCTGCATGCTTCTCCATATGCTCAAGTACACCCTGGGCATTCTTGAAATATCTGGCATGACGAAGCATATTTACCTTGTCAAATCCGATAGTCTGAATTGTAACTGTTCTCTTCATGTCATCCAAGTTCTTCTTAGAAGAAGCAATTGCAGCAATTCCAGAACCTGCAAGAGAAATCTTGGAAGTAGAAGCGAACTCATAAACCATATCTGGATTTCCAGCCTTCTCACACTCATCAATAATATTTAAAATCTGTCCCATCTTCTCGCCGTAGAGATGATGTACGATGTAAGCGTTGTCCCAATATATTCTGAAATCCTTGGCAGCTGGCTTCAAGTTGGCCATTCTGCGAACAGTCTCATCTGAATATACAACACCCTGTGGATTAGAATACTTTGGCACGCACCAGATACCCTTGATTGCTGGGTCAGAAGCTACAAGTTCCTCCACCATATCCATATCAGGACCATCCTCAGACATTGGCACATTTATCATCTCAATACCAAAATGTTCTGTAACAGCAAAATGTCTGTCATATCCAGGAACTGGGCATAACCATTTCACCTTATCAAGCTTGCACCATGGTGTCTCTCCGCACACACCGAAAATCATAGAACGGGCTACCATGTCAAACATAGTGTTCAGACTTGAGTTACCAAATATCATTACATTTTCAGGAGAAACCTCCATGATTTCAGCCATAAGGCGCTTTGTCTCAGGTATACCATCAAGCAAACCATAGTTTCTTGTATCAGTTCCGTTTTCAGATTTCATGTCAGAGCTTGAATTAATTACATCAAGCATTTCCATACCCAAGTCCAACTGCTGTGGAGATGGCTTACCTCTAGACATGTCCAGCTTTAAGCCTTTGCCCTGATACTCTTTGTAAATCTTCTTTACATTCTCAAATTCCTGCTGTAATTCTTCCTTTGACATTGTCGCATATGACTGCATCTTCTCTTTCTCCTTTTCTCGTTCTTTTATTTAGCTTATATACTTCAACAAGGCTTCGCCCTTGTCGTAAACTGTATTATTCTGCCTCCCGGCGAATCTGTTCCATATACTTACGCAGTTTCTCCTCATATCCCATGTTGGTAGGATTGTAAAATGTACTTCCAACCAGAGAATCTGGTAAATATTGTTGTTTTACATAATGGTTAGGATAATCATGTGCATATTGATATCCCACTCCATGTCCCAACTTACCTGCTGATTTATAATGAGCATCCTGCAAATGTGTTGGAATCGGTTCTGTCACTGTGGAAGCAACTGTATTCATTGCCGCCGCAATGGACAGATATGAAGCATTGGACTTCGGTGCAGTAGCTACATAGTTGACTGCCTCCGCCAATATAATCTGACTCTCCGGCATACCAATTCTCTCAACCGCCTGTGCAGCTGAAGTTGCCACTGTCAGAGCCATTGGATCTGCCATACCCACATCCTCTGCAGCGCATATCATAATTCGGCGGGCGATAAATTTAATATCTTCCCTGCATATAACATTCGGGCCAGATAATAAATAGCCGCATCCGGATCAGATCCTCGCATGCTCTTGATAAATGCTGATATGGTATCGTAGTGGTTATCACCGCTCTTGTCATATTTCACAACACGGCGCTGTATACACTCACTTGCCACATCAAGGGTTATATGTATATGACCAGTCTCATCAGGAGCCGTGGTCAACACTCCAAGTTCAATAGCTGTCAAAGCCGCTCTGGCATCACCATTTGCCACATCGCTCAAGAAGTCCAGGGCGTCATCATCAATAGTAGCCTCGTAGGCTCCAAGTCCTCTGTCCTTATCTGACAAAGCTCGAAGCAAAAGTGTCTTGATATCCTCCTGAGTCAGTGACTTCAGTTCAAAAATAATTGATCTGGACAAGAGAGCTCCATTTACCTCAAAATAAGGATTCTCTGTTGTGGCTCCAATGAGGATAATAGTTCCGTCCTCCACAAATGGAAGCAAGTAATCCTGCTGCCCTTTGTTAAAACGATGAATCTCATCTATAAATAATATGGTCTTCTGACCATACATTCCCATATTATCCTTAGCTGCACTTACCACTTCCTCCATATCCTTCTTTCCTGCCGCTGTAGCATTAATGGAAGTAAACTTGGCACTGGTGGTATTGGCTATAACCTGAGCCAATGTAGTCTTGCCTGTTCCCGGAGGGCCGTAGAAAATAATAGAACTCAGCTTATCTGCCATAATTGCTCTATAAAGCAATTTGTCCTTACCAATAATATGCTGTTGTCCTACAACCTCATCCAATGTTCTAGGTCTAAGCCTGGAAGCCAATGGAGATTCTTTCTTCTTATTCTCTTGTCTCATGTAATCGAATAGATCCATAAGTCTTACCTCTTTGCTGTTTTAATATGTACAGGAGTACATCTAAAACATCCTTTTCTATTATATAATGAATTTTGTAAAAATGAATTATGCATTTTGACTATTTTATAAACGTATTTAAGCCTTATCTTGGGGAATAATGAATTTTTAAGATTCATTTCCTGCATTTTGGCTCGTTTTTCTCGCTTTTCGCCTGCAAAATGCATCTCACCCTGCAATTTAACAAAGCAAAAAAATAGCAAGGCAGTGACCACCGTCTTGCTATTATCTGTAATCAACTAACCCCATATGTCAATTACCTGTGTTCAGCCCTATGCCTTGGCCGCTGCACTATTCACCTGTTTCTCCACCTGCTTCTTAGCAATATATCTCTCCACATTATTGCTTTTCATAGGATAGAGAGCCAATCCAATCACTTTATGAGTATCGCTGAGCTTCTCCTCTCGAACAATTCTAGACTTAAGATCAAATACATATATATAATCAGAAAACTGAATTCTGACATCCTGACCTCTGTCTACCTCCAAAGCATTTGGAACAATTATACCTACACCTGTTTCGCTTATGTCCCGGATAATAACATTCATCATACCCTTATCCAACACAAGCTTCCCATCTAATCCTAATGGAACCCGGTAAGCATTTCGTCTGTTGTATCTTACGCCGGGATGATTTCCCATTATAAGCTGGATAGTATCCTTCTTATCAATCTTGGCCCTTGGCACAATTACATTTTCAAATTTATATAACTGTCCCTTATGATTAATCAACGCTTCCAAAGAACAATTTGCATCTGCGAACAAAACAACTGCATCCTTACGATTTGGCACATTTACCATTTCAATAGGAACAAAATTATCACTATGTGCTGCTGCCGCAATCTGACCCTTTATCTTCGGATTAATTTCTGAATAAATAGCCTTTAATTCAATTTGACAATCATCATTGTACGCTCGAATTGTAATGTCATCGTCCTTCTCAATCTCTTCGAGCGTGATACTCCTTCCAGTATTCATATTAAATCATCCCCATAAAATACCCAAAACCACTGTTTTCAGGCTTACCCATATATACCTGAAACCATTTGTCTTAAGCATACCCATAAACACCTAAGACTTATGTTTAATAGTATATTTTGATTTATGGGGCTTTTCAATATTTTTGGACTCATTTTCCTTTGTAGAATTTGTAGATTTTAAAGTTTCTCAATTGTGGGAATTCCACAAAGACTAAGACGAATAATCCTCACGAGTCCATTTATTTCTCTGTTTGTGTAATTATTTATTAACTTCGCACCACCTTGGCATACAGTCCATTTTCTGATACATCAATCATAATGGTATCCTGTAATGAAACCTCATCTGCAAGTATGCATTTAGCAGCCAATGTCTCCACATGCTTCTGAATAAATCTTCGAAGAGGTCTTGCACCATAAGCAGGCTCATAACCATTTTCTATAATATATTCTTCTGCCGCAGGAGAAAGTTCTACTTTGATTTCCTTGTCTTCAAGTCTCTTGTTCAAATCTGCCATAAGAAGCTTAATGATTCCACCTATGTTGTCCTTGGTCAGAGGCTTGAACATAATTATCTCATCCAACCTATTAAGGAACTCTGGTCTGAATGAATTTCTTAAATCAGCCATAACCATGTCTTCCGCTTCTTGCTTGATATTGCCATTATCATCAATACCATCCAACAGGTAAGAAGATCCCAAATTACTTGTCATAATAATGATTGTATTCTTGAAATCCACAGTTCTGCCCTGGGAATCAGTAATTCTACCGTCATCCAAAACCTGCAACAACACATTAAACACATCAGGATGAGCCTTCTCAACCTCATCAAACAGTACTACTGAATAAGGCTTACGACGCACTGCCTCAGTCAACTGACCACCCTCATCATATCCTACATATCCTGGAGGCGCTCCAATAAGACGAGACACTGAGTATTTCTCCATATATTCACTCATATCAAGTCTCACCATGTTGTTCTCATCATCAAAGAGAGCTTCTGCCAATGTCTTGGCCAGTTCTGTCTTACCTACACCAGTAGGCCCTAAGAACATAAATGATCCAATAGGCTTTGCCGGATCTTTGATTCCGGCCTTACTTCTTATTATAGCTTCTGTAACCTTGGTTACACCTTCATCCTGGCCGATAACTCTCTTATGAAGTTCATCCGCCAGATGTAAAGTCTTATTTCTCTCTGACTCATTCAATTTAGCAACAGGTATTCCTGTCCAACGAGATATGATTCTGGCAATCTCCTCATCAGTAACTGACTCATGAACCATGGAGATATCCTTCTGTTTCAGTACATCTTCCTGGTGTTCCAATTCCTCTTCCAATCTAGGAATTGTGCCATATTGAAGTTCTGCCGCCTTTTCCAAATCATAGGACTGTCTGGCCTGCTCCAATTCAGCCTTAGCCTGTTCCAACTCCTCTCTCAAAGTAGAAACCTTGCCAACAGCATTCTTCTCATTATCCCACTGAGCTTTCTTGGTAGCCAAATCAGCCTTCAACTCAGACAGCTCCTGCTGTAGATTCTCCAATCGTTCTCTGCTGAGATGGTCTTCTTCCTTTTTGAGGGCAGCTTCCTCAATCTCAAGCTGCATAACCCTACGATTTAATTCATCCAATTCAGTAGGCATAGAATCCAGCTCAGTCTTGATAAGAGCACAGGCCTCATCTACCAAATCAATTGCCTTGTCCGGCAGGAACCTGTCTGATATATATCTGTTGGACAATGTGGCTGCAGCCACCAAAGCACCATCAGTAATCTTCACACCATGATATACTTCATATCTATCCTTGATTCCTCTGAGAATTGATATGGTATCTTCCACTGTTGGCTCATCAACCATAACAGGCTGGAATCGTCTCTCTAGCGCAGCATCCTTCTCAATATACTCTCTGTACTCATCCAAAGTTGTGGCGCCGATACAATGCAATTCACCCCGGGCAAGCATTGGCTTCAACAGCTGTCCTGCATCCATGGCCCCGTCTGTTTTACCGGCTCCAACTATAGTATGTAGTTCATCAATAAATAGGATTATCTCTCCATCAGAATTCTTGATCTCATCAAGAACCGCCTTCAGTCTCTCCTCGAACTCACCTCTGTATTTGGCACCAGCAATAAGTGCTCCCATATCCAGGGCAAATAATCTCTTGTCCTTCAAGCCTTCTGGCACGTCCCCTCGTACGATTCGCTGAGCAAGTCCTTCTACTGCAGCAGTCTTACCTACACCAGGTTCACCAATAAGCACTGGATTGTTCTTGGTCTTACGGGATAGGATACGAATAACATTTCTTATCTCTGCGTCTCTACCTATTACAGGGTCTGTCTTCTGTTGTCTCGCACGCTCCACCATATCATATCCATACTTCTCCAAAGTATCATATGTAGCTTCAGGATTATCAGATGTCACACGCACATTTCCTCTTACCTCTGACAAAGCCTGCAAAAATCTATCTCTGGTCAGCCCATATTCATTGAACATCTCCTTCATGGCTTTATTCGGTTTCTTTAGCATTGCAAGGAATAAATGTTCAACAGATACATATTCATCCCCCATTACCTTGGCTTCGTCTTCTCCATGTATGAGGACATTATTCAAATCTTTGCCCACATACACCTGTCCTGCTCCAGATACCTTCACTCTGGCTTCCACTCGTTTTATTGCATTTTCTGTGAAATGTTCCAGATTGATTTCCATCTTCTCAATCAGTCTTGGAATCAAGCCATCCTGTTGTTGAAGCAATGCAAGCATCAAATGTTCCTGCTCTATTTCCTGATTGCCATAATCATATGCAAGCTTCTCACATGCAGACACTGCTTCCATTGATTTCTGTGTGAACTTATTGATATTCATACATCCTCACCTCCAAACTCATTTTCAAATTCATATATGTATTACTTGGTATATACAAGGATTTGGCTCTATTAATCTGTAATAAATCAAGGCCTCTTTCCTTATAAAATAGGTATAACACCAAAATTAGCACTCGTCAAGGGCGAGTGCTAACAATTAATAAAAATTTAAGATTTTCAATTAGAATCCCAGATTATCATTTACCATAATCACGTGAATTCGGCCTGTGTGGCGGGAATATCTGGTGATAAGGAACTGACAGCAAATTGTATCAGGTGATTTGCAGTTCATACATGAACCGGTCTTGGCACAAGGAGTGCTGAGATTAAATCTCTGAGCATTAACAGGTGCTGCCACATTTCTGGCGCGCTTCATAGCTGAGTCCACATCAGGGCACACCTTGTTCATTCCCACAATGAAAATCACATGCTTCGGTCCCTGGGCAATAGCTGATACTCTATTAGAATTTCCATCAATATTTACCAATACCCCATCTTCTGTAATAGCGTTAGCACTAGATAAGAAGTAGTCTGCATCATAAGCCGCCAGCATTGCAGCTCTCTTATCCTCATAATTATCTCTATCAATAAAATTGTACTCATCTGTACATACCGCATCTACCAAGCCGATTTCACGAGCCGATGTGCATCCCCCCATGGTAATGCTTGAACCCCTCTCAATAAGAGACAGGGCAATCTCAAGAGCCTCTTCCTTGTTTGCCGCATAATGTCCAGTCATGTTTCTGGACTCCAAACCTTTAATAACCTTCTGTGCCAACAACTCATTTCGCTTTAAAATCATCTCATTCATAGCAATATTCCTTTCAGATTATACAATTTATAAATGTCTTGACCAATTTCTTATCATTTTATTCTAACACTTGTTGTATCATTTTGAACTGTTCGGTGTTCTTTTTTATTTCAAAAATAATCACCATTACTTATAAATTATTGAATCTGGAGGTAACAATAACAATGAAATCAGAAAAACACAATGTCCAATCTGATCCTAACAGACTTGGTTTTGGTCGACTGATGTTGTGGAAAAGTTCCGACATCACAGCCAGCTGGATCAACCTACTTATGTTAAACTACCTGTCAATCTACGCCAGTGATACCCTCGGGGTAAATGTCGGTGTAGTAGGTACACTCCTTCTCGCATCTAAATTTGTAGATGGTATAACTGATTTACTTGCAGGCTGGATTGTAGACAACACACATACCAAGCTCGGCAAAGCAAGACCTTATGAATTATGCATTCTGGGAATGACAATATGTACTATATTATTATTCTCTTGTTCCCCTGAATGGTCATACAATTTCAAGTTAGTATGGATATTTATTATGTATACACTTACATTTTCAATATTCACAACCTTGCGTCAGGGAGCTAGCAACCCATATACCATCAGACATTTCTCCAACAATCCTGTATTGTTGAAAAAAGTTGCATCTTATGGCGGTATTATCTCTATGGCAGGTTCAATGATACTTGCAATTGTATTCCCTGTATTAATGGGCAAAATTGCCACAAGCCCAGCAGGATGGACCAGACTTGTAGCGGCTATTATGATTCCAGGCACATTTATCGGCATACTTCGTTTCATTTTCTGCAAAGAAGACGAGAGTGTAGATGCAGAATCCAGTCAGGAACCTGTTAAAATCAAAGAAATATTTACCATGTTTTCAAAAAACAAATATGTATGGCTCTTTGCCATCATAATGTTGTGTTATAACATTATTGTCAACTTAGCTGCCGGAACTTACTTCTTCAAATGGGTTATTGGAGATGTATCACTATTAGGACTTAGCTCTATGCTTTCCATTGTGCTTCTTCCGCTGATGATGTTCTTCCCTAAAATCATGGATAAACTTCATTCTATGGGCAAGATGATATTCCTCTTCTCCATCATCGGAGTTGTAGGTTATGGCATATGTTTCCTGGGAAATGATAATCTAGTTATCGTTATGATTGGATTTATTATGGGACAGTTCTCTACTCTTCCTCTTTCATACTATGGAATATTATTTATCATGAATATCTGTACCTACAACGAGATTCTGGGATTGCCTCGAATGGATGGTTCCGCAGGAATTCTGTCTAATTTCTCCACTAAGGTTGGCGGAGCTTTAGGAGCATTTATCACAGGAGGGTTGCTTCAATTATCCGGTTATATCTCTGCGGAAAATGTTGTGTCTCAACCAGATTCCGCTGTATTGATGATTCGTGTAGTATATGCCATTTTGCCATTGATTATGGTTGCTGTAATTGGAATCTGCTCTCTTGCATTTTCAAAGCTTGAACCTATAGCTGAAGCCTTCGAAGCGAAAAAGCAACATTAATATACATATTTTCACAAAACTAGTATATAATAGCTTTGGAAAGGAAAGGTGTAATTATGGAATTATCTTCATTAAATAAAGAATACAAATTAGTTCGCCAGGACAATATGGATAAGTTCATCAAGCTTAGTCAGATTAATCCAAGCATAGTCTTAGTGGAAGAATATTGGATTACATCAGATCACACCATGGGCAATAGATGCTCATATTTCGAAGCTTATAATCAGGCTGAAGAGTATGCATATATGCTCGCTGCAAACCGCGCAGCATTAAATGTCAACAATGAGAAACCATTTATGATTTTGATAAATGGTCGCGAGACAACAGTAGATGGTAAGCTTGAAGATTACCTTGGTGGAAAACTTGAATCACTCAATAATAATTAAACCTGAATATTTAAAAAGGCTGATGCGTTTCATTTCGCATCAGCCTTTTCTATTTATATTCTATGTTAATCCTCTGCAGGAACCTGTGTATCCCTCTCTTCAAGAGTTTCAAGAATATCTGCATATCCACTTGTAGATGCATGCTGCATAGATGAAGAATTCATCTGATCATTAATAGCCTTGGCAGTCTTGGCAATCGGCTGAACTGTTCCAGCTCCGGCAATACATCCGCCTGGACAAGCCATACCTTCCAACAGATAACCATTGTATCTACCAGCCTTAGCCATAGTCAGAAGCTTACGACAGTTATCAAGTCCGTCAGCCTTCTCCATCTTAATTTCCATATCAGGATAGTTCTCCTTGATGTACTCAGCAACTGCATGAGCCACACCACCACCAACAGCAAATCCTCTACCATCAGCAGATGCTCCGTGCATTGAATGATCAACCTCAAGCTTATCAAACTCAACACCCTTGGCCTCAAACATACCCATAACTTCCTCAAATGTGAGAACGAAGTCAATATCAGATCTGATTGATTTTCTCATTGCTTCAAGCTTCTTAGCTGAGCAAGGTCCGATAAATGCAACCTTGGCATTTGGGTACTCTTTCTTGATCAATCTACCTGTAAGTACCATTGGCGTCAAAGCCATGGAAATACATTTTGCCTGCTCTGGGAATAATTTCTTGGCCATCATAGACCACGCAGGACAACATGATGTAGCCATAAACGGAATCTCATTTGGCACTTCTCTAACGAAATCCTCCGCCTCTGAGATGGTACATAAATCCGCGCCAATAGCAACTTCAACTACATCTTCAAATCCCAACGCCTTGAAACCGGAACGAATCTTCTGTGGTGTCATATCCGGGCCAAACTGTCCCGTAACAGCAGGAGCAATGGCAGCAAATACTGGCGCATCACTCTTGATAGCCTGGATTGTCTGGAATATCTGTGCCTTGTCAGCAATAGCACCAAATGGGCAATTAGCAAGACACTGACCACATGATACACATTTCTCATAATCAATATCTGCGCATCCAGCCTCATCAGAAGAAATAGCCTTCATACCACAAGACTTGGCACAAGGTCTCTCCATCTTCAAAATAGCTCCATATGCACAGGCATCCTTACACTTACCGCACTTGATACATTTCTCAGGATCAATATGAGACTTGCCATCGTATATGCTTATAGCATCCTTTGGGCACACTTCCTTACATGGATGTGCCAGGCATCCCTGACAAGCATCTGTTACCTTCATCACATTGTCAGGACACTTGTGACAAGCAAACTTGATGATATTAATAAGAGGCGGCTCATAGTATGTCTCATCCTTGGTACACTCATCCACACCATCTGTAATTGGATCATACTCATCATAAGAACGGAGATTCAATCCCATTGCCAGACGAACTCTCTCACGCACAATAGCTCTCTCCAAGAAAGCACTATCTCTATACTTGGCAACTGTTCCAGGGATAATCTTGTATGGAAGCTGATGCATAATCTCCATATCGAATCCCTCGTCATACTCATAAGACAACTTTGCAACTTCCGCAAATACATTCTTACGGATGTCATTTACGTTTGTGTAAATTCCTCTCATATTTTATTTTCCTTTCCTACTCACAACTATAAATACTTCTATATAAATAACAAGTTATAACCTTGCAGTTTATTCTACATCATCATTTATGAGGCTCTCTACAAATCTATGTTTGCCATCCTTGTACTCATATACTCTGATTTCACAATTCTTGGGTCTAGGGCGCCACTTGATTCCATTGCGACGATCCTCCAAGTATCCGCAGATAGCTCTGATGATTCCGCCATGACATACTACCAATACATTCTCATAGTCCTTGGCTTCCAATTCACGCATAAATGAAGAGCTTCTCTCCACCATCTCCGATACTGTCTCAACAGTCTTTGGCGCTGGAAATATTTCTGGGAAGCCCCAGTACAGTGACATCCGCAACCCTACTGCACCGTACTTTCTCAAATCATATTTGCCAAATTCCGCTTCAATAATTCTATCGTCAATTATCAAATCCTTCTCATCAATATGACCAATAATCGAAGCTGTCTTTTTGGCTCTATCCAAAGGGCTTGCATATACTGCATCAAACTTAACATCTGCCACCTTGGTAGCTGCATGTCTCGCCTGCTCAATCCCCACTTCATTAAGTGGTTCATCTACACGTCCCTGCATAATTTCCTGTTTATTTAAATTAGTCTGACCATGTCTTGTGACATAGATTCTCATATAACATACTCCATCTCAATTGATTGTTATTTTTTTCACATATATCTTATCATAGTTTATTTATGTCTATTGTGCATAATCAAATACAAAAATACATTTTGGACAAAACATCCATAATCCATCGTATTTTCTTACACTTAATATAACAAATGAATAATCTACTAACAACAAAAAACTCTTTGGGGCACTCACAGTACCCCAAAGAGTTTCCTTATCATTTTTATCGTATACCATTTTTGCCAATATCTCATCATGGCCATATTTATTTTAAATTATAAAACATAACACGCTGATCCATGAGCTTATTCTAATTATAAGAGATGAGCTCTCAATTCCTCGCCGCTCTTATCTGAGAAATATGCTGGTGGAATATCAAGGATAGTCTTGCATCCTGTCATTCCCTCGGCCTTCATTCTGTAAGCAGCTCTAGCCACACATACCAATACGCTTGTTGTAAACTCTGGATTTGAATCCAATGTCAACTTATATTCGATAATGTGATTATGCTCCTTGTCTGCTCCAGTCTTACCTGATCTGAATACATAACCGCCATGAGCTAATCCTTGATGATTTGCATTAAACTCTTCCTCTGAGATGAAGTTCACTGTTGTATCATAATCAGCGAAGTAGTTAGGCATCTCCTTGATTTCCTTCTCAACTCTAGCTGCATCAGCTCCATCCTCGAGAACTACGAAGCATTCTCTTGTATGCATCTGACGAGTTGTAAATGTAGGATTCTCCCCATTTCTAACAGCCTCAAGAGAAGCTTCTACAGGAACTGTATACTGCTTAGCATTCTTGACACCATCAATTCTTCTGATAGCATCTGAATGTCCCTGAGATACACCCTTGCCCCAGAAAGTATAATCCTTGCCATCAGGAAGGATTGCATTGGCATAAGTTCTCATGATAGAGAACATTCCAGGATCCCATCCACATGAGATTACTGCAATCTTGTCAGCAGACTTAGCAGCCGCATCAACATTTGCAAAATGCTCTGGAATTCTGGCGTGTGTATCAAACGAATCAACTACGTTGAACATCTGTGCATATTCAGGTGTCATCTCTGGCAAATCTGTTGCGCTACCACCACACAGAATCATTACATCTATTTTATCTTTCCAATCAGCTACCTCTGATACATTCACAACAGGTACACCAGCTGTCAAAATCTGTACGCTTGAAGGATCTCTTCTTGTAAATACTGCCACAAGTTCCATGTCTACAGCATCACGAACAGCAACTTCTACGCCGCGTCCCAAATTTCCATAACCCATAATTCCAAGTCTAATCATCTTTCTTCCTCCTTGATCATACTATTCATGTGCATATACTCAAGCATTTCATCAGGCCACTTCATCCGTTGTCCTTATATCGATCTGCTATAAATACTTATTTAAAAATATGCCATATCATTTCACAAGAAATAATATAGCATATCCTTTATTGTACTAAAATAATTTTTTTGCTAAAATTTGCAATCAATCTCATTCTAATTTCTACATATATTCTAAATTTCTTGATAATAATATCTGATTGGAAGTTCCAGACCATGGGATTCGAGCAATTCCTTGTCCCTCAATATTTCATCAGCAGGTCCATCGGCAATTATCTCTCCCTCATATAGAAGCACCACCCTGTCACAGGTATCCAATACAAAATCCAAATCGTGACTTGCAATAATCTTCATTGGTTCCAAATCATTTAACAGGTTAATCAGGTGCCTCCTGTTCTGAGGATCCAATGCCACCGATGGTTCATCCATCAATATAATATCCGGTTCCATTGATAAAATAGTTGCAATGGATGCCAGCTTCTTCTCTCCACCAGACAACTTATATACCTGCTTATCTCTCAAATGCTCTATATGTGTCAGTCGCAAAGCCTCATCAACTCTACGATTCACCTCGTCCTGAGGCAGGCCATAATTAATAGGGCCAAAAGCCACATCCTCCTGCACAGTTGTCATAAAAAGTTGATTGTCCGAGTCCTGAAATACATATCCTATATGCTCACGGATATGATTTACATTTTCCCGAACCATAGGATGATTAACCACCTCAAGAGTGCCATCATAATCCAGAAGAAGTCCCACCAGAAGCTTCAGCAAAGTTGACTTTCCCACACCGTTAGTTCCAATGACACCGATGCTCTCTCCATGGTTTACATCAATATTAATATTTCGCAGAACCGGCTCATCATTCTCATAATGATAACTCAGATTTTCTATATGTAATAAATGTTTCTCTATTCCAGTTTTCATACAAACAAACCTCCAAGTGCCTCAACCACATTGGTGAATCTAAATATGGCAAATATAACCACCCAGCACACCAGATAAATAATATCAGCTTTATTGAATTTATGATCTCCCACATATTTGTACTCTCCATTGAAGCCTCGAAGCTGCATGCTTTCATATACAGTCTCCGCCCGGTCCATGCTTCGAATCAACCATTGTCCCACCAGAGGTCCCCAAGCCTTATAGTGAATTCCCCTTTGAGACGGTGCACGAAGTTTATAGGCTGTCATTATGCGGCTGGCCTCCTCACCTAATATGTAGATATATCTGTTGATAAGCAAGATAACCAGCGCCAGAATCTGAGGCATGTGAAGTTTGCGCATTGCATAGCATATCTCCTCAATGGATGTGGTAGCTATCAATATGTAAGCTGCAAGCACCGCATATATTCCCTTGAGCATAAGAGTCAGCATGGAAATAACTCCTGCAGATATAGCAATTCCGCCTGCATGTTCTCCATTTGCCATTACAGTACCGCCAATATATAGCATAATATCTCTGTCAAATATTGGGTTAAATATACCTACCACCATAACCAGTGGCAAAATCAGTCTCATGCGATATAGGGCATCCTTGAATCTCAAATCCGCCAGATTGAATTCAATAAATGGATAAATAGCAAATACAAGCATTTTGCTCAAATCATATTTGCCAATTGAAACAACTGAAATAATATATAAGAATGTTAAAAGCAGCTTAACCAGTGGATGAAGATTATTCACCCACTGGTCTCGCTGCTGTAAAGTATTTATTTTTGAAATTTCTTTTAGACTACTATCAATACTTGCCATTTACCTATGCTTCGGCTTCTTTTTTATTATTCTTGAAGAACTTGAAAGCCAAGCTTACACCTACACATAGTAACACGACAACCAATCCGCCTACAAGTCCTGATGTGGTTGTGCCAAGTACAGAATCAGATCCCTTGAAAGCATAATCTGGCAAAAGAGAAGTTGCTGTCTGAATATTATTTGCCACATCATAAGCACCACCTGCTGCCTCAAGCTCGCTTGTTCCTGCAACCTGTTCCATAGACCACTCAAGTCCATCTGGATATGCCGAAGCGAAAAGCGATACGATACCCGCTGCAATAGCTGCTACAATTGCAAGAACACCAAGAGTTTTCTTAAATGTTAACTTGCCCTTTGAATCAGCAACATCAATAGATGTAAAATTCTCATTTCCGCCAACACCCCAGAGCATCTCTGGTCTGGCTTCATGAATAAATACCAAAACTGCTGAAGTAATGAGGCCTTCTACAAAACCAATTGCCAAGTGAATAGGCTGCATTGTTGCAACGAATACACTAAATGGTAATTCTGTAATGCCTGATGCCAAAGTCTCTAATACTACTGAAAATGCTCCCAGCTGCAATGTGAGGACACATCCCAAAATTGAAGCTCCTACAATCTTGCCCTTTGAAGCGCCCTTTTTCATAATCGGCTTCCATATTAATAATGATCCAATAAAGCATCCGTAGAATGCCATATTCCATACATTTGCTCCCAAAGCTAACAGTCCACCATCAGCAAACATTAGACACTGAACCAACAGCACTCCAATCATTGTAAGGAATCCTGCCCAAGGTCCAAGCAATGCCGAAAGCATCATGCCTCCACATAAGTGTCCTGAAGAACCTGTTCCAGGAATTGTGAAGTTCAACATCTGTGTTGCGAAAACAAATGCTCCCATTACTCCCATTACAGGAATCTTCTTTGGATCATTTTCCATCTTAACTTTCTTAATTGAATAAGCAGCTACTCCTGTAGATGCCACATACATTGTTCCTGCAACCGCTGGTGCAAGAAGCGCGTCTGCCATATGCATAATTCTATATTCCCCTTCCTTGTTGTTTTATCAACTCTGTACTACATCTTATATAAAGAGTCACCTGCTCACAAGCCCCCCTGGGGGTTATTAGATAACTTGTTTTTGTTCTTTTATAAATACATTTCACACAGCAAATTTTTTCCAACAATATCCAATTTCTATATATTTGAGCAAAAAATCTGTATGCCACAATTTCTATCACTTCCTATAATAATGTCATAATCTTATTAATAAATAATAAATCACTTTGCATCTGGCAGTCTCTATAGATTATGCTATAGATAAGAAGTGTTCTTTCAGGAGGTATAACCATGAAAACAGGCGTACAACAGATAATGCTTGGAACTATTTCCAAAAATGAATCACAGGCTCTAGACACTTTAAGGAAAATAAAAGCTGCAGGATATGACGGCATTGAGCTCAACGGCTTTATGATTCGTCCATCATCCATGATGGTTCGCATGCTCACAAAATTTGCAGGAATGCCAACAGGAAACGGCGGCAAATTCAACTGGCTGGAAATGACTCAGGTTGCCGGATTAGATATCATAAGCATCCATGAAGATTTAAATGGAATCAAAAATAATACGGATGCCATAATCGCTGAATGCGAGAAATATAATACCAAGAACATTGTAATCACTGGCATGTATCGTTTTGACTACACTGACCCAGGGGCTATCAAAGGTTTATGTAATAACTTAAATACCTGCGGAGCCAGACTTGCTGAAGCCGGAATCACTTTAATGTATCACAATCACAATGTAGATTTTCTGAAGGTGGCAGGCACTGACAAATCCGCCTATGAGACTATTTTAGATGAAACAGATCCTGATTCTGTGCACTTCGAGTTTGATTCTTATTGGGCTACAGAGTGCGGGGTAAATGTGCCAGCTCTAATGCATAAAATCGGAACACGCATGGATCTCTACCATATTAATGACAGAGGTTCTCGTGTCACAGGCCCTTCCATGACTCCTATCCTGAAATCCGGCGCCATGGAATTAGGCACAGGCACAATGGATTTACCAACACTGGTTGACATAGCCCAAGGAAACGGTGTGGAAGCCATTGTTTTGGAGACACATAATAACTGGATTAACGGAGATCCTATGCAATCCATAGAGATAAGTGGTAAATATTTAGATAATCTGTTAAAAAAATAACGATATGTGTGGCCAATGTATTGATTTTTATACAAATCTAATTTATTATAGTACTCGGTTAAGATTTTTTTAAATCAAACACAAAGGAAAGGATAGGTAAAAACTATGGCAAATATCGATTTGACAAAATATGGTATTACTGGAACAACTGAGGTTGTTTACAATCCTTCTTACGAGCAGTTGTTCGAAGAGGAAACAAAATCTGGTCTTACAGGATATGAAATTGGTCAGAACACTGAGTTGGATGCTGTAAACGTAATGACAGGTATCTACACAGGACGTTCTCCAAAAGACAAGTACATCGTTATGGATGACAACTCAAAGGACACAGTATGGTGGAATACACCTGAGTATCCAAATGACAACCATCCAATGAGCGAAGAAGTATGGGCTACAGTAAAGGATCTCGCAAAGAAAGAGCTTTGCAACAAGAGATTATTTGTAGTTGATGCATTCTGTGGTGCAAATGCTGACACACGTATGGCAGTTCGTTTCATCGTAGAAGTTGCTTGGCAAGCACATTTCGTAAAGAACATGTTCATTCAGCCAACAGCTGCTGAGCTTGAGAACTTCGAGCCTGATTTTGTAGTATACAACGCTTCAAAGGCAAAGGTAGAAAACTACAAGGAGTTAGGTCTTAACTCTGAGACATGTGTAGCTTTCAATATCACAAGCCGTGAGCAGGTTATCATCAACACATGGTACGGCGGAGAGATGAAGAAAGGTATGTTCTCTATGATGAACTACTACCTCCCACTTAAGGGTATTGCTTCAATGCACTGCTCAGCTAACTGCGACATGGACGGAAAGCACACAGCAATCTTCTTCGGATTATCTGGAACAGGAAAGACAACTCTTTCTACAGATCCAAAGCGTCGTCTTATCGGTGATGATGAGCACGGTTGGGATGACAACGGAGTATTCAACTTCGAAGGTGGATGCTATGCCAAGGTTATCGGACTTGACAAAGAGTCTGAGCCAGATATCTACAACGCAATCAAGAGAGATGCTCTTCTTGAAAATGTAACTGTTGATGCAAACGGAAAGATTGACTTCGATGACAAGAGCGTAACAGAGAACACTCGTGTATCTTACCCAATCAATCACATCAACAACATTGCAGCAGAAGTTAACAATGTATCTTCTGGCCCTGCAGCAGACAATGTAATCTTCCTTTCTGCTGATGCATTTGGAGTATTACCTCCAGTATCAATTCTTACACCAGAGCAGACTAAGTACTACTTCCTTTCAGGATTTACTGCTAAGCTTGCTGGTACAGAGAGAGGAATCACAGAGCCAACACCTACATTCTCAGCATGCTTCGGTCAGGCTTTCTTGGAGCTTCATCCAACAAAGTATGCAGAAGAGCTTGTTAAGAAGATGGAGAAGTCTGGAGCAAAGGCTTATCTTGTAAATACAGGATGGAATGGAACAGGCAAGAGAATCACAATCAAGGATACAAGAGGAATCATCGATGCTATCCTTTCTGGTGATATCAAGAATGCTCCTACAAAGACAATTCCAATGTTCAACTTCGAAGTTCCTACAGAGCTTCCAGGTGTAGACCCAGCTATCCTTGATCCTAGAGATACATATGCTGATGCTTCTGAGTGGGAAACAAAGGCAAAAGATCTTGCAGAGAGATTCAACAAGAACTTCGTTAAGTACACATCAAATGATGCTGGAAAGGCTCTTGTATCAGCTGGTCCACAGTTGTAATTTGTCAAAAGCTATTTAACTAGTTTATATCTTAGAATATATAAAACGGATTAATGCAAATTGCATTAATCCGTTTTTTTATATGAACTAACCACATATATCTATCATAATAA
The DNA here is from genome assembly GCA_017634455.1 of Lachnospiraceae bacterium. Classification (GTDB taxonomy): domain Bacteria; phylum Bacillota; class Clostridia; order Lachnospirales; family Lachnospiraceae; genus JAILFK01. The sequence goes on from JAGBNK010000017.1 coordinate 90,993, forward strand.
CATCATGATTTTCAATGAGATTCTCAACCTGAGATTTCAACTCATCCGAAGTCATTATCCCCTGACTCCAACCACACTGAAATTCATCTTCCTTAAGCACATCCAAATCAAGAGAAATGGCCAGTGGTAATGCCTCACCCTTCAACGCATCAATAATATCATTATTAGCCAATTCATATTCCTGCATAATATCATCTGTCCTTCGCTGCACCTGCCATTTTCCACCTCTATATGCTTTCACATATACCACCTTATCATGAATACTTTCCAACTCATCAATGAGGTTTGACTCCATACCAATCATATATATCCCCTTGAGATGTTCTAACTTCTCCGCCGCCTCAAGGACCCATCCTCCGCAAGATGTAATACCACCAAAAGCCGGTGGCTTCATATCCGGATGATTATCATACAATACTAAAGTAAAGTCTTCTTCTATCATTTCAAGAAACAACAATGATAAATAATGATAATTGCCATTATCAATATAATGTATTCCATTTGCCCCGTACTTTTTCAAATCATTTCGGATAACCTTGCCTGACTCATCATCAAGATAACAATTTATTCCATTCATCTCATAATAATCCAATCTAACATCTGGATTACTTGGCATATATGGAGCATCAAGGCATTCATTTGACATATTCAAAACCATAGTCTGGCTATTTCTAATCATAGTTGCATCTCCCTAGGAATCATTTTCTATAAATCATTTTACACTAAAAAGAGCGTGACATAAAAGCCACGCTCATTAGTTTTATCAATCTTACTTCAATTTCCAGATATCTCTATTGTATTCTGCAATAGTTCTGTCTGATGAGAAGAATCCAGCTTTGGCAATATTTACCACAGCCATCTGATTCCAATGCTTTCTGTCAGCATAATCAGCATATATTCTCTCCTTGATATCAATATACTCTCTCAAATCAAGAAGTGTCATAAACCAATCCTTGCTTACAAGTTCATGATGCAGTCTCTCCAGATTCTCAGCACAGCCAATTGACATAATCTCTGGTCCCACAATGAAATCTACCAACTTATGAATCAGCTCATCCTCTTCATAAATCTTGCCGGCATTGTACGCAGATTCAGCATACAACTTGATTACATCATCTGATTTCTTACCAAATATATAGATATTGTCATCACCAACTAAATCCTTGATTTCCACATTGGCTCCATCCTCTGTTCCAAGAGTGATAGCACCATTTAACATGAACTTCATGTTGGAAGTTCCTGATGCTTCCTTTGAAGCCAGAGAAATCTGTTCAGAAATCTCTGCTGCAGGAATAATCTTGGCAGCATATTCTACATTATAATTTTCTGCCATAACAACTCTAAAATAAGGAGCTACATCAGGATCATTTGCTGTAAGTTCCTGCAAACATAAAATCAAATGAATAATATCCTTGGCAATTATATATGCAGGAGCAGCCTTGGCACCAAATATCATAGTGATTGGTTTCTCAGGTTTATTGCCAGCCTTAATCTCTAAATACTTATAGATAGCATACAATGCATTCATCTGCTGACGCTTATATTCATGCAATCTCTTGACCTGTACATCGTAGATAGAATCCGGGTTAATCTCTAAGCCCTGGCGGGATTTCATGAAATCAGCCAACTCTACTTTGTTATTATGCTTGATTTCTTCGAGGCGATTAAGTACCTCATCATCACTCTTATACGCCTCGAAGTCAACAAGTTTCATAGCATCCTTCTTAAATTCAGATCCTATCTTATCCACGAGCAAGGAGGTAAGCTCTGGGTTGCAGTGAAGTAGCCATCTACGGAAAGTAATTCCATTAGTCTTATTATTAAACTTCTCTGGATAGAGTTTATAGAAGTTATTCAACTCACTTTCTTTCAAAATGTCTGTATGTAATGCAGCCACACCATTTATTGAGAATCCATAGTGAATATCCATATGTGCCATATGCACTCTACCTGAATCATCAATGATATATGTACTTGCATCATCAACTGATTCGCGAACTCTATTATCCAGTTCTCTAATGATTGGAAGAAGATGTGGTACCACTTCCTCCAGGTAATCTATAGGCCATTTTTCAAGAGCTTCTGCCAATATTGTATGATTGGTATAAGCGCAAGTCTGCTTTACTACATCAATGGCCTCATCCATTGTAAATCCTTCCAACTGAAGCAGACGGATCAATTCCGGAATAACCATAGATGGGTGTGTATCATTTATCTGAATCACAACATGGTCATATAATTTATGCAAATCATATCCCTTGGCCTTGCAATCAGACAGAATGTACTGTGCGCCATTACTTACCATGAAATACTGCTGATATATACGAAGCAACTGGCCCTTTCTATCACTGTCATCAGGATACAGAAACAGTGTCAGGTTCTTCTCTATATCATCCTTATCGAAATCTATGCTATCTTCCGGTACAATCTTCTCATCGATAGAATCCAAGTCAAATAGATGAAGCATATTCACTGCACCTGTCTCGTATCCTGGAACAGCAACATCATAAAGCACTGAGTTAACACTATATCTTCTGAAAGGAACCACGAAGCTTTCCTCTCTTCTAATAAGCCAATTCTCTTTATCAATCCATGGATTCTTCACTTCCTTCTGAAGTTTATTCTCAAACTCCTGTTTAAATAATCCATAATGATAATTCAATCCAATTCCATCACCTGGCAGATTCAATGTAGCAATTGAATCAAGGAAGCAAGCTGCCAGTCGGCCTAATCCGCCATTTCCAAGAGAAGGTTCGCTCTCGAACTCCTCCACCTGTTGCATGCTCTTGCCATATTTCTGCAACACCTCATCAACTTCATTATATAAACCTAAATTGATGAGATTATTTGACAATAATTTGCCTATCAAAAACTCTGCTGAAATATAATATACCTTCTTGTCTCCTGAGACTCTTGGCATATCCTCCATCAAAGCTTTGGTATATGTAAGAAGGGCTGCGGCCACTTCCTGGTCTGATGCGTCATCTAGACTCTTGCCATATAACTCACGCAAGATTCCATTGATTTTATTTTCCAATGTATCCTCTGATGCCGCCACTCCTCTTAACTTTGCAAATAATTCCTTTAACATGATCCTCTCCTATATACTTCTTACACTTTCGCCAATTCTAAGTTCTGCGTCCACAATCTCGTGAACCCCATTCTGCTCGCCTTCTATAATCTGAGCCATTATCTCAACTGCTCGATTTGCCATTAAATCTCTAGGTTGTACCAAGGTAGTGAGTGTAGGTATGAAATAAGATGTCATATCAATTCCATCTATTCCTACCACAGATACATCTTCCGGTATCTGCTTGCCACAATCCGATAGAGCCTTCATGGTAGCTAGAGCAATAAGGTCAGATATTCCAAAGGCAGCTGTAAATTCAGCCCCTTCCATAACAGCTCGTTTCACTCCATCATAAGCCGCTTCCATGGAATAATCCCCTGTAGAAATAATCAAATCATTTTCAACTTCTAAGCCGGCTTCCTTCATTGCCTTACAATAGCCCAAATATCTCAATTCAGAAATTGATTTATCCTCCACAGACGGCAACACAATAGCAATTCTCTTGTGTCCCTGTGAAGCTAAATAACTAACTGCTTTGTATGCAGTATCCTCATCATCTATACATACAGATGAGAAATCCTTACTGGATATTCCACCAAAGATATTGGAAAATGTACAACATACAATAGGCACATCAATCTGTTCCATCTCTGCCGGTGTACGATCAAAATTTCCACCCAACAGAATCACGCCTTTGAGCTTATGGCTCTTGGCAAGAGATGCCGCCTCTGCAATTTCATTTTCCCCCACACGAATCTGATGCAAGTAAGTATTGTATCCCAGTTCATGAGCTCGCTTTAAGATTGTTGATACCATCTCATTGAAGAAAGGATTCTTGATACCTCTGATAACAACTCCAATAGAGTCCTCCTGAGTTCTGGCAAGAGACGCCGCTCCCTCGTGAGGCACAAAATGCTCTTCCTCTATAACCTTCAATACTTTCTCTCTTACATCCTGTTTCACATAAGGTTGATTGTTCAAAACCCTAGATACTGTGGATACTGACACGCCACATTTGGCAGCAATATCTTTGATTGTCATTTTCATTTCCCTCTCCGTTAATGGAATTATTTACTGTATATTCTTCCATTATTATATTTATTGACCATAATAAATACAAGATAAAGGACTATAAACTTCGACTTTAACGGTTGTTTTTGATAGTTACTTCTCTTATTCTACGCGCCAACGCCTTCAGGTCCACATCAACTCTCATACGCCAACGCCAATTGCCTTGTAATGTACCAGGCACATTAATTCTAGCCTCGCTATCCAGCTCCAAGTAATCCTGCATCTGTGCCACGAAAAGATTACATCTAGTAGCCATTCCACCATCAATGGCTTTCCAATTGAAGTTATCCCAGAAATGAATATGGAAGAACTTCTTCATCTTGCGTACATCTGCCGGATTAGCTTCATGCTTCCAACCGCGCATAGTAGTATTATCATGAGTTCCTGTATAGCAGATTGAGTTCTCAATGAAATCATTTGGTGAAGCATCGCTCTTGTCTCTGGCGTCAAATGAGAACTGCAGTACATTCATTCCTGGGAAGCCTGAATCTCTAAGCATCTGTCTCACATCATCTGTTAGGAATCCCAAGTCCTCTGCTATAAACTCTGTATTTGGGCAAGCCTGTTTCAATGCATTGACAAGCTTAATGCCAGGTCCCTTGACCCACTGCCCGTTCTTGGCAGTTTTCTCGCCATAAGGTACAGCCCAATAGCTTTCAAATCCTCTAAAATGATCTATTCGAATCACATCATAGAGTGACAAAGCACCTCTGATTCGTCTAATCCACCACTGATATCCATCTGCCTCCATATCGTCCCAACGGTACAGAGGATTTCCCCAAAGCTGTCCATCAGCTGTAAATGCATCTGGGGGAACTCCTGATACCTTTACAGGTACATTTTTCTCATCCAGCTGGAACCAATGTGGCTCAGCCCATACATCAGCTGAATCCATAGCGGTGTAAATAGGAATATCGCCTATAATCAGAATTCCCTGTCTTGCAGCATATTCCTTTAACTTAGCCCACTGCTTGAAGAATAGATACTGTACATATTTGTACACCTCTATTTCTTCTGCCAATTCTTCTGTCTTGGCCTTCACAACTTCAGGTTTGCGAAGCTTAATATCCTCTGGCCACTCAGTCCAGGATTTCATGCCGTTCTCTCTCTTGACAGCACAGTACAATGCATAGTCATTCAGCCAATATGACCTATCTTCTTTAAATCTCTTGTATTCTAACTCATCCCTTGCTATACCACGTTTTGCAGCAATGGTTAGCACCTTCATTCTATTCTCATATATTTTGCCATAATCGATTTTCTCAGAATCATTTCCCCAATCGATATTTGCATACTCCTCTGGTTTCAACAATCCATCCTGAGACAGCATCTCAAAATCTACGAAATATGGATTGCCTGCATACACAGACAAACTTGAATAAGGTGAATCGCCATAGCTAAGAGGTCCCACCGGCAGCATCTGCCAATAAGTCTGCTTAGCATCCTTTAGAAAATCAATAAATTCATAAGCAGCTCGACCTATTGTCCCAATGCCATATGGTGATGGCAAGGATGCTATTGGCATTAAAATTCCGCAACTTCTCTTCATGTGTCTTATCCTTTCACAGCTCCAGCCGCAACTCCCTTGATAATATATTTCTGGCAGCTCATGTAGAATACAATAATTGGAATAATACTTACTACAATAAGAGCCATAATCGCACCAAGATCGACTGAACCATAACTACCCTGTAAATACTGAATATGAATTGGAATTGTCATATACTTCTTTCTATCAAGCACCAGATAAGGAAGCAGATAATCATTCCATATCCACATAATCTCCAAGATACCAACAGATATCATGGTAGGCTTCAACATAGGAAGCACCACCAGGAAAAATGTACGAAGAGGTCCGCATCCATCAATAGCAGCTGCCTCTTCAATTTCCAACGGCAGACTCTTTACAAATCCTACAAACATAAAACTTGCAAGTCCTGCTCCAAATCCCAGATATATTATCGGTATGGTAAATGGTGTATTTAAGTCCAGAGAATCTGCAGTCTTGGACAAGGTGTACATAACCATCTGGAATGGAACTACCATTGAAAATACAAATAGGTAATAACAAATCTTACAGAATAAACTGTTTACTCTGGCAACATACCATGCAGCCATTGAAGTACATAACAAAATCAAGAATGTAGACACAATGGTAATTATCAAAGAGAATGCTACTGATTTCATAAATGGATAATTACCAAAAGTCATACCTTTAATATAGTTTCCCATTCCAACAAACATATCTCCAGTTGGAAGGGAGAAGGCCTCTGTCTTGATATATCTGTTATTTTTGAACGAATTCATAAGCACCATCAAAAGGGGCATAACATATATGACTGATACAATTGTAAGGCATACAGTAACTGCCATTTTCTTTCTATTAGTATCTGTCTTGGTCTGCATTTTCTTACTCATTACTGCTGTACCTCCTTTGATTTTGTTGCTTTAAGCTGAATCAATGAGATTGCAGCTACTAATATGAAAAACAATACAGCCTTGGCCTGTGCCACACCCTTGGCGCTGGCAGCCTGTCCATAAAATGTATTGTAAATATTCAAAGCTAACATTTCTGTTGTTCTAATCTGTGTACCATCCGCCATGAACTTAAATGGCTGTCCACCTGTCAAAGCTAAGTTCTGATCAAATAACTTGAATCCATTGGTAAGTGATAAGAACATACAAATTGTAATTGAAGGCATAACATTTGGTAATGTGACATGTATCAATGTCTGCCATCTTGAAGCTCCATCAATTACTGCAGCTTCCATTAAATCTCCTGGCACTGACTGTAGTCCTGCGATATAGATAATCATCATATATCCAATCTGCTGCCAGCACATTAATACTACCAATCCCCAGAAGCCGTATTTGGTTTCCAGCAAAATCGAAGTATTGTATCTGCTAAGTATTCCATTGAAAATCATACTCCAGATGTATCCTAATACAATTCCACCAATTAGATTAGGCATAAAGAATACTGTTCTAAAAATATTGGTTCCTTTCAACCCTTGTGTCAAAAGGTAGGCCAACAAAAAAGCAATTAAGTTAATCAAGACCAATGATACAACAGCATACAAAGCTGTATACCCGAATGCATGTCTGAAACTGGCATCATTAAAGGCTTTGATATAGTTATCGAATCCGATAAAAGTAGCATTGCTAGTAGTAACAAATTTACAGAATGACAGATATATACCTTTTAAGAAAGGATATATAAATCCTATAAAAAATGCTGCAAATGTTGGCAAAAGAAATATAGGGAAACATCGACGAATTGGTCTGGTTACCATGCTTGAATTTGTGACTTTAACGTCTAACTTGTTATTCTCTTTCATAATTATTTTGCCTCTTTTTATATAATTTGAGCGGTCACAGTCTTGTGACCGCCCAGTAAATTAACATATGTATTTTATTTCTCCAGAGGAGTTTTTCTATTATTATCTATACTCTAATTACTGCTGTGCAGCCTGGTACTGTGTAGCCCATCCATCAACAAATGCTGATACTACATCATCCCAGCTTCCGCCTGCATCATACTGATTGATTGCTGAAACAACACCAGCTCTCCAATCATCTACATTTGGTGTAAGATTGAATGTCCAATCAACTGTATACTTACCAGCTTCACGCATCTCATCACCCTGCTTGATGAAGAGGTTTGTATTCTCCTGTGCTCCCTTGTAAGGAATTACACCGAACTGATCAGCCATGCACTTTGTACCTTCTTCACTTGTAACCATCCACTTCATGAAATCCAAAGTAGCCTGGATATCTTCTTCTGAAGCATTTGCATTTACAGCCCAGCAGTTCTCTGTACCAGAGCAAAGTCCCTGATTCTCCTCACCTTCAACTCCTACATAGATAGGAATCATTGCAAGTTCATCATCTGAGTACTTCTCTGAAAGTGCTGAATATTCCCATGAACCATTCTGATAGAATACTGCCTCACCATTTAAGAACTCTGTCTCAGCATCATATCCTGCATCAGCAAGTGTTGCCTTGTCGTTCTTAGCATCTGTTGTATACAGATCCCAAATCTTCTTGTAGTTATCAAGGTATGTACCCTTGATAGTTGCAGGACAAATTCCATCCCATCCATCAGCTTCTGCCTCATAGTAGAGTGGCATATTTGCAAGATGTCCTGAGAATCTCCAAGATGAAGAATCATCCATTCCTGATGATGTGAATGCATCAAAACCAAGTGTTGCTGCATTTGCATGAATATCATCAGCTACTGCCTTTAAAGAATCAAAGTTCTTGATTTCATCAAGTGAATGTCCAGCCTTTGCAAGTAATGTCTTGTTTACAATAATACCAAATGACTCATAGCAATATCCAATAGAAGCAACCTTGTCTCCATCGTATAATGTGAAATCATCTGTTGTTAATTCCTTGTATACATCTGTGTCCTTCAAGTCATAGCAGAAGTCACCCCATGTCTTTACTGCTGCCTGGTTACCAACAACAAAAAGTGTAGGAGCCTCATCCTTGTCCATCTCTGCTGTAAGAGTAGAGTTGTATGTTCCCTCTGCTGCTGTAACGATTGTAACAGGAACACCTGTCTGATCTGTGTAAGTCTTAGCAATTCCCTGCAAAGCCTCATCAGCCTCTGGCTTGAAGTTCAACCAATAAACCTGTCCTTCTGAATCACTACTAGATCCAGATGTTGTCTTGTTACCGCATCCAGCGAAACAAGCTGCAACCATTGTCGCTGCCATAGCGACAGCCAACATTCTTTTTTTCATTTTGATACCCTCCATTATATTTCCTCTGTTAAAATACGTCCTCCGAAACGATTTCTGAAATCGTTATCTGAAACCGTTTTCAGAACCTGCATATAATTTACACCCCAGCGCCAAAACTGTCAACAATTATGACGGTTTTTACATTCACTTTGTGAAAAGCCTCCAAAGCTGCCACCTGTTTTTTGTACAAATTGAAAACGTTATCAGATTCTATGCCTTAATATATTTTGAGCTTAAGCACCATATATTAACAATCTATGCTATAATCTCTGTGTTATGATACAGACATTAAACAAGAATTTCCAAAAATCAACTTTATTATACAGTTTCATAGGCCTGGCGTGGCCTACAGTATTGGAAGAGCTCCTCGGCACCATACTTCAATATGTAGACACTGCCATGGTAGGTCATCTCGGTCCGCGTGCCACAGCTACTGTGTCTCTCAGCTCTACCTATACATGGTTGCTGGGTTCAGTAATGTATGCCTTCGGCATTGGCTTCCTGTCATATATTGCCAGGGCAATCGGTGAAAAAGATCAGCAGAAAATTGAAGCTGCAGCAAATCAAGCTGCCATTACAGCAATTATTGTGGGCGCTGTATTAACACTAATCACCATAGCATTCGCGCCTTTTATGCCAATAGTTATGGGTGCAGAAGAATCCATCAGACATGATGCTTCACTATATTTCACTTTAATTAATCTACCTTTGATATTGCGCGCATGCCTGACAATCTTTGGTTCAGTTATCCGCGCCACTGGCGATTCCAAGACACCGATGAAAATCAACCTGTCCATAAATGTCATGAACATTGTACTCAATTATTTATTCATTTATGCTTTGAAATTTGGAGCTATTGGTGCTGGTTATGCTACATGTATATCTTATTCAATTGGCGGATTGATAATGTGCATTGCATTCATTCGAAACAAGACCTTGAACTTCCATTTGAACACCTTGAGATTTAACAAGACTATAATGGGCAGTTGTCTGAGAATCTCCCTACCAGTTGTTCTCACCCAGATAGTATCCTGTATGGGATATGTGGTTGCCACCAGCTTCGTATCGTCCATGAATACGACAATATACGCAGCACATTCAATTGCTATTACAGCTGAGCAATTGTTCTATATACCAGGCTACGGCATGCAGGCAGCCACATCCACTCTGATTGGGAACGCCCTAGGGGAAACAGATATGACTAAGGTAAAGAAGGTCATGAAAATATCCCTCACATCCGTCATAACTCTAATGTGTGTTTCAGGATTGCTGTTATTCATTTTTGCTGAATTTATGATGGGGATATTTACTACAGATACTACTGTAATATCTACAGGTACCAGACTATTACGCATAGTAGCATTTACAGAACCAATTTTCGGAAGCGCCGCTGTAATGGATGGTATATATGCCGGGCTAGGCAAAACAAAACCACCACTTTATATCGAGCTAATAACCCGTTGGGGAATCAGAATTCTAGGTTCATTTATCTGTGTCAGAATTCTGAGCTTAGGAATTAATCAGATCTGGTACTGCATGATCGCAGACAATATCAGCAAATCAATTCTGTTAGCGATTGGATTGGTTATTGTAATAGACAGGTTAAAGAAAAAGGCAGAGTTTTAACTCTGCCTCTTCTTCTACATACGTAAAACGATCTTAACTATTATATCAGCTTTAATATTTTAAGGATTTCCATGCATCAACCAAGCCATCAGTATCACCTTCATCACGGCTTAATATAAAACTAATTTTTTTGCAGGGCAGGCTAAGCATAATCTTAACATCCTTCACGAATATACTATAATCATGCATTGACAATTCATCCCCATTATTATGTTCATAACGCCTCTCTTTATTATCTTTTACAATAATTACAAATCTTTCATCACGCACAATTTTCACTTTCTGATTAAAAAAAGATAGATAAGGGCAAATTGCTAGTAACAAAAACATAATAACAAAGGATATAAATGAATTAATTCCGTAGGATGCTCCTGTAATATTAGTTAAGTAATCTAAAATCAAAAAAGCAAAAAAACCACTTGCAACTGATAACACTTGCTTTAACATAATTCTTTGACATTTAAACTCAATCATAGAGTTCTTTCCTCCAATTAGTCCACAACATGATACACGCCTTCCCCTTCCTGGAATGCATACATATTATATCCATCCATTGGATTGTCTAATTCAGCTCCGTAACTATCCGGCAATAAGCTATGGTCAAATATCACCTCATCTTCATCTATAAACTCTAAATGAACATAATAAATTGTTCTATTCGCCTCATCTACCAACGCATATTCATATCCACAGTCCCATTTATTAATAGTTTCATATGCATTAAACTTATAATCAGTAGTATTATTGTTTATTGTATGAATGTCGGACTTATATGTAACGGAAATATTAGTCAAACGACTAACCTCATCGTGGAATTTATCCACATCATATTTACATACAAGATAAATCTGATAATCATCATCAAAGACTCCACTTCTTTCCCAATAATAATAATCAAGTACTTCTCCTTCATTCACTTTATCTGGAAAAATCAGCAAATTACCGTTTCCACTGAATTCTGATTTATCCATATACTTACTAACATCAGTATTTGCTCTAGGATGGATTGTAAAATATCCTCCAGCAACAACTATCGCCAAAATAATTAATACTATTCCCAAAAATATTTTCTTCTTCATAAGCTTATCCCCCCAATTACATACAATGCACATTAAAGGTTCAATTTCTCAATCACAGACTCATCCAGCTCATTTGATAAATCTCCATAATACCAATTGCCATTCTCCTTTAACATAATGGCATATAAAACCATAGGCATTTCTGTAGAATACAGTGAGCCAGCTGCATAAGCATTTGATGAATTAGAGCCATTAGCATAATTACCACTATTTTTTGCACATACATATATAATTGAGTCTGCATCTCTTATTTCTTCATCAGAATATTTAACATCTGGATATATATCATTTAAACTCACCAAAATCTCCTTGCTTATATCCACATGCTTATCCATACTTCTGCCTAGCATATTGGGTTTAATCATCTCAAAAGAATCTTTTTTATTCAGCATATTCTGCCTATACTCCTGCGATTCAAACAGAGATGAATCCGCATATAATTGATTATTCTCATTGCATCGATATAAAACCTGCCCATCTGATGTACTATAAATCCGATACTTTCCTTCTTGTTCATATTGTTCAACATCAAATGATTCAAAATCCATAACATTGTCTGATGCAATAAACAACTTTCCATCATATACAACTGGCGAGTAAATCTCACCGCGAAGTCCTGATACACCATCCGATGTAGCCTTTGACGCACATCCTGTCAAAACTATACTACACAGCAGCATTGCTACTACACATTTAAACATTCCATGCCAATTTATACGCTTCAACTCTATACCATTCATCTTTATTATCCCCCAAAGAAATTCCATCTAAACCTTTTGATGCAATATATGCGGCCGCAGTAGCAACCATAGGATTGACTGTAGCTAACGCCGGCACAGCAGCCGCTCCATAATATCCATACACAGCATGTGCATGAATTTCTTGCGCTACTTCAGTCCGTGTCATATTCAAGCAATATCCATCTTGCTTAAGGTATTTCGCTTTTGCTAAACAAACATCTTTATTTAAATAATCTCTTCTTGTCTGTAACGTGATAGCTCTCCCTCCTTCAATTTCCTCCATTTTGTCTAGTACTTCATACCCTACAGGCAATAAAATACTCTCCTCTCTTGTCTTCTTCATTGTAAAAATCCTCCTTTAAAATAAATATATATATGTAAATTAGTATTACATATCCATTTTGTAAACACTCCCAGCTACCAAAACCAATATCTTTTAGCAGAAAAAATATATATCGACAAAACTACCGCGCCTAACCCTGCTGAGCCTATAAGTATATATTTTAGATTTACAGTTTTTGCACCCAATTTTTTATCTGTAATAATATACTTTCCCTCTCGAGTTATCGTCAGACAAGCAATATCATCAGTATCCAGCAATTCATATTTATCTTTTTCATCATTAAAAAGATATAATTTACCACCATTTAAATCGTCTAATTCAAGTTTTATCTCACCACACAATTTTTGACCTTTGTTAATTTCAAATTCCAAGCCATCATCTGTCTTAACCATATTTATATTCGTATAAAATATATTTTTAAAATTCTTTATCTTCTTACCATCAATTATAATTGAATATCCTTCTCCCACTATCTTTACTGACTTTCCACTCTTGTTGAGTTTATACAGGAATTCAGCATCTAAACATTCAACTGTAGAAGCATATACTACATCCGGACAATCAAAAATCTCACCAACTTCAACCGACCCTATATTTACAGGATCTCTATAACGATAATTATCCGCTGTATCTTCATTTACAATTACATTTATAGAATTAGACATCTGTCCATTTGAAACAATAATTGTAGTTGCACCAGAATTATTAGCAATTACATTCCCCTCAACATCAACGTCTGCTACAGAGGCATCCATCGTCTTATATGATAATAATTGTTCTGCATCTTCCGGAGAAACTGATGCTTCAATTCTATATCTTTCTCCCGGCTTTAATACAACATAATTGTTTAATACATTAATAGCTTTCGTTTTTACCTTCACATTAATATCAACCTGCTTTATTACATTATCAGCAGCGATTGTAATAGTAGCACTTCCCTTTGATATAGCTTTTATTTCACCATCCGAGTTAACAGTAACAATGTTTTCATTAGATGATTCATAACGGACATTGCTTTTATCAGCTGACTCTGGAACAATTTTCACTCTCAAATCACCCGTTGCTCCAACATATAATTCATCATCATATTCTAATATCTCTATATCTGTAATCTGCGATGATATCTCAGCCTCTTTTTCATCCTCGTAATCTTCCCTTATCTCTTCCGCTTGGCATAAGTTCTCTGATATGCCAAATACTATAACAATACTGATAATGCAAACAATTGTTTTCAGATTTCTATAAAAATATCTTCTCATCTTTTTATTATCTAATCTTCACTCCAAGCTTTTCTAATACATAATTAAAGTATGTCACCTTGTCGTATTGAATATTTGCTTTTGCAGTCATGCCGTTTACAATATCTACCTTATCGCCTTTTTTACTCAGCAAATAATCCTGCGGCAATGATATCTTAATCTTAAAGACCTGATTTTTGCTTCCATCAGAACCTTCCTGGACTGTGACATCACTATCAATGCTCAATATTTTTCCAGCTATGGTACCATACACATTTTGCGCCAAACCATCTACAACAATTTGCGCAGAATCATCCACATGCATCCTTGCCATATCTGCTGTTGAGACATATGCTTCTACAATTTTAGATGTGTTTTCTGGTGTGATTGTTGCCACAGCAGTTGTTGTCTGAACCACCACTCCATTTTTGAATTCACCTAATAAATGTAATGTACCTGAAGTTGTTGCCGTAACCCTACTTGCATTTTGACCATTAGCAACCGCAAGAAGCTGAGCATCAATAGCAGATATCTGTGCCTTCAGCTCCTCTATTTTTACTTCTGCATTTTGTATTGAAGAGTAATATATGTCACTTATTTTATTCTGATTAATATCAAGTTGTGTCTGTATCTGTTCCTCACTATATCCATATGCTTGATATGTTGATACATCTAGCTGGCTCTGACCTATCTGTGATTTATACGCTTCATACATGCTCCAATATAAACCTTCTTCTGAATCCGACTCATCAAAATAATTATAATCATCCTTTATAGACTTAATAAGTTTCTGATATTGTCTGATTGACTCTTCATATGACTTTTTATTCTCTTCCAGTTGTACTTTTTGCAAATCATACTCAGTAGACTTAATTGTAAAAAGCACATCGCCTTCTTTTACCAATTGTCCTTCGGTCATATTACAATCAGTAATCTCCCCTGTATTAGAACACATTACATAAGAACCACTATCATTTGTAATTGTTCCGTGCGCCTGAATAATATATTTCTTAGGTGTCTTTATACTCCAAATAATCACAAATGCTATTACAACTGATACTAGCAGAATAAAAAAATAGCCAAATGCAGGTGGTTCCTTTTCAAACAGCAATCTTGAATCCCTTAATTCATTTATACTTTTTATGTCCCGACTCATGTTACTTTAACTTCCTTATCTTCCTACTCATGACACATCTCCTATTAGGCGAGACATTAACTGTCTCGCCCTCATTTCCATTCTTTATTAGGCTAATCAAACCACTCCTCTACTTTTCATTAGAATAAGTTAAGCATTTTAATGCAGAATAAAGATTTGATATCTCCGTTTTCTCCCAATCTAATCCATCAGAATAAGCTTGTAACTTGACAATTGAATTATTATATTCAAAGACTATCAAATATCCAATCACGTCTAGCCATTTACCACCATATCGTCTTTCTTCGTAGCGAAGATTTGCAATATTACTTAAATAATAAACCTTCTTTTCATTGACAGCATTTAGTTCAAAAACTTCATCTGAAACACTATAATTCCATGTTTTTATGCGTTTAAAGCACTTACTTTTCTCAACCACTCCATATAATACAAACGCTAACAACCAAATTAAACTTATAAGCAACTGATTACTTACATATCTTATAATTATTAACGAACATATATACGCTAGAAACATGAATAAAATAAATAAAATTAATCTTATCATCCGCCATTGAAAAAAATTAGCTAGTTTAATAGTCCCTGATGTCATATTGTCACATACCCATCAAGTTTTTTGTCCCAAGCATCCCACGTTGTTGCAATCATTCCTCCGAGAGAAGTCATTCCTAAAACCGTCCCAACTATTCCAATTTTACTTGGAATGTATTGACCCAACGCCGTCTGAAGAACCTTATTCTGTAATACAGCTCCAATTACTTTTGAACCAACCTTCGCTGTAATACCACTACATAATTTTGCTAAACCTTTTCCCATTAGCCATCCTATTGCACTAACATTCCATACACCAAGTGCAGATAATCCCACATCAATAGCTGTACCAACAATCCATGTAGAAACCTGCAAGCCACCTTCTGTATAGCTCATTTCATCCTCATCCATAACCATATAAGATGATGGCATCACTAATGCTCCTTCATAACATAGTTCCATTTTGTTACCTCCTTTTTTCTTGTATTTGGGGTTACTTGTCATATCTATTTGCAACTAGACATAACATATATCAGCATATGTTTATCAAATTATTGGCGCCATATGATAAACATCTGATGATATTCATTGCTGTTAAAGAAATCAATCTAAATCACTCCTTGATTGGCATAAATATATCTGCAATCATTGTTTCTTCATCTTCATTTCTATCCACATAAACAGTGTAATTGCATCCATCAAGTTCAATTTCATTTTCAAATGCATAAACACCCAATTTATCATATGCAAACTTCAATTTATCTTCCGGGCCCATATATCTGGCATATAAACAATTAGTTACGCGCATGAGAGATTCCATCTTATACGGTTCATACACGTCATGAATGTAATTATCACTTTGAAGCATAAACTGCATATTTATATCAATTTCATTATTCTCATCTAATTCCATCTTGGTATACTGTATAAGCGGGCCAATTTGTCTTGCGCCATGAGTCTGGATATATGTATTCATCTTCGTGACCTCTGTATCTAAATTTCCGCTCTCTTCTAATTGCAAATCCACTCTATAAGATAATACATTCTGTAATTTTAAAGTTTTGTTCTCTGAAACTATTATTTGATTCATATATCTACAGCAAATCCTCCTATTATTTAAGATGTATATCAAGCACATTCATTATGTATAAGCAATTTCCTGCTCATCAAAAAATTGTTTGTACCCTTTGGGCTTCTCAGTGTCGTATGAATCATCTGCAACTTCATATATTCCCTGTTGCATCTGCCAAAGGCGATAATACTGTCCTTGAAGCTTTATAAGTTCATCATGACTACCCTGCTCTGCGATATGACCTTTATCCATTACAATTATCTGATCACAATTACGAACAGTAGCTAACCGATGAGCTACAATCAGCATCGTCTTATTTTTAAACTTGTTATATATCATGTCAAAAATTATATTTTCTGTTACAAAATCCAAATTAGATGTAGATTCATCCATAATGTAAAACTCATTATCTTTAAGAAATGCCCTGGCCAATGCAATACGCTGCTTCTCACCTCCGCTCAAACCGTTTCCAGCCTCCTCCAAATACGTGTAATATTGCATCGGAAGCTTCTTTATAAACTCATGTGCATCTGCTTTTTTAGCAGCTTCCTTCACTTCATCTAAAGTAGCAGTCTGTCTACTCACTCTTATATTGTCATATATACTTTTAGAAAATAATTCTATATTCTGTGGAACATATGAGATTGCTCTACGCAAAGAACTGTTATGATACTCATTAATATCCACCCCATCTATAGTTATATATCCCTTCTCCGGCTCATAATATTTCAACAATAATTTTGCTATAGTGGATTTACCACTTCCACTAGCCCCAACCAATGCAACTTTTTGCCCCTTTGGAATAGTAAAAGTTACATCTTCAAGCGCAGGTTTCCTATTCCCATATCTAAAAGTTACATTTTTAAATTCTATATCTCCATCAACTTTTTCAATCATCTGATATTGTTGATCAATACGCACTTCTGAAACAAAATCTGGCAAGCAACTGTCTTCAGCCAGTCCGACCTCCTGTTCTCGCTCATAATCTAATATTTCAGACAGCCTCTTCATCGAAATATTTGCTTCCTGAATCTGCAACTGTAACCCCACTAAATTACTTACAGGATTAGTAAAATAACCTGCCAACGTCATAAATGCCATATAAGTTCCAAGTGTCAATTCATTATTTATTACTGATGAAATTCCCACATACATCAGCACTAAATTTCCTGCTCCAGATATAATGCTTGAAATAGTCCCCTGTACATTAGAAAGCATCGATTCCTTATATCCTATTCTTAAAGCCTTGATATATTCACGCTCGATATTTTCTAACTCTATTTCTTCATTTGCGTTACCTTTTATTGTTTCAAAAGCTCTCAAGCTCTCAATTATTTCGGAATTTAATGCAGAATTCTGCTGCATCTGCTCTTCATTAATCCTTTTATATGGCTGTTTAAATATAAAAACCAAAACAATACTAATTAATGTCATAATCGCAATTATGCCAAATAATTTCGGATTCATCTGCCATAGAATAATCCCCGAGACAAAAGCCATACCTATATCCATAAACAATGATAATGCAATACTCGTAAAAATATTTTTAATAGTAAATGCATCAGAAAATCTCGTCGTTATATCTCCCGTTCTTCTACTGGCAAAAAACTTCATCGGCAGCTTATAAATATGCTCGAAATATCCAAGCATAAGCGGTATGTCAATTTTTATAGACAAATGTAGAAGTATCCATTGTCTGATAAAACTTACCATAATTGACGTAAGATTAACTCCAATAAAGACTGCCAACATCATTTTCAGAACGTCTTGTTGCTGATATGGAAGTATCTCATCATATATAACATTATTAAATAGAGATGAAACAATCCCAAGAACTGTCACAATAAGAGATGCCAATAATGCATAAGCAAATAGTTTCTTCTGTGGCCAAAGCAATTTAATATAGCGTTCAAAAACTTTATTCCCTTTTATCTTTCCAGTAGTAAATTCATTATTGGGTTTCAGCAAAAGCAAAACGCCTGTAAAAGACTTATAAAATTCATCAATCTCGACTCTCATCAAGTCTCTTGCTGGATCACCGTATATCACATATTTCTTTGTTATTTTAAAAATAACAACAAAATGTGAAAATCCTTCCTTTGTAATAACATTTGCTATTGCCGGAAGAGTATACTTACTTTTAAACCCATCTTTATCTACTTTTACCGCCTGTGATATAAAACCTAGCTCATCTGCGCACTTGGATAAACCAACCAAATTAGTCCCTTTTATATCTGTGCCCATAATATCTCGCAAACTGGTAATCGTCGTCTCTTTCTTATAATGTAGGCACACCATCGCCATACAGGCTGCAGCACAGTCAGTAATATCATGCTGTTTTACAAATGTATATCTCATATTATCTAAGCCACCTGTTTTTTATTTAATCAAAATCCAATCTGATAGCCATCTTTTATTTTTTCCATCATATAACCGCCTATACATTTTCCCATTTATAACTTTTTTGATCCATTTATACTCTGTTTTCATCGATATAGATACTATTTCTTCCTGTCCCAACTCTCCATAACCAGTATACATAACTGGGTTAATTAACAAGCTCATTAATACAAACGCAATTACTATATTTACCTTTTTTGAAATACTTCTACGCATAATAATCCCCCTAAAAAAATAATCACGAAAGAACCTTTCGTGATTATTGTAACACTGTTAGCTTGTAGCTTCAAGTTTTACTGTATCAATATTTTATTTATTCTCTCTAATCGCCAAACTATCTGGCAACAAGTACTCATACCATTTATCTCTCTCATTAATAACATTTATACGCTCAAAAGATTCATCCATTTGTGAAATGCTCCCAAAATAAGCATCCTTATAATAAATATCATATGTGCCATCCGATTTATGAATCATATAAGAGTTTTCCGGTGTAAGATATACCGCACCCTCTTCTTCAAGAACATCTTCATCAACATAGTCCGGTTCAAAAATAAAAATATATGACAATACAAAAAAACATACTGTCATTAATAAATAAAAGTACCTTTTAAACGAGACTTTTCCCGAACTAGTCATATATTCAAACCGCTTCTTCAGAATGCTTTTATTAGATGCAAGTGTCATAATTGGTGTTTTTTCTTTATTAGCTTTATCATTTAAAGAAGCTACCAATAATTCCATATACTTTATAGTCGTTTCTTTATTTGACGCGATCTCATGATCAACCCGAATTTCTAATATTTCATTTGTTTCATTTCTAACTAGCAAAGTGACTGGATTCCACCAAAACATACAATTCATTAGTGCAACAAAAAATTTTAACAATAAATCGCAGTTATTATAATGGGTAATCTCATGCCTTAATATTAATTCAAGATTATCATCTGAGAGCTCTATATCTTGTGGCAATAAAACTTTTTGAACAAATAAACCCGCAATCTGAGCACTTTCTACCTTATTTGTTCTCAAAACAATCAATCTTAAAAGGCGCTTCTTCTTATACTTTTCTAAACATTTTCTAATGTTTTTATCAGCTGTAACATCAACTGCATTCCTACCAATATACTTATCAAATCGAACTGTCTCTCTTATTAAATATACACTTTTAATTGCAAATCCAAACATCCATATTAGTAATAGAACATGCGCCACTCGAATTCTAGTACCGCCAATTTCATTCCACATTACATCTAAATATTTGGATATATTATATGGCCAATATACATTTCTACTAATATTAAGCATCTCAACCGGAAATGCCAACCGAATAATCAATAATATAATCGAAATTATTATTGTATTATAACCGATAGCAACTATTTTTTTGGTACTATTCAACACAATATATATATAAACAATAAACAAATTACACGATATAATTGTTGTTATAACTGATGAAACCGTAAAATCAATCATTATTTAATCTCTTTTTTGTACTCCTCAAGCATCTTTTCTAATTCAGCTACATCTTTTAATCTCTGTTTCTTTGACTTTTCTGCTCCAAGCAATCCACATACAAGTTCAATAGCTGGACGCTTATTGAGTTTCTCCATCTCATCAATATAGCATCTTGTCTGGAACTCCTCAGCAGTCATTGTGGGCAAATAGCTTCTGCACAACACTGTTCCGCTATATCCGATTTCTCCAACCTTGATATATTCAAATTTAAGCAGCCTTCTAAGTTCAGCCTGTACAGTATTTACATTTAACTCAGAATTAATGTCACATATCTCGCTATAAGACAACGGCTTCTCTGTGTTCCATA
Organism: Lachnospiraceae bacterium; assembly: GCA_017634455.1. GTDB lineage: Bacteria > Bacillota > Clostridia > Lachnospirales > Lachnospiraceae > JAILFK01. Next base: position 111,895 of record JAGBNK010000017.1, read on the forward strand.
AAATATCCATAATTTTTCTTTGTGCCTTTGTAAGTCTTTGCATAATAATCATATTCCTTTCGTTATAAATTATTAATTGTGTTACTTATATTTTAAATAACTGCATTTCTTATCGCAACAAAAAAATACTCTCTTTACTGCTTTCCAATAAAGAGAGTAATACTTGCCATGTTCAATTTCTTTTTTATAAAATTATAGCTTCTTTAATGTTGTCGCTCCACCATCGCACAATATATCAACGCCTGCCAGGTATCCATTTCGCTCATCAACAGCTGTAGCAATGGCATATCCCAGTTCTTCCGGTTTACCCATTCTCTTCTCTGCTGTTTGAGATACCATATCTCCAGCATTATCTGATTCCAGATTTCCCATATCCGTAGCGATCAATCCCGGACTCAGAGACAATACTCGTATTCCTCGCTTACCATACTCCTTCGCACTGTATCGAGCATACCACAAGACAAAATTCTTGGAGAGAGCATATGCAAATCCAGCTTTATTATAATCCGTTTTTGCCAGATTACTCTTCTTAATCATCTTCTGCACAAATTTATCTTCATCCTTCAATGCCAGCTTATACTGTTTCTCATTTATTAGAAATTTAGGGAGTAAATATGCTGAATTAGATGACACATCCAAAATCACGCTACCTGCTTCCATCTTCTTTGAAAACTCCTGATTTACATAAACTGTACCAAGAGCATTCACTCGAATTAACTGTTCCTGCTTTGCCATTGCCGGAGACAGTCCAGCAGCATTTATCACATTAGTAATCTTGCCTAATCCAGCACAAAACTCTGCCAACTCTCTCACGCTGTTTCTATCTGAAGTATCGCATGTATGTGCATAGGCCTTATGTCCACTTGCCTCAATCTCAGCAACAGCTCTCTCAAGTTTCGTAAGCGTTCTACCCGATACTACTATTACCTTATCCTTTGGCATATATTTAGCAGCAGCGAGACCCATTCCACTTCCGCCACCAGTTATTACACATATTTCACTCATTATATATTCCTCCATCTATATCGATTAGAGTAAATATATCACCCCTGTGTAAACAGTAAGTAAACTAGAAACACTCCAATGTATCATCTTCATCTATATTATTTGCCACATATTTCACATAAAATATAGATTCAGCAACCTGAGGTATACACAGCACCAACAGCGTTAATACCCCTTCTATCAAAAGGTAACTTCCATCATATACTATGTTGTACCACAGATTTGCAGCAAACCCTTCTCTGTAATTTGGATAGAATATCTCAGCTGATATTACGTAGCATACAAACATACCAACCAGCCCCATTACATATCCCAACTTCAATTTCATGGGTTCAACCTGAATCGCCTCATTCTCATCAATACGTATCACATCAGGATTGTTTGGTTCATGCACCATCGCACCAAGTGAGAACATCAAATGGGCAATTGGATACTCTAACACAATTGAACCTATTGCCGGATTTACATACTCGCCTGTCAGGATATTTAACCCAAGTCGGATAAAACCAAATATAACAGATGAAGCAATACCATACTTTGGGCCACATACAAATGTTATAAGCCACAATGCCAACAAACCAAAATATGTCACGCACCCTCCTTGTGGCAACACTATTACCTTGATGCAGGATAATCCGGTAGCAAGGGCAAGCAATATCAATGTCCACAATATTCTATTATTCCAAAATATGTTCTTACTCTTCTTCATCTCTCAGTTCCTTTATATGCATAGATCCTTTTCTGGTTTTATCTCTCATATACTTAAGCAATATCACCACAAGTACAAATGATATGGTGCCGCAGATAATCAATGTGGAAAATGTAGTATTGGCATAATCCGCGTTTATTCCAACAAATCCATAGAAATGCTCCAGCATCTCCACTACAAATGCCTGTACCTGAATAATCGCCAATATTGTAGCCACAATGCTTAATATATTTCCATTTCTCTCTGACACGCGAGCACTCTTCAACTCCACGATATGCTCTAAGAAGCTCTGATGTTCCAGATAAGTCTCTTGCAGTTCCTCATTTCCGAAAGCTTTGATAATCTGCATGGCCTCCTGCTGAGTCCCCCAGTATTTGAAATTGTGTTTCTCCCAGAATCTAACGGTCTTACCGAAGTTTCTATACAATGACAATATCTGCTCATGAGATATATCACCATCATTGGCCAGTGCATTGGTTATCTGCATATTTACTTTTACAATAGAAGTATTCTGGAACATTACCAGAATCAATATAAAAGCATATGTTGCTGTTATATCATTTCGCCCCTCCACATTATCATCAAAGGATTCCATAATACAAGCAACCACAGTTTCAGACATATATACATGGTAATAATCATACTGGGCATAGTCTGTTTCACATATAGTTTTCAAGTTCTCACTGTCAACATGAAATGTCTGGTGTATGCTGTTATAAGTCTCCCCCGCCATCATACATTTGAACTCCGGTTCCTCCGGTCTGTCTGATAACAAAACAAATGCCTTGGCTTCCCCACATTTCAAAAGACCATATTTATATTTTAGGAATTTATAAATATCCAGATATTTATTTCGCAGCAGTCGGCTACGATTTTCCTTTGTCAGAAAATCCTCCGCATCCTCAGGCATCTTGATCCACATGCTTTCATGACTCATCTGATCTAAAACCTGTGTAGCATCATATGCACAGTTTGGCAATACAATTGTAAGCACATATATATGAGTTGGCTCATGCAAAGTCAAAATCATATGACAGTTTTCAGTAGCAACACACTCTGGTTCTTCATTAGCATCCGGATAATCATCTGTTGAATGGATAAATTCATAGGAACCCAGGTATGCCATTTCCAATTCATCTGCAACTACATTTCGGCATTCATACTGGAAATTTTCTTCCAATTTAGCCATTAGCGTGGCTGCAAATTTATCACGCTGCTTAATCCAATCATAACCATGACGCTTATTCTTCTTTGCTTGCTCTAATATCTCATCCAATCGCCAATTATTCTTGTTATCAGCCAATGGAATCATCAAAAAGATATCCTTCTTATAACTTCCCATTTAAAGTCCTCTCCTACTTGCTAAAATCCAAATCATTTGCCATAAGCTTCCGCAAACCATCCCCTTCACATACAAAGAGTACATTCCCGTCTTCCTTCAGCACTCTCTCATCTATGAACCGCAATCTCTTCAAAGCCTTTTTTCCGTCAGGTGATACCGCAGTAGCCGTTATAGTTTTGATTCCATAACCCGCATCATTCATATGATTCAGATAGTCTATCCATGCATCAGTCAGCAATTTAATGACACCACTATCTCTATAATCAGGATTCGTAGCAATAGAGATAATAAATATATTATTATCGCCCTGCTGCCACTTACTCAATTCCTTCGGCTCAATATCATCATCGCGAATAATCTCCGTATCATATCTGATGTCCTGGTACAGCTCATCTGAACATGGAATAAAATTTATATATCCCGCCAGTCTGCCATTTGCCTCATCCTCTACACAGATAAACTGTCTCGGCTCAGCCTCATATCTGGCAATCATATTTTCCAGCTCACCTACATAACCATCCGCAGCATAGACTATTTCATCAATGCCCATTACCTTATTTAAATATTTGACATCAATTTCTTCTCCATTCAATATCTTAAAACTCATTTTATTCTGCTCCAATTATCATCATATTTTACTCATTACTACCAATGCTAAAACTAGACCAGGTATCATTTATCAGAATCTAATAATTCATAATAAAACAGATATTGCTGAATTATACCTGCAAAACCTGCATACCTATCAAAGTCAAAGCCATCTGCATAATATTTGTCCAACAATTGCTTCACATGGGTATCTATAGGAAATGCATCCACATGGTGCAATCCAAACAAACATATACAATTAGCCACCTTGGGACCAATACCCTTGTGAGATATGAGTTCCTTGTATGCCTGGTCGTAAGACATATGTGCCAACTCAACAATCCACTGGGGATTTGCTGCAGTATATGCATACATTTCTCTCAAGTAAGGTGCACGATATCCGAATCCCATAGATGAATCCTCAAATACATCCTCATGCACTTCCCCTGGCTTTGGAAAAGCATACATCTCTTCCACAGGCAAACCAAAATCACCTGCGGTTTTAAATTTGCGCCCACAACATCGGCACAACGCATCAACGCTATTACCTATTCGCTTGATATTATTATTTTGAGAAATCATAAATGTAATTATAATCTCCCAAATATCCTGCTTCAATATTCTCACGCCATTTCCAGCACGAAATGCTTCCTGTAAATGCACGTCATCAGAATCAAGTATAACCTGTTCAATTGCATTATAATCTGTCAGCATGTCAAAATAATCCTGCCAAATATTCTCCCACTGAACCTCAGTGCAGGCGAATGTGAATTTATCTCCCTGCTGCATCACATCAATATATGTTCCAAAAGCTGGTATCCTATATATAACCATCTCTGCATCTGCAACAATCTGTCTCCATCGAAAACACTGTCCGCTATCTGCAATCTGTTTTAAATCAAAATTTCTAATCTGTCTCTCAATCATTATATCACCGGCTTTTATCATATAAATTACATATCTACCACACTTTTTGGCACCATTATTTCACAAGGGAATCCATATATTTATCAAATACTTCAAAGGTCTTGGTATATTTATTATCTATCATCTTGATGTCATCTGCGAATTCTAATATCTGTGTTGGGTCATCATTATATCTCTCCCACTTTGGAAGTCCCGATGCATTTGGATTTCCTGTCTTAGCAAAATTAGTCCAGTATGCCACCATAGTATCAGATACATATTCATCCACATCATCATAATTACCTGATGATAAATCCAGGTTACCATAAGCATATGGAATTTCTCCAGAATGCCATACCCCAATTCCGCCATTGTCCTTATTAAAATAGTATAGATATACATCACGATTCTCAGCCGCCATATAATCCGACCAGGTATGATGACTATAGTCAAACCAAGCCACACCATAGAGTTCGTACAAGTTGGCCTTGGCTTCGTCATCTGTATCCGCCGGATACATCTCGGCAAGTTCCTTGTTATAATCGCCAACCATTTCCTTCAAATCCTCCACATATGTATCTGCGGTCGAATTATTATCAAACATCATAAATACATATGCTTCATCTGCATTATAACCGTTAAGCAATGCCTGCTCATTGTTGGCACCCTTCTCGTAAGTAAGATATGGCTGTTCTGTAATTGCATATCCATCAACCGTCATAGAACCATTGTTGGTCTTGGTCTGTAACAGTTTCTCAGCTGGAACCTCTCTCATCTGGGCCATATTTTCGCAGCCCATCTCCTCCATTACTTCCTTGCCTGTAGAGATTGCCTTGTCATATGTTCTAAAAGTATGATATGGCACCTTTGGTGTAATTCCACTACTCTCTGCAATTACATTCTTGAACAATCCCTTGGCAAGAGGAGATACACAAAGTGCATTTACCGAAGAAGAACCTGCAGATTCGCCTGCTATTGTAATATTTGACACATCACCTCCAAAGTTGGATACATTTTCATTTACCCACTTTAATGCTTCAATCTGATCCAACAGACCATAGTTGCCTGTAGTATGATTTGGAGATTCTGCGGCCAATTCATCTGTAGCAAGATATCCAAACACGCCCAATCTATATCCGACTGTTATAAATATAACTCCATTTTCCGCGAAAGTCTCACCATTGTAATCCTGATAATAAGGCTGACCTGTAGTAAGTGAACCGCCGTGATAATATACAATTACCGGCAAATTATCACCTGGCTTTACTCCAGCTGGAGTCCACACATTCAGATAAAGTGAATCCTCGCTTGCAGCCTCATTATAATTGTCCTCAAAAGTGAACTTATAATTGTGATATCCAATAATCTGAGACCCCACACTATAAATAGGAGAATTCGGACTCTGCATAGACATTGGTGCAAATGTATCACATACTTTTACACCATCCCATTTGTCAGCAGGCTGTGGTTCCTTCCATCGCAAATCGCCAACAGGTGGTTTTGCATATGGAATTCCAGCGTAAACTGCCACTGACTTATCCTCATTATATACACCAGTTAATTGTCCCTGCTGAACTGAAATCACATCGGTAACTTCAGGTTCCTTGTTGGTAACTGCAGGAATCTGAACTGTAGGAGGCCAAAACAGTTTGGCATTGGCAAATAATAATGCCGCCAGACAAACCCAGCTTAGAAATTTCAAATACCATTTCTTATCTCTAAGCTTAAACTGATGAAGCAGGAAATAACAAATCAAAATACCTGCTGCCACTATCCATCCTCCTATAGTGATTTTGTATATTTCTATAAGAAGGAAGTATATCAGGGTAAATAATACAAATCCAATTACAAATCCTATGCTTCTCTTTTTCTTCATGTTCAGCCCTCCTTGTACATATCCAGAATTCTTTCTATTACAATATATAAATTAATATTCCATTTAAAAATCTGTTGGTTTACGAAAATCTAATATCAGCTTCTCTTTCTGCTTATGACTCAATTGTTTCAACAAAACTTCTCTACTCTGAGCCTGTCTCTTCTCATTAAACTCTTCATAATATACCAGTTCAACTGGTCTTCTGTACTTAGTATACTTGGCTCCGGTTCCATTATTATGAGCCCGCAGCCGCTTCTTCAAATCAGGCGTATAACCCACATAGAGACTATCATCATTGCATCTCACCATATAAGTGTAATAAGTCTTCTCTTCTCCCGGTGCAGTTGCATCCAGCCTTGCCAATATAGGGCCACCATTTTCCTTCAGCCATTTTCTTCTCTCCCTATAGTCAGGAAGAATTTGCTCCACATGTTTCCAAAATACAGCGGAATGATTCATTTCCAATCTATGACACAACTCATGGACTATTACATAATCTATAATCTCATCATTGGTCAGCATAAGCATACAGTTAAAATTCAAATTTCCCTTGGAAGAGCAGCTTCCCCATCTGCCTCTCTGAAATCTATAGGATACCCTCCCATATGTCACTCCAATTTCCTGAGCGTATCTATCAATTCTATCTGGCATTATAGACTTAGCCTGTTTGGCTAGAGCCTTCTTCTCAGACTCTGATATTGGTTCAATAGTCCCAACCTCGGCTCTACGCTTCAGTATCTGTTCACGATGAGTTTCAATCCAATTTTGCTTCTCGGCAATAAATGAATCTATAAATCTCTTGCTCATCAACCTTGGTGCTCTAACTACCACGGTGCCATCAGGCTTAATCTCTATTGCAACGGTTTTTCGTTTACTTCTAACAAGCTCATACTCTATATCTGTCATATTAATTCACATCTCTTTTATCGGCTCTTCTTAGTAATGATTATGCCTCTTACAAATCCAAAGACATAATATATAATATTCTTTATTACAAAGAATCCTCCCCACAAAACAACTATCCCTTTTAATATCTCATCTATCGGATTAATCCCAATGAAAATATTCCAATTAGTAAAGCACACTCCGCAGGCACCAATCAGAGACACTGTCTCTATCATCATTCTGATGAAAGGTCTGATTCTGGTTCGATAATTTCTACCATTTACACGCCAGTCACCATAACCGCATAACACCGCCAAGGCGAAAAATGCCGGATATCCCCAACTGAAATGTGCCGACTCTCCAATAAAAATCAACCACAGGATCATAAATATCAGCTGAATTAGTTCCAAAGTATAATCCTTGTGCCCATCAATACCTGGTATCTTGTATGCAGCAACAACCCTGCAGTCCCTCTTAGTTATCCAATTAATTAGCTTCTGGACTCCAATCATTCCAAGGAGTATATATACAGGAGCATAGTGATATAAATATCTGGCTCCCGCTTCAAACACTGTCAGGTAAATAAAATACATCAGGCAGCATAACTCCAGCATAACCTCTCCGGCGCCTCTATAATATGGATTTCCCATAAATAATGCCAATAAACTTAAGAGCATCACCGCAATCCACAATGCGGTTCTAACGTTTTTCCACTTCATAATACTATGACCGCGCCAGAAAACCGCTCCAAAGAAACCATCTCCATAGGATTCCCTGGTTTTACTTGCAACCAGCTTCATATATCCCACTGGCCCCAGTTCCTTCAGGCGTTTCCCTATCATTGCAATATTTGCAGTTTCCTTTTCCTCTTTGGTGAAATAACTATTAGTATATTCATCATCTGCCACATTGTATTTGCCATTAGATTCTACATTTAATCCCATCATGGCATAATGCGTCCATGTTTTCTCATATCTCTCATTATAATGATAATCAAACTGGTCTAAAATGGCGCTCTTGAAACAGAGATAAACTACCATAGCCAGAAGTACAGCCAACATACATTTCGACATTTCTTCCCAAGAGATTCTCTTGCATATCCATCCTGCCAATTCCAACATGCATATGGACACCGCCATAAATATATTGGTTGGTTTAATAAGTATGCCAATGGCCACCACAACCATGATTCCAAAGAATTCTCCAAATCCAAATATCTTGTGACTTCTGATTCGATTGAACATCCACGCAGCCAAAATAGGAAAAACCACTGAATATACATCTGTATAAGGCACTGTAGCCCCCGGATGCATACAAACCAAAAAAGCTGTCAGCAAAAATCCCATCACTGAAACCACCGGAGAAGCTCCCGTTCTATCAAGAAAGATTCCAACTATTACAGCTGCTACAACTGTAAGCATCATTCCAAAGAGACGCATTATAGTCAATCCGTTTAGCCCTGTCATTCTGCCTAATCTAACAAAGAGAGATGCAACATAGACTATTCCTAAATTATTTGGATTGTGCATCAGATATATCTTCTGCCAATCCTGCATATGATTATATACATGATCAACCGCCATCTCCGTAACATATTGCGCGTCGTAAGCATAATTATTTTCATTCGTCAAGAAAATAACAATCTGAAAAATGTATGTTAATACAGCCAGTACCAATATTATATACGCTGGCCGTATCTTAAGTTTTGTTCTATTCACTTTAAATCAAACCTCTATGCTAATTATTTATTCCCCGAATGATTAATCTAATGTGCCAATGGCTTTACGCAGTATTTTATATAACCCCTCAATTATATAAATAGCCGCCAATGTAACAACCAGCACAATAATCATTTTAATAAACGGATTCAATCCATATATTCTTGGGAAGAATCCTATGATATATATAATAAATTGATGTAACAAATACAATTCAAAGGCCTTGTCCCCCACAAATTTTAGAATCCTTCGAATAATACCATTGCTCTCGCGAACATTTATATAATAATACAATACATTACAAAGTCCAACAATCGTTATAAACACAGAAATTTTTACCATGGATGTAGCCAAATCATTTCTGCCAAAATCCATCCACCAGTGGCTCTCAATAAATTGCAATACCAATCCAACAACTGCAATTAATGCCCCCAAAAGTACCTGCGATTTTCTCTTCTTACATTCCGGCAAATTGTCGCCTTGAGAATCTTCCAGGAATCTCCATCTCATACCTATGGCGAAATAAGTAATCCATACAAAGAAATTATTAATATTATTTGGGAAAACAATCCATGCCCCTCTTCTTATAAGTATCTCCTCCGCAAGCATGGCAAGCGGTGTTATAAAAAGTAAAATGAAATACCATTTGCTCTCTACAATTTTAGCAATTAGTGGAGTGAGCAAAATCAATTGTACAAACACAAATATATAGTAGTAGGTCAGATTACACTGTCCAAGAATCAGACGCATAATCAGATTGTCCCATGAGTGACTAATTGCGCAATATAAAATCGAACATATAAAGTAAGGCACTAAAACCTTTACCAATCGTCTCTTATAAAACGCTGGCAAATTAGGAATATTCGCTCTTGTCAAATATCCTGAGATAAATATAAAAACTCCAACGCAAGGTGCAATAAATGGAAATACCACATAATCATAGGGCCAAAAGGTTGTAGTATGAATCAGTATCACCGCCATGGTGGCAAGTCCCTTTATTATCTGTATATTATTTCTCTTATAATCAGTCCACATTGTAATATCTCTTTTCTTCTTTATTATTTCATATTCTATATCGCATTCTTGCGTATTAAATTGTCTCGCAATTTTTTAAAACCATATGCACATAGCATAGCAGCTACAACAATAATTATCTGTAACACAAACATACATGTGTACCCTAAGGAAATAGTCATATCTTTCCAAGGCATAAACTGTCGACATATATTTTGCACAGCAACAATTAATATAGTATTTTCGCCAAATACAACAAGCACTCTTTGGCAATACTTCCACTTATTTAAATAATTGCACAGGCATATCACAGACAAACTTCCGGCAATCGCCACCAATATACAGGCAGGGTATCCCTCATAAATATTTAATGCCAGCACCAATTTAGTAAAAGGCACCCCCACCGCCCAAATAGTTATTAATGCTACAAACTTCCTAAAATCTACCGCTTTCCCGTCATCCAGCAATCCCACTTTACGAATTCCCATCTCATGACCAACAGCCACAAAGCATACGCATATAAGTGCCGTATCAAATTTATACCAGACCTCCTGATAAATACAACTTATAATGTAACCACTAATATTTAACAAAATAATTATCAGCCAACGCAATACTATGCGTTGAGAAAGCAATCGATATATACAGGCATAAATTATTTCCGACTCAAACAAAACCACAAAGAACCATAGAAACCACACATCCCGGCAGGTTACAAGTCCCCTCAGCCTGTTAAATGATACAAACGCAGCATCTGCCAGGGAATAATCATAAAACAATAACAATCTGACTAAACCTATAAATATTGTAAATATTCCCAGGGAAACATACACCCCCAACAGAGACCTGACTTTTTTCTTAACCAATATCTTCATGTTATCCGTCTTTAAAAAGAAACCTGCCATAACAAAAAACACAGGCATATGAAAAGATGTAATGATCCGGCCTCTCATTAATACATGATCTAAAATCATGAGTATGATTGCCAGGCCTTTGACCATATCTACTATGTTGTTTCTCTGCTTTGTTTCTTTATTCACCACCATTATTTCTTCGCGTAATCTACAATCTCTTTCTTGCATAATTTAGATACTATTTTATATATTCCTAAAAATCCTATCAAAATATAACAAGGGGCAAACATGTATAAATATCTGGCTCCTGTCTCAAATATTAATAAATACAGCCATACCATTGCCCCCATAAAGACCATTGCCATTTCTCCCCAGGAATACACTCTCTTTTTAAAAGCTCCAACTACCACAACTGCAATTGTATTAGCAAATGAACTTATCAAAAGAATTATCCAAATTACATTTCTAAGCTCTTTTAACACAATTTGATTGCTGTCCTTTGACCATATCCCCCATGCAAAACTGCCATCTGAATAGGTATTTATAGTCTTTTGACCGGCAAAGGACACATATCCTGCCACGCCCATTTTCTCTAATCGCTCCTGTATTATTTTTTTATTTGCAGCAATTTTATCTTCCTTGCTGGTAAAACTATTTGTATAATCATCATCCACTCTATAGTATCTACCATACTTTTTCTCATTAAGCCCCATCATTACATAATGCGTCCAAGGTTTTAGATAAGCCTCATCAGTTTTATAATTCACCCCAATTTTCTCTATCTTTAAGCCGACTATACATAAAACCAAAACACCTGCAATAACAGCAACTATTTGCCCTAGTTTTCTCATGGTATTTTGTGTCTTAATCAACCTTGCCAGCTCCACCATTAAAATTGCAATTCCGGCAAAAATACAGGTAGGCTTTAACAGAATTCCCAAAAACGACAATAAAAGAGGTAAATATATTCTCCTCCAACCGGTTTTTCCTTTTAAAATATTTATCTCATATCTATAAAAATCTGCTATTGGTATACATATGGAAAAAACATCTGTATAAGGGACTGCGCACCATGGGTTAAAGCAAATCAAAAATGCACACGTAGCATATAATATATATGTTAGTGTTTTAGACCTAGTAATTTTCCAACACAGACATGCACTCAAACCTGTGGCGATAGTAGACAACATCATACCAGCCACTGACAGAAGATTCGCACCTGAGATATGTAAAAGGTCGCCTAATCTCAAAAAAAACATATCCAAGTATAGTAACATTATATTATTAGGATTATTAAGAAAATATATTATATCAAAATATTTCAGGCCGCCTTGCAACTGATGCTTTGCTGAATCCAAAACCACCTCGGCATCTCCCGCATAAGTCACGTCGAAAGAAAAGTATACTAAAAGCTGCAACCCAAAGGTTACAGCCATCAGCAAATATATGATTTTCCTGGTTTCAATAATAGTATGCTTCATTTAAAATCTATTGTAATAATTATCATTTATGAGTAGGGTATAGAACGATTATATCATGACAACCTATATTATTTCCACCAAAGTAAATCCATTATTAAATGATTTATTATCCGACAATAATGCAATTAAGCAATCTTGCCTTCCTTCTTTAACCACATAACCTCGTCACGAATTGTCTCCTGGTAAGATCTTGTAGTATATCCCAAATCTCTCTTGGCCTTGCTTGAATCAAAGCAATTGTTACGAGCCAAATTGTATACTGAGAACTTAGTCATAACTGGCTTTGTTCCCTTTCTCTTGGCGTGCTTCTCCATTATGCCTGCCATGATATTGGCCATACCAATAGGGAGGTAGAATCCAGGTGCCTTCACTCCTGCTTCATCAGCTACCATCTTAGCAAAGTCCTTGAATTTCACTTCCTTGTTACCGAGGATATAACACTCGCCACATTTACCCTTGTCAGCAGCAGCAATAGTACCGGCAGCCAAATCGCGAACATCACACAGATTAAATCCACCATCAATTCCAGCAGGCATCTCGCCGTTGATAATCTGAATAAGAGAACCTGTTGTCTCTCCAATGGCAAAATCCTCAGGTCCCATAATTCCACTTGGATGTACGATACAAGCATTTAATCCTCTATCATGAACTGCATCCAATACAGCCTGAGAAGCCATAGCCTTGGACTGACTGTAGCACCCCAATACATCATCAGCTTCAAAGTTATCAACTTCTCTGATAACCTCACCCTTTGGCATCTCTGGAATCGCTCCTGTAGAACTGCAATATACCAGTTTCTTGCACTCTGGATGTGATAAGCACAAATCAATAATATTTTCTGTACCACCTACATTTACATCAATAACCTTCTGATTATAATCAGGATTCACTGTTACAATACTTGCAATATGAAGCACTATTGTCTCCACACCATCCTCTACTGTAAATAATCTCTCCAATGATTCTGTGTCTGTTAAATCTCCAACGCAAACCTCTGCCTCATCTGGCACAAACTTAATTGCCGGATCATTTGGCAATACAAATGCTCTAACCTCATCGCCTCTATCTATAAGCTGTCTGCACACTGTACCTCCAAGAAATCCTGCAGCTCCTGTTACCAAATATTTTATCTTTGCCATAATTAATTGCCTCCTCGCTATATTAAAAATTATTTAACAAATTCGTGACTTGTTTTTCACTGAAAACAAGATACAATAAAAAAGTAAATTGTAAGTAAACGATGTTTTATTTTTTGAAAGGTATCATTTTATGGCAAAACATATTCACAATTCATCTCAAATAAATAAACACCCTAAGCAGGGCTCAACTTATGATATAAATTCTAAACCAGACAATACCCGATTTCAAAACTACATGGCTATTATGGCGATTGTTCCAGCTGTTTTATCAATTATGGGGTATTGGTTCGTTGACTTTATGCTATACCACTTCTTTGACAGTCGAACAGAATATCACCCCCTCGATGGTCTTGGTATCCTCATGCCCATGGCCTTTATGATGGAGTTGTTTACATATTTCTTCTCCAAGAGAATAATAAAGAAAGTAAATATCCTAACCTCTGCCATGGAGTCGGTGGCAAAAGGGAATTATAACATCAGATTAGACAGTCGACGCATGACTCCACTTAAAGAAATGAGTGACAGTTTCAATTCTATGGCGGAAGACCTAGCCAGCGTTGAAACCCTGCGAACTGATTTCATAAATGATTTCTCACATGAATTCAAAACACCGATTGTATCTATAAATGGCTTCGCAAATTTATTGCTAGAAGAAAATCTAACAGAAGAAGAACAACGTGAATATCTGACTATAATTGCTGACGAGTCGGAGCGACTATCCAACTTAGCGCAACAGACAATGCTCATGTCAAAGCTGGACACACAGGTGAAAATCAACGAGTCCTCCATTAAGACCTTCTCACTAAGCGAGCAAATACGTCGTTGTATTATCTTATTACAAAATAGCTGGAGTAACAAAAATATAGATATGCAAATTGACCTGGCAAAGGTGACATATACTGGTGACCCCACATTAATTGAACAAATATGGATCAACCTGCTAAACAATGCCATTAAGTTCACCCCGGAAAATGGAGTGATCAAAATAACATTAACTCAAAATGCATTAGGAGATAATCCTTCTATCATTTTCAAAATCACAGATTCCGGATGTGGTATGAATGAGGAGGAAATAGCACATATATTTGACAAATATTATCAGGCTGATTCATCTCATTCTGGAAAAGGTTTAGGCTTAGGCCTGGCAATTTGCAACAGGGTTGTCACTTTGTGCCACGGTTCTATATCTGTAGAAAGTGTTCTGGATAAAGGAACAACATTTACCGTAAGTTTACCTATTTATAATAAGATATAATTATATGCAGGAAAGGAAGAATAATTCATCCGCTATATATGCCTTTGAATTATAGAAAAATATATGGCAACAATCCTAGTAGTTGAAGATGAAAAAAACATACAGCTGCTTACCAAAGCACATTTGAAAAATTATTACAATGTAATCACCGCCAACAACGGTCAAGAAGCAATTGATATCTTCTATTCAGAGCATATTGATTTGATTGTAGCTGATATTATGATGCCCAAGATGGATGGATATGAAATGGTGAAGATATTAAGAGAATATCAAAACGATGTTCCGGTAATATTTCTCACAGCCAAGGCCAGTTTCGACGACAAGCGAGAGGGATTCGCTTCCGGCATTGACGATTACATGACCAAACCCGTAAATTACGAGGAGCTTGTATGGAGAATTGAAGCACTCCTCAGAAGAGCCAATATCAACTCCAGTCAGCAGATAACCATTGGAGATATTACCTGTGATGCCAACTCTTATTGCATTATAAAGTCAGATGGCGAAACCATTGATTTACCTAAGAAAGAATTTGAACTATTATACAAATTATTGTCCTATCCAAATCAGATATTTACCAAGGATCAGCTGTTGTCAGATATATGGGGCATTGATACGGATTCTGACGATTCCACCATCAAGACCCACATTAACCGTCTGCGCAACAGGTTAGATGGAATAGAAGCATTTGAAATTGTCACAGTTAGAGGATTGGGATATAAACTGGAAATAAAGTAAGAATATTGCCCATCAATTTTATAATGGCTTTCATACAAAAAACAGCATCCACAAATTAGTGGATGCTGAATTTATTTTAAATCTGTGTCTCTACGAAGATATCATAGATAGCTTTGATAGCATTGTCGAAATCATTGTTGCTTACACCAATGATAATATTCAACTCAGATGAGCCCTGATCAATCATCTTGACATTGATATTGGCATGAGCCAATGCTGAGAAAATTCTACCCGCAGTACCGCGAGTTGAACGCATACCACGTCCCACTACAGCAATAAGAGCCAGATCTGCTTCCAAATCAATAACGTCTGGATTACAATTTCTTCTGATTGAACTAATAACCTGCTGCTCCTTGCCCTCAAACTCTTCCTGATGTACGAATACTGTCATAGTATCTATTCCAGAAGGCATATGCTCAATAGAAATTCCATTGTCCTCAAATGCTGACAAAGCCTTTCTACAGAAACCAACCTCTGCATTCATCATATCCTTATCAATGCTTACTGCCACAAATCCCTTCTTGCCAGCAATACCAGTAATTGTATACTCAGCCTTCTGAACAGTATTGGCAACAATCATTGTTCCATCATCCTCTGGGGCATTAGTATTCTTGATATTAATTGGAATACCAGCATGTCTTACAGGGAAAATAGCATCCTCGTGAAGTACAGATGCACCCATGTATGACAACTCTCTAAGCTCTCTATATGTAATAACCTTGATAGGCTTTGCATCCTTGATAATTCTAGGATCTGCCACAAGACATCCTGATACATCTGTCCAGTTTTCATAAACTGATGCATGAACTGCCTTGGATACAATAGAACCTGTTATATCAGATCCACCTCTTGAAAATGTCTTGATACTTCCATCTGGCATTGCCCCGTAAAAACCTGGCACAACAGCTTTCTCAACTTCAGCAAGTCTGGCAGACATAACCTTGTCAGTCTTCTCTGCATCAAAGTTACCATCCTCATCAAAGAAGATAACAGTAGCTGCATCGATAAATTCATATCCCAAATAGTTAGCCATGATAATACCATTTAAGTACTCGCCACGGCTGGCAGCATAATCAGATCCAGCCTTGGCCTTGAAATTCTTCTCAATTGTCTTGAACTCATCCTCAAGAGATAAATTAAGATTCAATCCGTTTATAATTGAATTATATCTCTCCTTGATTTTCTTCAAGACATCCTTGAAATCCTCATCAGCCTCAGCTTTGGCATAACATTTATATAACATGTCAGTCACTTTGGTGTCCTTGGAATTTCTCTTTCCCGGTGCACTAGGCACTACAAATTTTCGAGACTCATCTGCTCGAATAATATCTCCAACCTTGGCAAACTGAGCTGCGCTAGCCAGAGAGCTTCCACCAAATTTAACTACTTTTAACATGTGAATTACTCCTTCTTTCTAATATATTTAAATTTATAACTATACTTCATATATCTGAGTTTCCTCAAATATGTATCAAACGCCGTCATTATACTACAAAATTCACTTTAGCACAATAAAATATTAAAAGTAGGGTGGATAGCTATCTAATTGCCGCCTCAATATCTTCTCTGCTGGCTTCCACACTTCCCTGAACCATCTGAGGCTTGCCGCCACCCTTGACATTACATTTATCACGAAGAAGAGCAACTACATCATTACAGTTTCTAGTCTTGCTTCCAATTATAAATCTATAATCATTATCGCTTCCGGCAAATATACCACAATATCCAGCATGCTTCTCCATCATAGTATTGACGCACTCTCTCATAGCTTTGTTATCAACATCTCCAGTAAAAAGGAATGCATCTTCTTCTGTATCAGGAATAGCCTCAGCCTGTCTTACCAAATCCTCATACATATATTTACCAAGGGAATATTTCAAATCATTTACATTCTGTTGAATCTTCTGAACATTTTCCACCAACTCACCTGCTGGAACATTCAATACATTTACCAAAGCATCTACAATAGCTACTCCCTGGCGAAATGCTTTCAGTGCTCTCATGCCACACAGAATACTTACACGCACACCGCCCTTGTAATTTTCCATGCCCATCACTTTGAGCATACCAATCTCTCCTGTACTATGAACATGTGGCGCACAGCAGGCACACACGTCCACATTAGGAATTGTAACAATACGCACGTCACCTTCTATCTCAATTTTGCTTCGATATTCCACTGAAGCTTTCTCCTCTTCAGTCTTGAGATAAGAAATATTAATTGGAAGATTCGATATAATAACAGCATTGGCCCTTGTCTCTATCTCAGCTACATCTTCTGCTGACAGCACACCATTAAAGTCCATGGTCACCACAGAATCACTCAAATGAAAACCTACATTATCATATCCAAACAATTCATGAACCAGCCCAGAGAAAATATGCTCACCACTATGCTGTTGCATATTGCTAAAGCGATGTTCCCAGTCTACAAAACCATTCACATTATTTCCCGGTGTCAAAAACTTCGTGATCTGGCCTGATTCCATATCAATCTGATTGCTAACCAGCGGCTTAATAACATGTGTTATATTTCCATCCTTGATCTGGACATCAATCACCTCGAATTGCAGTCCATCTCCCTTGGGGCGCTCCACATTGGTTCTCTGCACCTCAATAATTCCTACATCAGAAGTCTGGCCTCCTTGCTCTGGAAAGAATCCCGTCTGATCCAGTTCTATTTCATACAATCCTTCTTCATTCTTGTTGCACTGTACTATAACTGCGTCGAATTTAGTCTTGTATGGATCAATATCATATAATGCTTTGGTCATTTTGTAGTCCTCCATGGAATATTTATTTTCACAATCATTACTAAGTCCATTATAACTTATTACTAGAAATAATCACGCCTATTCTAGTTCATATATGTTATTATAGTGCTATTCAATAACTTTATACCATTAAAAAGGACATATGTATGACAACAAATATATATTTCAAAAACGACGACGCAGAAATAGAATATAGTGATTTTGAAAATGATGATAGAGAGAAAGCCATCCTTGTGGGATTACAGCTTCCCGACTCCAAAGAGTTCACACATTCCCTGGAAGAGTTGGAAAGTCTATGTGAAGCTTGCAATATACTGCCTGTATTCACAATCACCCAGAGCTTAGATGCACCACATCAGGCACTGTATATAGGAACAGGAAAAGTTGATGAAGTCAAAACTGCTGCAGCTAATCTGGATGCGAATTTAATAATATTTGACGATTCACTCTCTCCATCCCAGGCCAGAAATCTCAACAGCGAAATCGGTCTGCCAATTATGGATAGAACTTCTATTATTCTAGAAATATTTGCCAGCCGCGCCCAGACCAGAGAAGCCAAGCTTCAAGTTGAATTAGCCAAACTCCAATATCTCCTGCCTCGACTTACAGGCATGGGAACTGCCATGAGCCGACAGGGTGGTGGCAGTGGAAGTCGTTCCAACAAGGGTGCCGGTGAGAAGAAGCTGGAATTGGACAAGAGATATATCTCTCACAGAATCACAGAGTGCAAGAAGGAGCTGAAGGTTGTAAAGCAAAACCGTCAGACTCAGCGTAAGAGTCGTGTTGCTTCTGCTATTCCTCAAGTTGCTCTTGTAGGATATACCAACGCAGGCAAGTCAACAGTTATGAATCAGATGTTATCTGTATTTGGAAATGATGAAATACTAGACAATGAACATAAAAAGGTTCTGCAACAGGACATGTTGTTTGCCACTCTTGAAACTACAATCAGAAAGATTACTCCGGAGAACAAACCAGACTTCTATCTCTCTGATACAGTTGGTTTCATCGACAAGTTGCCACACAATCTTATAGATGCATTTCGCTCTACTTTGGAGGAAGCTCTCAATGCAGATTTGCTTATTCAGGTTGTGGATGTATCTGATCCATACTATCGACAGCACATGGAAGTTACAGCATCCACTCTGAAGGAGTTGGGAGCAGGAGACATACCTATGATTGTGGCTTATAACAAAGCAGACCGAGTGCCTACCTTCGCCGGTGACTTGCCAAGCATCACTGCCAATCACATACACATGGCTGCATCAAAAGGAGTTGGAATTCCAGAGCTAATGAATATGATTCTGGATGCCCTCTTTGGTCAGAGCATAATCAGTGAGTACTTAATCCCTTACAGTGAAGGCAGTCTACTCAGCCAGTTGCTGGATTTGGGGAATGCACTGGAGCAGGAGTATCGAGCAGATGGCACATATATCAAGTTAGAATATATGTCTGCCGACAGCGACATGCGCACACTGAATCAGGCAGAAGCCTACAAGCTATAAATAACATGCGTTCCAATCTATAGCATTAAATAGGGTGGAGCTCCGAGAGCCTATCGCTAATTTAAAAAGATTAAGCGTAACCACTTGTTATTACGAAGTTTGAGAATTACAAATCAATAGTGACCGAAGCACTGTTCGACGCGCAATAGGGCTTTAGAACTTGCTTGCAAGTATCTTAGCCCTATGCGCTAGTTTGCGAGGTTACATTGATTTGATTCGAAAAACTGAAGTAATAACTTAGTAGTTACGCTTTTTTAAATAGCTATAGGCTCTCGGAGCTCCTCTTTATATAACTGATTTATGCTGGCTTCTTGGCCTGCTCATCCTCAATGTAGACTTTGTGCCAGATAAGGAATACATAAATTGCCCAGATCTTACGGCTGTTATCAGCCTTGCCATCTCTGTGCTCTTCCATAAGCTTCACAACTTCATCCTGGTCAAAGTATTTCTTGCCTGCATCAGATGTTAATGTCTCAAGTACCATGTTGTAATACTTATCTTCCTTAAGCCATACTCTGATAGGAACAGGGAATCCAAGCTTCTTCTTGTTAGCACTGAACTCAGGAATATGTCTCTTAGCAGCTTCTCTGAAAGCCATCTTGGTTGCAGTATCTGTCACCTTGTACTCAATTGGCAGATATTTCGCATATTCAAATACAACCTTATCCAAATATGGAACTCTAGCCTCAAGAGAATGAGCCATACTCATCTTATCTGCTTTCAGGAGGATATCTCCCTGCAACCAGAAGTTCATATCAATATACTGCATCTTGGCAATATCGCTTAAGCCCTCACACTTCTTGTAATAAGGTGCAACAATCTCTGCTGGTGTAACATGTGTAAGCTGAGACTTCAATATAGCCTCCCGTTCTTTTACTGAGAACAGATTTGCATTTCCTATAAATCTCTCCTCCACATCCTTGGAACCACGAATCAGGAAGTTTCTACCCTTGATTCGAGGCATCTTCTCAGCCACCTTGGCAACTCCCTTGCGAAGTCCCTTTGGAAGCTTCTGATACTTAGCCAATGAAAATGGCTCATGATATATATTGTACCCACCAAAGAATTCATCTGCGCCCTCACCGGAAAGCACAACCTTGATATCCTTGGCCGCAAGTTCATCTACGAAATAAAGTGCTATACATGATGGATCAGCAAGTGGCTCATCCATATAGTACATAATCTTTGGAATAGACTCAAAGTATTCATCCGAAGAGATAGTCTTGCTGATATTTTTCTTATCTCCAAGAGCTGCACAGAGATCCTCTGCATAACGAATCTCATTATATTTGCTCTCCTTGTCAAGAAATCCAACTGTATAAGTCTTCTCTCCCGGGAATTCTGATACCAGGTAGCTTGAGTCAACACCGCTGGAAAGGGAAGCTCCTACTTCTACATCAGCCAACATATGGGCCTGTGTAGACTCATGAATCAATGCTTCAATTTCATCTACAGTCTTCTCCAACCCCTCTAGCTTCTTCTCTGGCTGCATAAGAGGATCGAAGTACTGTACCACATCCATCTTGCCGCCCTCGAACCAGAGGTAATGTCCTGCTGGCACCTTATAGATTCCCTTGAAAAATGTCTCAGGCAGCACTGAATACTGGAATGACATATACTGCTCCAAAGCAGCCTCATTTACCTCACGCTTAACCCCCGGGAATTCTATAATACTCTTGATTTCTGAACCAAATACAAATACATCATCAACATTTGAATAATAAAATGGTTTGATTCCAAAGAAATCTCTAGCCGCAAAAATAATATCCTTTTTCATGTCATAAATCATGAAAGCGAACATACCACGAACCTTCTTTAAAAGGTCAGTACCCCACTCCTCATATCCATGAACCAGACTCTCTGTATCTGCGTTGTTGGCAAATACATGTCCCTTGGCCTCCAGCTCCTTACGAAGCTCTGGATAATTATAAATCTCACCATTAAATACAATAGCCACATCACCTGTTTCATTGTACATAGGCTGCATTCCATGATCCAAGTCATTAATACTAAGTCTTCTGAAACCTAAAGCAACAGAATCATTGAGATATTTACCCTCCTGATCTGGACCTCTATGGATAATTCTATCCATCATAGCATTGAGAGTTTTCTCTCTATCTATCTCTTCCTTTGTCTTTCCTATAAATCCACAAATTCCACACATATTGTTTTCTTCCTCTCATGTGCGCCACCTGACAGTTTTACACATTTTCTTTTTATTAAGCCACTATATTATTCATCGAGCCTTAATTAAAGCATCTTTCTCTTATGCAATACCCACATTACCACCGCACATATTACAACAGTAATTACGCATATAATCTCAAAGCCAAATGGAATGGTAGAAAACGGCATCCATTTACCGCTTACATTCATTCCCCATAGGCCTGAAATAATAGTTGGTATAGACATTACAATAGTAATAGCCGCCAGATACTTCATGACGTTGTTCAATCTGTTATTGATAACAGTAGACATAAGCTCTCTAGTACCATTTATAATATCTCTATATATCTGAGTCATCTCGATAGCCTGCTTGTTCTCGATAATAACATCTTCTAACAGTTCCTGATCTTCTGAGTACTGGCGAAGTCTACCATATCTGGTTAATCTGTCAAGCACCACACCGTTGGCACGAAGTGATGTAGCGAAGTATACCAGATTGGATTCCAACTCATGCAAATCAATCAAATCCACATCCTCTGTGTTCTCATTGATTCTCTCCTCAATAGCTGTTCTCTTACGGTCAATACTACGCAGCAGACTCTGGTATACCATACATACATTGTATAGAATCTGGTATGTAAATCTCATCTGCTTCTTGGTAGAGAACTCTCTCACTCTATTATCTACAAATGTACGCAGCACAGCTGTCTCCTCGCTGCACACAGTAATAATAACTTCCTCTGTAATCAATATGCCCAAAGGAATAGTTGTATATGAATTACGATTATTTCTAGTCTCAGCGCTTGGTATATCTACTAAGATAAGTGTGTAATCATCTTCCAGGCTGATACGAGAACTCTCCTCATCATCCAGTGCAGCTCTCACATCATCTCTGTCCATGTTATATCTCTTGCTTATCTCGTCACATTCTTCCAATGTAGGTGTAGTTAATTGTACCCAAGAACCAGACTCATATGTATCAATCTCTGATATTATGCCATTATCTGTCTTGTAAATATTTATCATAGGTTCTACCTCCTACTTCCCAGCCACCTTTCGAAGCACTGCCTCGAATCTGGCCTCATCATATATAACCGGTACCGGATATAGAGGATTCGCCTCACTCTCAGCCCATTGAGCCATAGTAGGTATATCAGACTCCTGAATCTGAGATATATGCTCCGGTATCTCCATGTTTCTGTTCATCTCTTTTATATATTCAATAAAAGCTTCCGCCTTCATCTTCTGCGCCAGGGCAGAATTAATCTCTCTCTTATCTCCGATGTCACTTCCATTTAAAACCTTTGGACATTCATCAGCTAATTTTGCAAGCTTGGCGTAAACCGCCGACCCATAGTCTTCCAAAACTATAGGCAACACAATTGCATTTACCAGACCATGAGGCAAATGATACATACCTCCAATGGCATGAGCTATTGCATGTACATTTCCCACACAAGCTCTTGTAAATGCCGCTCCGGCTCTATCTGCAGCCAGAAGCATCTCCTCTCTGGCCTCATATGAATCTCCATTATCATAAGCTTCATCCAGAAATTCTATGATTGTGGATACTGCACCTCGTGCATTTGCCAAAGTAGTTGCAGTTTGATAATTCACATTCAAATAGGCTTCCACACCATGTGTCAAAGCATCCATTCCCGTATGGGCAGTAATATGCTTGGGCAGTGATATAGTAAGCACCGGATCCATAATTGCATAATCCGGAACCAGACAGGAATCATTTATTGTATATTTTCTATTAGTTTCCTCATCTGTAATAACTGCAGTAATTGTTGTTTCAGAACCAGTTCCTGCAGTAGTTGGTATTGCTATGAAAAATGGAATCTCCCGGCTCACTTTCATAACGCCATTCATATCCGCCAAGGACTTCTCAGGGCGGGCAATTCGAGCCGCCATAGCTTTGGCCGCATCTATACATGAGCCTCCACCAATAGCTATTATGCTATCGCAATTATGCTCATGATAGAAATTCACCATCTCTTCCACCTGTGCAGAAGTGGGGTCAGGCTTCACCTTGTTATACAACACCGCTCTCTCGGAAAGTTCCTCAAAGAGGGCCTCAACAAACTTCGAGCTTCCCATAAAAGGACCTGTAATAATCATAGGCGCCCATTTTCTACGGTTATTCAATATGTCAGGAATGCTGTGGAAACTATCAACACCTTCAACAAGCTTAGGTGTCTTGAAGTTCACGAACTTAATTCCTATATTCATTATCCATTGGTAGATTCTACAATATGCCCTGTTATGAGCCATCTTATCTCCTCCTGGTTTCCCCTTCTTAATCATCTGTTATAATGGCAGGTAAATAATCCCAAACCATCTTATAAGTATAACAGAACAGCCCTTTATTTATCAATAAATACGCCTATACTTCTATGTAATCCATAATCTCTGCAGGCTCATTTACAAAAGCCACATGAGGCTTATCAGCCAGTTCCTCCTGACTTCTAAATCCCCATAAGCAGAGCAGGCAATCCAAACCAGCATTTTCTGCAGTAGCTGCATCCACTTCCGAATCACCTATATATACCACATTATATTTCTCATCATTTAATCCCAAGTGCTCCATGGCATAGTGCACTCCCTGCGGATCTGGCTTTCTGGTAGGAACCACACCATCTCCAACAGCAAGAGGAATCAATCCTTCAAATACATTTTCACGAAGCATCTCAGCGGCAGACTGAATCTTGTTGGTGACAATAGCCATTGGCACGCCGTTATGGTGAAAATATTTCAAGCAATCCATCATACCATCATAAGGCTTGGTTTTCACCATGTTATGTCCGTCATAGTATTTCTTGAATATGTCAAATGTCTCCTGAAATTTCGGATTGTTCTCTCCATCAGGAACTGCCCGTTCCATAAGTTTACGAACACCGTTTCCCACAAAGCATCTAATCTCTTCTAATGTACGCTCAGGAAACCCCTGTGCTCTCAAAGCATAGTTCACTGCATCTCGCAAATCTTCCAAAGTATCCAAAAGTGTTCCATCCAAATCCCATATTATGGCATTGTACTTCTTCACATTCTGATTCTCTACCTTCATTTCACACATCTATAGTTTCCTCGTTTCTATACTAATATCATTCACCTCACATATTTTATTATATGAATCCATAAATAACCACCTAAAATCGTTACAAACTACAGCTTATTTCTGAAGTTACATTAGTATATTTTTCAAATATTTATCTAAAACAAAAATATAAATTTCTCTATATAATGATATTTACCCAACTATAAAAGCGAACCACCATCACAGTGATTCGCCTTTATTAAATGTTATAAAAAGGAGTTTTTTAAATATGTCCTAAAATCCATTCTTATAAGCAGCCTATTTTACCTTCTTGATTTTCTGTAAAGCTGCATTGAGCTGGGCAATCATTTCGTCAGACACTTCCATGCCGCCCTGTGCCATGAGCTTCTTCAATGGCTGTCTCTCAATCATCTTCTGCATAGCTGCTGGAATCTTGGCTCCTGCTGCCATTCCTGTCTTGTCTGACTGTGCAGCCATCATGCGCTGAAGAAGCGCAGCTCCCTCTGGAGAAGCCTTGATTTCTGCCATTGTACTATTTACTGAGAGATAATTGTCATTGATATCTCCCTCTGACTCATCCTCATCAAACCAGTTCTTGACCTTCAATGGATCTGCAAAGTAATCAGGATTTGGCTCATTCGTCTTAGCAATTTCCATTTCATCCGTCAGATCACCTGATACAGCCTTGATAGTATGTGTTCCTGAAATAGGCACCTCAAACTTAAATACATGCTCACCATTTACTGTGCCAACTTCCTTGCCATCCACATAAAGTGTAACTGACTTCTGGTTAGAATATACCTTGATTTCTGTAGTGTCTTCCACTCTGTCATGATAGCGTCTGCCACATAAATGAACAAATGGCTCATCACTCCACCATGCCTTGTAGATATAGAAGGCATCCTTCTTTTGCTTTCTGTCAAATGTAATCAAGCCCTTGTGATTTTTGCCAGGATCACCGGCCTCATCACGACCTGCTGCTGCAAACTCAAACATGTTCCACACATATGTACCCCAAAGGTATGGACGAGTTGAGAACATCTCAAGCATATGCTCATGATATACAGACATGTAGCTCTCAGTGTAATCACCTTTTACAGGCTTAGGAGACTGCTTAGTAATTACAGAGTCAGCTCCATACTCAGTCAAACCAATTACTGTATCTGGATGGTTTCTGTGGAATTCATCAAACCACTCGTCATTATCTTCCATCTCTCCTACATACCATCCATAGTAGAGATTATATCCACGAATATCTGGAAGCTGAACCAATGGGCTGTCAGTCTCAAGCAGGAATAAATTAGCCATTGCTGATACTCTCTTTGGATCCATTTCATGAATCAAATCATTTAACACCTTATGATTGTCCATAAGCTCATCTGTTACGCCCTCCAATGTAATCTCATTGGAAATAGCCCAGCATATAATTGAAGCATGGTTGTAATTCTGTGAAATGAGTTCCTTCATCTGAGAGATTGTATTTTCACGACCATTTGGCATAAATACTGTGATAAATGGAATCTCAGCCCAGGCAATAATACCCTTCTCGTCACACAAATCATAGAAATACTGATCATGCTGATAATGTGCAAGTCTAATAGAATTAGCTCCAACCTCAAGGATTAAGTCCATATCCTCATCATGCTCCTTGGTTGTAAGGGCATTTCCCATATCCTTGCGATCCTGATGACGAGACACGCCATGAAGTGGATAGCTGCGACCATTCAAGAAGAATCCCTTCTCAGGATCAAAGCTATATTCACGACATCCAAATCTATCAGCAACTTCATCAACTACTTCGCCATTCTTGTACAGGGAAGCTGTTGCTGTATATAAATATGGATCATCCAATCCATCCCAACGATGAACATTTTCAATAGTAAGAGAACCTGTGGCAACCTGCTTACCATTTTCCATACCGATTGCAAGCTCAGCTTCTCCCACGCCTTCAACGGCAACCACAATCTTGTCAGCCTGACCTACTGAATAAGTCTTGAAGTCAATTACTGCCTTATCACCATCAAGATTTGGTGTAATCATAAATCCCTTGCTTCCGTAGCTGTCCAAGTCAAAATGATTCTCATCCACTGTAATGATATATACATCACGATAGATTCCACCATAAAATGTGAAATCTGCTCTCTGAGGATATACTCTGTCATTAGGGCTGTTATCAACAGACACCTTCACTGTATTCTGATCTGCAAGAACATCAGTAATATTCACTCTGAAAGTAGAATAACCTCCATCATGAGTCATTAACTCCTTGCCGTTCACCTCAACTGTCGCACTGGAATTAGCGCCTCTGAACTCCAGATACACCTGATCCCCGTCCTTCATTTCCGGTCTGTCAAATGTCTTCTCGTATGTACACACACCTCTGTAGTACTGTGCAGTACCCTGACCATCAATGGCATTCCATGTGTGTGGGATAGTAACCTGTTCAGAAACTCCCTCTTTGGTAAAGGTCCAATTATCATTAAAAAAAGCTGTATGTCTCAAATCGAATCCTCCTATATAAATATCTACATAATTGTTTCTATCTTATAGGTTTATTCTAAACTGAAAACATACAGCTCATATTTAATAATTAGTTATTTTATATGTTTTTTAAACATTAGCCTTGCTATTTCTAATCTGATTCCTTACTTTCAATACCATAGATGGGCTAACAGACAATTCGTCAACTCCCATCTGAAGGAATGTCTCTGTAAGTGTTGTATCAGCGCCAAGCTCTCCACATATTCCAACCCAGCATCCATGTGCATGACCATTTTCCACAGTCTGCTTAATCATCTTGAGAACCGCTGGATGATGTGAATCATAAATGTTGTCCAACGCTGGATTCTGACGATCGATAGCCAATGTATACTGAGTCAAGTCGTTGGTTCCAATTGAGAAGAATTCTACTTCCTTGGCCAACTCATCTGAAATCATAACAGCAGCAGGAGTCTCAATCATAATACCAAGCTCAACCTCTCCATATGCTATGCTCTCATCATCCAATTCAGCTTTAACTTCCTCACACAATGCCTTGGCTTTTCTAACTTCATCCACAGATATAATCATTGGGAACATTATGCTGATTGTACCGAAATAACTGGCTCTATAAATCGCTCTAAGCTGAGTCTTGAACACATCCAATCTATCAAGACAGATTCTGATAGCTCTATAACCCATTGCAGGATTATCTTCCTTCTTCAAATTGAAGTAACCAACCTGCTTATCAGCACCAATATCAAGAGTTCTAATAATAACCTTCTTGCCAGCCATATTCTCTACAACAGTTCTATACGCCTTGAACTGCTGTTCCTCAGATGGATAATCATCTGATTCAAGATACAAAAACTCACTTCTGAACAAGCCAATTCCACCTGCATCATTTGCCAATACGGAAGCCACATCTCCTACACCACCAATATTGGCATAAAGCTTGATTTCCTTGCCATCAGCTGTAACATTTGGCTTACCTTTTAACTCAAGAAGTAGTCTGGCTTTCTCCAGCTCTTCCTCCCGAAGCTTAGTATATTTAGCCAGTGTAGCCTCATCAGGATCAATGATTAATGTACCCTTGGCACCGTCAACTATGGCCATCTTGCCATCACAGTCCTCTGGATAATTAATTCCAATAAGTGCTGGAATATTCATAGTTCTAGCCAAAATAGCAGTATGAGAATTAGTAGATCCAAGTCTGGTAACAAATGACAACACCTTGGATTTATCCAACTGTACTGTCTCACTTGGAGCCAAGTCCTCAGCTACTACAATCACAGGCTTATCTCCCAAGTTACCACCGGCACCATTTCCCTGCAATATACCAATTACACGGTTGGAGATATCCTTAACATCAGCTGCTCTAGCCTTCATATAATCGTCGTCCATTGCAGCAAACATCTCTGAGAAATTATCACCTGTTGTTGCAACTGCAAATTCAGCGTTAATTTCCTGAGTTGTAATCATATTGGTGATTGACTCAATGTAGTCTAAATCATCCAACATCATCTGATGCACTTCAAAGATAGCAGCATTTGCCTCGCCAACTTCCTTCAAAGCCTTCTCGTAGATTCGACCAAGTTCAGCTTTAGCCTGTTCCTTCGCCTGAGTAAATCTCTCGATTTCTCCTTGAGGATCATCTACCTTCATTCTCTTTACAGCATTTTCCTCTTTGCTAAATATCTTCAACGGGCCAATAGCTATTCCATTGAACACACTCTTACCAATAAATTCTCTCATATTTATGCACCCCGCAATGCTCTCACAACAATTACCAGTCATGAACTCTTACATGTTCTCCTGCAAGAATTTCTGAAGCTCTGCCATTGCAGCATCCTCATCTTCTCCATCGCACTTCAATACGATTTCATTTCCACATTTAACGCCAAGTCCCATTACCCCAAAGATTCTCTTAGCGTCAACTTCTTTACCGTCCTTAGAAATTGTAACGGCGCAAGCATACTTTGCTGCTTCTTTTACAAAAATTCCAGCCGGTCTTGCATGAATACCTTCTGGGTCTGTAATTGTGTATGCAAATTCTTTCATGTTTTCTGTCCTCCATTTTCAATGTTTATATAACCACCATAAGCAATATAGAAATCCCCTATCAGTCATTCTATATTGCTTTTGGATAGTTTCATTATATCAAATTGTTATATATTATGCCTCTGCATCTTTCTTGAGAAGTCCAAGCATGAACATTGTCACAAGTGAACCTACAAGCCAAGCCACAATATACATGAATGGCTTACCTACAGTAGCAAATACGAATACTCCACCATGAGGAGCCATCAGTGTACATCCAAAGAGTGCTGAGAGAAGTCCTGCAACTCCTGCTCCAACCATTGTACTAGGAATTACACGTCCTGGGTCTGCTGCTGCAAATGGGATAGCACCTTCTGTGATGAATCCACATGCCATTACGATGTTTGAAATCTTGGTCTCTCTCTCAGCTGCTGTAAACTTCTTAGGGAAGAAGATACAAGCAAGAGCAATTCCAAGAGGTGGAACCATACCACCAGCCATGATAGCTGCCATTGCAATATAGCAAGCCTGAACCTGTGGATCAGTTGCTGATGCACCAGCTGCTGTAAGATCAGCTGCTGTAGCAAGCATACCTGTACCAAATACATAAGCTGCTTTGTTGATTGGGCCTCCCATATCGATAGCCATCATAGCTCCAAGGATTAATCCTAACAACCAAATCATTCCTGAAGCAGCTACTGCTGTAAGCATAATTGATAATCCTGTGTTTACAAGTCCAATAAGTGGATTCAGGATGAAGCACATTATAACGCCTACGATAAATGTACCGCATACTGGGTAAATAAGGATTGGTCTAATTCCATCCAATGACTTAGGCATATTCTCTGTAATCTTCTTCAACCACAGAACTACAAATCCAGCAAGGAAACCAGCTGCGATTCCACCAAGGAAACCTGATATTGTATTTCCACTTCCTTCACCTACGAAGGCGAAGTCCTGAACAAACTTAGCGAATCCGCCAACATTTGACCAATCATAATCAGCAATTGCTGCATTTCCGTTGGAAGCAAGTAAACCGCCGAGGAAACCAACTGCAAGACCTGGTCTGTCAGCAATTGAATAAGCTATATAACCTGCAAGTACTGGAACCATAAGTCCCATTGCAAGTCCTCCAATATATTTAAGGAATGCTGAGATTGGTGTTGCAGAACCGAAGCTTCCACCTACATCTCCATATCCCATCAATGTATCAAGCAAGAATGCTAAAGCGATTAAGATACCACCGCCAATTACGAATGGTAACATGTGTGATACACCACTCATAAGATGAGTATAAATCTGGTGACCTACTGTATCATTCGCAGCATTTTTCTCATTGTTTGACTCATTTGCGCCTTCTTTTACCACATAAGCTTTGGCTGTTCCTGCTACTGCTTCCTTCACAAGTTCATCAGCCTTGCTGATTCCGTCAGCTACATGGCATTCCTTTACAGGCTTTCCTGCAAATCTCTCCATTGGAACCTTGGTATCAGATGCTACAATAACTCCCTTTGCCTTGGCAATGTCTTCTGCTGTAAGCACATTCTTGGCTCCACCAGAACCTCTTGTCTCAACCTTGATTGTAACACCAGCTGCTGCTGCTGCCTTTTCCAAAGCTTCTGCTGCCATATATGTATGAGCAATACCTGTTGGACATCCTGTAACTGCAACAATGAATTTATCTGAAGCAGATGCCTGTACATTGCCCTTTTCCTCTGTAACCTTCTTATCTTCTGCCTTGTCGATAATTGACAAGAACTCCTCTGCTGTCTTAGCAGCCTTTAATGCGTCTGAAAAATCAGGATTCATCAGAAGAACTGACAATCTACTCAGCACATCCAAGTGTACATTGTCCTTGGTATCTGGAGCTGCAATCAAAAATAATAGATTAACTGGTGCTCCATCAAGTGCATCAAAGTCAACTCCTGCTGGAATAGTCATTGCAGCAAGTCCTGGAGCAGATACTCCATTACATTTGCAATGAGGAATTGCAATTCCCTCACCTATTCCTGTTGTTCCTTCTTCCTCCCTGGCAAATACACCCGCAGTGTACTGCTCTACATTTGTGATGTTACCTCTCTTGGTCATCAAGGAAACCGCCTGCTCAATAGCAGCTTTTTTGTCAGCTACAGAAGCACCGATCATAATGCTCTCAGCTGATAAAAGATCTCTTACCTTCATCCTATTACTCCTCCTTATAGTGTTTCCCTCAATTTAATAACTTCCGCTTTTGTTGCCAAGTTTTCTGAAAAAGCAGAAGCTGAACCAGTGCACAAACCCATATAAAATGCTTCATCATAATTGCCAGATTCTAAATATCCAGCAATGAATCCTGCTACCATGGAATCCCCTGCGCCAACTGAATTCACAACCTTTCCTTTTGGAGCTTCTGACATATGTACCTCACCCTGTTCATCCAGAAGCACGGCACCTTCGCCTGCCATAGATATGAGTACATTTCTCGCTCCTGCCTCCTGCATTCTCTTTGCATAAGGCACAACCTCATCTCTTGTATTCAGAGTCACGCCATAGATCTCTCCCAGCTCATGGTTGTTTGGCTTAACCAAAAACGGCTTATACTCCAATACATTTACCAACAAGTCCTTGGTTGCATCTACAACAACCTTGACTCCTCTACCATTCAATCTCTTCATAATGTCCATATAAGTGTTTCTAGACATTACATCTGGTATGCTTCCAGCTAAAACCAATACGTCGCCATCCTGTAATTTATCAAGCTTACTGTATAGTCTGCTTATAGCATCTGCATCAATTGCAGGTCCCTGACCATTGATTTCTGACTCCTCATTACTGCGAAGCTTTACATTAATTCGAGATAATCCTTTCTCAACATGAATGAAATCCGATATAACTCCTCTTTCATCCAGCATTCGAATAATCTCGTTTCCAGTAAATCCTGCCATAAAGCCCAGAGCCACACTGTCGTACCCAAGGTTTTTCAGCACCATTGATACATTGATTCCCTTACCTCCCGGGAACATTAACTCATCTGTTGTTCTGTTAACCTTGCCCAAAGTAAAGTTATCAACCGAAACTATATAATCAAGAGATGGATTAAATGTTACTGTATAAATCATATTCATACTCCTCCTTCCTTGCATATTTCATCTGTTCCGCATATGTGCTCAAATAAGCTACCGCTCATTTCTTGTATATATTATATTTCCACGTTCCGTCAGAATCAATCATTTTCAGTCAAAATATCTTCCAAAAAGCGTCAACGATATTTGTACAAAATATATAAAAAGCCCTACTTCCGCATATTATATAACGCGAGTAGAGCTCATAAGTCACATCATTTTACAACTATAATCTTGATGCCTTTATATTTACCTTTATCTTTTCTGTCTGTAATAACCACTGCACTATCTGCCGGAGCAAATGTAATTGCTGCAACCTGATCAAACTTGGAACTGTCCATCAAGACATAAGCCTCTTTGGTGGACTTCATCGCTTCCCGCTTAATCATAGCCTCCTTCGGCTCAGGTGTGGTAAATCCATTATTCATTGTAAGACCATTGGTTCCGAAGAATCCTTTGGTGAAATTATATTTCTCCAGATTGGCCAAAGCTTCATCTCCCACAATGGCCTCTGTGGCAGCCTTAAACTCTCCTCCCAACAGGTATGTAGTAAATCCTTTGGCAGCAAGTTTTCTGGCATGCTCTATAGCATTTGTCACAAACTTAGCATTCTTGCACTTGAAGAAATCAATCATTTCCTCCGTAGTAGTTCCAGCATCCAAATATACGAAATCATTATCCTTTACCAAGGATGCTGCATATTTCGCAATAGATATCTTCTCATTCTTATTGCGCTCTTTTCTCAATTCAACCTCATCATCTGTAGTTGCATATTTATCACCTAAAGCAATAGCTCCACCATGCACTTTGATGAGCTTGCCAGCTCTATCCATAGCCTGCAAATCTCTTCTCACAGTAGATTCAGAAGCTTCAAGTTCATCCATAAGCTCAGATACAGTCACGCTCCCCTTACTATTCACAGCATCAAGAATCTTTCTCTGTCTCTCCACCGTCAACATACGCATGCACCTCTCATTATCAATAATCAACCTCAATTAGACACAACCCCTTGGCAGGGGCTGTTGGTCCAGCCACTTTGCGGTCCTTGGCCTCAAGTATATCAATCATATACTCCGGTTCCATTCTGCCATAGCCCACTTCCATAAGTGTGCCAACCAGAATTCTCACCATATTCTGCAAGAATCCAGTGCCATGAAAAGTCATATATACATAACCCTTTCTTCTTGCAATTTCTATCTTGTCCACCACACGCACGGTAGACTTCTTCATTCTGCTGTTGCCACAGAAGCTCTTGTAATCATGCTTGCCAACCAGATATTCTGCCGCCTGGCGCATCTTGTCAATATCAAGAGTTTCATCCAATGCTACATAATATTTTCTGTCAAATACTGGTTTAACTGGTCCGTCAAAGCAGGTATAACGATAAGTCTTGCCCACTGCATTATATCTGGCATGAAATCTCTCAGAAGCCTGTCTCACTTCCAATACAGCTATATCATCCGGGAGATATCTGTTCATATAGTCTCTGATTTCATCTGGAGTCATATCACAATCCAAAACTACATTTGCAATCATAGCCTTGGCATGAACCCCGGCATCAGTTCTGCCGGCACCAATTATCTTGAAATCTTCCACATCAATATCAAGCATACGAGCGATAACATTTTCCAACTTACCCTGTATGGTCTCATGATCAGGCTGATGTTCCCAGCCATAATAACGAGTTCCGTCGTAGCTTATTTTCAATTTATAATTCTGTATCATCTATATACTATTCTCTCTTTATAATAGTGTATGTAGCTGCTAAATCAATCCTGAAATAGTTGTCAGAAGCTTATCCGGCATAGGAGGCTTTAGAAAATATGCCGCCGGATTCAATGCCAATACTGACTTTATATGCTTGGCATCTCCATGTCCTGTCAGAAAAATCACTGGCAAATCAACAGCATCTTCTCTAGCTCTAATCATTTCCAAAGTCTGTCGGCCATCGCAAACAGGCATCTCATAATCCAGTATAACCAGATTTGGCATGTCTTTGTCAATAATCTGCATAGCCTGTTCACCTGAAGTCGCCATAGTAATTCTATATTGATCCTCCAGCATTTTCTTGAGACTTCTAAGCATTACAGGACTGTCGTCCACCAACAGAATCGTCTTTCTATCGTCCTGCTTTGCTTCCACTTCCTTTCCTGGCTTTGTCTTATTCGAAAGGACTTCGTTTATTTTGTCCAAGATTTTGTCATTAGAAATAGGATGCTTCAATATTTCAAACTTAGAAGACAGTAGTTCTACAGAAAACAGCTGACATTCCGCCTCTGTTCCAACTACCAAAACTGATGTCTTCAAATCTATCTCATTCACATATCTAAGCAAAGGCTTATTATTCTCATCCAATTCATTCAGATTAATTAGAATAGAATTTGGCTTATACATCTGCACCATACTCTTGACTATATCTAGATTATCAGAGCACATCTGCACATTTATATGATCCTTCAGATACTTCTGAATGCTTTTAGTTGATTCATTAAATTTACCGATAAACAGCACTTTGTCCATAGGTCAATCTCCCCTTTAATATGCTACACAATAATTTTAACAAGTTTCATATACTTATTCAAGAAATCCTTTATGTCTTGTATATCTTTGCACTTTATTTTTTCAGGATTTTCGTTCATAATAAGTACATTAAAACAACATGTGAAAAGGAGAGTTTCAGTCATGATTAAATTAAAAAAAGATGCAGATATTGCCAAGTTTTTAATTGCAATCAAAGATTGTAAAGGCGATGTATTTTACGAGTCTTCTGAGGGCGATATTTTAAATCTCGCTTCCACATTGAGCCAGTATGTATTTTGCTCAATTACAGGCCAGACAGACTTATTGGAAAACGGCACAATCCGCTGTGCAGAATCATCTGATTACGACACATTAGCCGAATATTTATATGAGGAATAATCAATGAATAAAAAAGAACGCATAGAAGCTTTCGGAGATCTTATATTACATACTAACAAAGTTCCGCTTTGGATTTATGACAGTAATTATCAATTAGAATACACCAGCTATCCAGATGATGATTACATGGGTTTTGATGCGCTTTTTCAATCTCAAGTAGCAGAGGCTCTATCATCTGAAGGCACTGTATATACAACAACCTATGCTTATTCATTTCTAAATCTATTGTGGATTCTGGACTTTGAGCTCAAAAATGGTAAGTTAAATAAGATCTATGCAATAGGTCCCACTTTTACCAATGAGAATTCCTTTAACGAATTGAAAAGCAGAATGGATGAACGAGGACTGTCAGTGCAGATCAAGGCTATCGTATCAAGACAGCTTAATCGCATGTCTATAATACCTCATACCGTCGTATCCAACTATGCGCAACAGCTTCACTATCTATTGCATGGAGATTTAATTCCAGTCAGCGACATACAGATACTCAAAAATCATGCCACGAATTCTGACTCAAATGACATCAAGAGTTCTTCTCATTTTGGCATATGGGCATCTGAGCAGGCATTTCTGAAATTATTCTCTGAGGGAAATCCGAGCTACAAGGAAGCAATGAACGTATCCTCTAGCCTCAGCGATGGAGTAAAGCACAATCCCAAGGATTCAATTCGATTTGCCAAGAACAACTTGCTTGTGCTCTTAACTCTGTTATCACGAGCATCAATACTTGGAGGAGTATCTCCGGATTTAGCTTATGATTTATGTGATTATTATGCAGACAAATCCGAAGCATGCACAACCATGAGTGAGATAAACACTCTGATTCAGGAGATTCCCGATGTATATTTCTCCCATGTGTTGAAAGCAAAAGAGAATTTAGGAATCTCTAAGTTCATACAGAACAGTTGCGAATATATCACTGGTCATATTAATGAGAAAATATCCATCAGTGAGTTGGCAGCAAAAGCAGGTTACTCAGAATACTATTTCTCACGAAAGTTCAAAAACGAAATGGGTTGTAGTGTAAATGAATATGTAACCAAGAAGAAAGTCGAACGAGCCAAAGTATTATTGGAGTCTACCAACACAAGCATCCTGGATATCAGCCTGGAGTTATCCTTTAATTCCAGAAGTTATTTCTCTGATACATTCCAAAGAATTGTAGGCATGTCACCAGGGGAATACAGAAAGCGTAATTCAAAAGTATAAATAAATCTATAGAAATTCAACAATCCAAAAATGAAACTTACATATAAAAAGATAAAGCCATAGGTACCGTACCTATGGCTTTGTTGTATCTTAAATATTTTTTCTAAAACTCATAACTGCCTGATTGCAATGTCATCTTGCGCCCGTCAGGAAGTTCCACCTCAGCTGTAGCATTTGCAGGAATGGTAAATGTATATTTCACGCTTCCATCCTCATAGGCCCAACCGCTTACAATCTCGCCAATTGGAGAATTATAAATCGCCTTGGCGTAACCTAAGCTTTCTGATGGATATGGCTTAATTGTAATATTATTATTTTCCAGCTTAATACCACATACTCCGCCAAACAACCAACCTGTAATAGCACCATATGCATAATGATTGAGAGATTCCTTCACTACTCCCACTTCATTAATTCCATCCCAGGTCTCCCAGATTGTATTGGCACCTTTCTTCACGGCATATAACCAACCTGGAGCTGTATCCTGCAATAGTAATTTGTATGCACTATCTATATGACCATTTTCCGCAAGAACCTTACAGAGAAATGGAGTGCTAAGGAATCCTGTATTCAGATGATAGTTGTTGGCCTCAACCAATTTATTCAAATCCTCAACAGCAGCCTGTGTCTGGTTATCATCCAACAAACCAAATTCTATTGCGCGAACATATGGAGCCATTCTCTCACCAGAGATTTTGCCATCCTCTGTGCATGCGTCAATATATCCCTTGCGAGCATTGTCCGCCACTTCTCTATAGTGATTTGCATCCTCTTCATGTCCTAAAATCTCTGCGATTTCTGATAACAGCTGACCAGATTTTGCGAAATATGCTGTAGCTGATTCCACCGGAGTCTTGCCCATCATTGCAGCGGAATCCACTCCCGGCTCACACCACTCTCCATAGTCTATTCCTGTCTCAATAATATATTTTCTATATGGACTCTTCTTCTTGAAAATTTTCTTGATGTCGCTCTTCTTCGCACGGCCCTCCAGATATGAATACCATTTCTGCATCATCTCATAATTCTCTTCCAGAATTGAGATGTCATTGTATCGCTTGTACAGCGCATATGGCACAATAATGCAGGCATCCCCCCAACCAGTTGAACCCATAAGCAGTCCCGTGAAGAAGCTTGGTTTACTGTTCAACGGAGCAATATTTGCCACCTTGCCTTCCTTGTCCTGAAGCAATCTACATTCCTTCAACCACTTCCTATATACCGGATAAGCATCCTCTAAATATATTCCTGTATCAACATAGACTCCTGCGTCTCCTGTCCAACCAGCTCGCTCACGAGTAGGGCAATCTGTTGGAACATCGCAGAAGTTAGACTTCTGGCTCCAGATAGAATTGCGAACCAGCTTGTTCACATCCTCGTTACCACACTCAAACTCACCAATATCATCCATCTGTGAGTATACTGCAATTGATGTAAATGTGGCATCTGACAAGTCAACATCTGTCTCCACAAGGGCATACTGGAATCCCCAAATAGAGAACTTAGTCTTGTAGTGGTTCTCCCCCTCCTTACAAATATATGTCACACGCTGATCTGTTCCGCCACCTTTATGACGCTTTCTATCCTGGAAATTCTCCTGAGTGAAATTGCCATTTTCATCCAAAGCCTCACCGTGAGTCAATACGATTTTGTCGCCAGCATGTGCTGTCACTGTAAATTCAATATAGCCTGCCAGATTCTGACCGTAATCAATTACCTGCTGACCGTTTGGAGTCTTAATAAGCTTTCCTGTGAAATGTTCTTGCTCCACAATTGGCACAGTGTTGGATGCACCAAGTTCTGACATAGAAATATCAGCCACCTTCACTCCATGCCATCCTGTCAGTTTCTCCTTGGATGCATCATAGATTTCACCCTTTTGCATATCAGCTTCTCTGAGAGGTCCTTCCTGTGTAGCTTCCCAGGATTCATCCGACACACATACAACCTGACCATCATTTTCCAACTGTAAGAGAAGTGCCAACTCTGTTCCAAATAAATTTCTATCTCCATCTACACCGGAATAACTTCTATACCAACCATCTGCAATAGCAACCTCAATTGCATTGTCTCCCGACTGCAAGAGCCCTGTCACATCGTAAGTCTGATATGGCATATATTTATCATAATTGGCAGTTCCCGGAGCTAATACAAAATCTCCAACTCTCTTGCCATTTATGCTCACTTCATAAATTCCATGTGCAGTAACATAGAGTCTCGCATTCGAAACCTGATCAATATGTACGCTCTTGCGCAAATAGCTGACAGGAGCAATTGTCTCAGGCTCTGTCTTCTCCTCCGGATTAATCCACTTAGCCTGCCAGTCATTTACATCCAAAAGTCCCATTTCAAAAGTTGCTTCTTCAGATGTTTCCTCCATATCATTTTCATCCCACAGCTTAACCTGCCATGTAAGCTTCTGATGGCTTTGAAGTTGATTAGGATATTTCATTTGCATTGATGATGATTCTACTTTTCCCGAATCATATACTACATCATCAGCACATTTTACAATCACCTCATATGCTTTCTGTGTCACTCCCCCCTGACAGCTCCAGCTCAAAGTAGGATTAGCAAAATCTATACCCATAGGATTCGACATATGCTCACACTTTAAATTCACAGCTTTCATAACAAATCTCCTCTCACAAATATTCTTAATAATAATATACTCACATACATATTCAGAACTATAAAAAAATAGCCCCACAAGTTCTCCTTGTAAGACTATTTTAATCACATACTTTGATTTAATCTGTACACAAATTTGTCAGTAAGTTCAATTATTGTGGAAGAAATCCTTCAAAAATAAAAATATCGTAATTATCTATATTTGCATCTATATCTTCCTGAGATTTCGCAGTCCATGCTACTGAAGGAGCCTTGTAAACCTTCTGACATATTGTTCTGGATAAGTCGGAAGTATATTTCACATCATAGGCAATAAAGTCTGGCTTAATAATAAAGTTAAAAAGCATATTTCTCAAAACTTCGTAAGCAATGACAGGATATTCTCTGTATCCTTCCTTCACATAATTGTCCGAAAGAATTCCTCTGACAACATCTGGACGGTTCTGTCTGTACCACAGTACACCCATAGGGTTAAATGACTCTATACAATACATGCCCTTGTAATCCGCAAGCAAATCATTGGCCATCTTGCAAACCAATGGATCTGTACCTGGAATTTTGTATTCAATAATAAGTGGCACTCTGCCATTTACCAACTCAAGAACATCCTCAAACTTAGGAATTCTCTGATCTGAGTCGAGGATTGTCAGCTGCTGCAGTTCCTCATAAGTCAACTCTCTCACCAGCTTATCCACTCCGCATACTCTCTCAAGAGAGAAGTCATGGAATACCACCATCACATTATCCCTGGTCAGCTGTACATCCAGCTCTATTCCATAATCATTTTCCACAGCTTTGGAAAATGCTTTCATAGAATTCTCTGGGGCATCAGTCTCATTATCATACAAGCCGCGATGAGCATAATCCCACTGCTTAAATTCTGAAAAATTAGGACGATGAATCATCCTAGGCATAATTGCCAAAAAGTATAGTGCAATTAGCACTATTAAAATCACCAATACAATTATAATAGCCTTCATTATCTTGTTCTTTTCCCGCAAATTATTTATCAAAAAATCTATCCAACCTTAATTTCTAAAGTCTCTATTCTCTCAGAATGATCTTCTATGACGTCATCAACAACCTTGGAATGTTCCATAAGATCATTAACATTATTGTTGTGCGTTTCATACTTAGTGAACTCTGTTTTGTAAACAGCATGGAGTTCATTTATCAATCGTTCAACATAATGTTCTTGATTAATTTTAATAATGTGAACATCAGCAGACAGGTCAGACACCTTATCCTCAAGGCTGGTCATTCTTGTTTCCAGACGAGATACTCTTCCTGTAAGACTCGACACATCTTCCTTTAAGCCAGATACTTCTTGCTTTAAGCCGGACACATCTTCCTTTAAGCCAGATACTTCTTCCTTTAAGACTGCAACATCTTCTTTCAGAACTGCAACATCCTCTTTCAGAACTGCAACATCCTCTTTCAGAACTGCAACATCCTCTTTCAGAACTGCAACATCCTCTTTCAGAACTGCAACATCTTCTTTCAATTCAGCTATGTCAGATCTCATTCCAGACATCTCATTTTCAAACCTGCCAAATCTGTCATCGAGAACCTGAACAAAAAATTCTTTAGTCAATTCGCTCATACTTCCACCTCCTTCACTATATAATTTTATATGTAAGGCAGAAATATCAGAATATCACAACACTACTCCTAATAACCTACTCTAAAAACAACTAAATACACTTGAAATGTGGTAAATGAACATCACAAGCCTTACATCATGTATCGCCATTCTAGCACCCGCTATCTCATATGTCCATTGTGCAAAATAAATGAAAATATCGTCTAAACTTTTTTGAAAAAGTGCATTTAGTTATGTTGAACTAACTGTTCAAGTATCTCTCAGGAGCATTGGTAATAATATCCGTAGTTCCCATAAGTGCATACCTGCGCAGATCCACATCAGGCATTCTGCGACTCTGTCCATACAATGGCTCGATTCCAGTCCACATTCTAACCGGAATATCATTTTCTATAATCCATTTAACAGTGGATGGATTCACTGCCATTCCAGCGCATCCCGGATGGAGTCCTCCTGCGTTATATTTTTTCATGCCCTCAATACAGTTAAGTTCGTCATCATCAAGAGTTCCAGTCGAAGCATCTGGATTCAATTCCATAACCAGACCTA
The DNA here is from genome assembly GCA_017634455.1 of Lachnospiraceae bacterium. Taxonomy (GTDB): domain Bacteria; phylum Bacillota; class Clostridia; order Lachnospirales; family Lachnospiraceae; genus JAILFK01. The sequence continues at coordinate 153,438 of JAGBNK010000017.1, forward strand.
CTGATTTGTGGTTAAAGGATGAGTATACAATATTGTCCTCAATACCATATTCTTTCACCATGTCCATAACCATCTGCTCCATGCCTTCGTATGGATAAATGCTGTTTTTCAACTCAATATTTAACAGCAATCCATTGTTCTTGCAATATGGTGCAATCACATCAAACATCTCTCTCAATGTCGGAATATGCAATCTATCTCCAGCCTGTATTGACGCAAGAGAAGGCGCATCCCTATGTATATCATCCAACTTATCCGCCGGCACCTCATATACTTCATCCCTACCAGATGGAGTAATATCCAAAGCTTGTAACTCCTCCAATGTATAATCTCTAACGAATCCAGTGCCATTTGTTGTTCTATCAACCTTCTCATCGTGAATTACTACCAGCTGTCTGTCCTTGGTATATTGCACATCGAACTCAATGCCTGTAATTCCAGGTACATTTGCCGCAGCCTCAAAGGCCATAATAGTATTTTCCGGATATCTATAACAGCAACCTCTATGTCCCCAATATCTAAGTGGGCGCATATTAATTCCCTGAGCCCCAGCAATTTCAGCATAATTATCATCATCTGCCACTGTTTTGTCAGCGCGGCTAGCAGCAAACACTTCCATCTGGAAAGCCATCCATATACTCTCTTGAGCAGTTAGACTAGCACTGGACATCAACTCGCTCCAAGCCTCTCCATCTGTCACTGTAACGGGAGCAACTCCCGATTTCTTCTTCTCCATGCTATCACATCTATTGGCAAATTCACGAATTTCATATCTGAGCCCGCTTCCCGCAAACTCAGATTCATAAATCTCTACTTTGTCAGGATCCTCATGATGAACTTCTATCTTGTTGGTCTGCCACCAAGGAGATGGCACTTTGATATATCCGCTATCACCAGCTACAATCAGCTCGCCCTCAAACTTAACTCCGAGGCCAGTCTTCACTGTGGCACTCACGCCTTCGTATGTAATAGTAACTTTGCAATAAGAGTCACAGCCTGTAACCGAGTCAACTGACCACACATAGCTCTGCTCGCTTTCTATGCCAAATATTTTCGCAACCGGAAGTAGCACATAGCTTCCCAATTCATAGAAACTTCCTGCATACTGCCCCCACATTTCTCTGCCAGATGCATTTCCCAGTTTGGTAAATGTAGCTTCAATATCATAAGGCTTACCAATTGCGCCCTCTTCAACAAGTCGCAAAACCCCAGCAAATCCCGGACAATAGGCCGTTGGAATAGCCTCCATGCATATAAGCCGTCTATCTCTTGCCATTTCAAATAATTCCAAAGCTTCCTCGCCCTTTAACGCAAGTGGGCTCTCGCAAAGCACATGCTTACCAGCCTCAAGGGCCTGCTTCGCATATGTAAAATGATATTCATGAGGCACCGCAATATAAACTGCATCAACCGCCTCAAACAGCTCTGTCAGATCATCTGTCTGCAGCAATTCATCTGAGAATTCATTCTTCTCCACAAAATATCTCACACTCTCAATGTGTGGATTATAAACTGCAACTACTCGGGCGTTATTAGCCTCGTCACACTCTTTCATAAATTCAGTTGCAATTCTACCTGTCCCAATTATTCCTAGTTTTATTACTCCCATAACATTGCCTCTTTATTAATTATTAATCAAAAAATAACTTTTTTCGACTTGACTTTTAATAGTTAGTCTTTACATATTTTCAAAGTATATTCTAATCTTGTCTATAATATATTCCATATCTTTTTTGGTATATCTATGATCACACGGAATAGCCAACATCTTATTATATAATCTATCCACAAACTCATTTAATGCATCTCCCACCTGTTCTGGAACAGGCCACAATACTGGCAAAAAAATATTTTGTCGTTTCATATATTCTTGGAAAGCATCTCTATCTTCTATAATTATTGGCATATAAAGCGGCGCCGACTTTTTATCAAGTTTCCAAAAATTATCGATTTCTGAAAATAATTCCAACTCTTCTTGTAAATAAATAGCATTCTCATTTCTTCTTGTATATATTTTCTCCCAATCAATATTTTTCAAAACTTTTATCGATTCATTATTCATCGGTAATATTTCATATCTATCATCTAAGGCATCTTCTGCAATTTTATGAAGTTTTAAAAATTTATCTTTTGAAATGTTTTCACCTTTTAAATATTCAGCTTTCATACTTTGAGCAAGCAATTGATAACTTTCATATTCTGGTTTTTCTTTTTCTATATATTTTGGTTCATTATATAAATTTGCCACTCCACCATCCGGAATAGGTAGCCATTTGCGTAAACTAGCCACTTGATATTTCATTTTATCAACATAGCCCATTTCTAGCTTTTCAAAATAAAAAATAGACTGTGTCAAGTCTTCTACGCAAAAATGTTCTTTATTATCTTCCCATTCTTTTAACAATTTTCTAATATTTATTATCGAATCATTTCCATAGTACAAAACCGTAAATATAACACTTGGATCATATTTTCTCACTAAATCTATAACTTCCGATTCTATAGGTTCCAATTTATCATTCAATTGATAAAAATATACTTTCCACCCTTTTATAACAAAAGGTTTCACCACAGTATCACATATATATGATGGTATTAAACACACTTTATTATTTGTTTGTTTTTCAATATCCTCTATAACTGCTGAAATCGCTGAGCGGCCAGACTCAAAGAAACAACACTTATCTTTTTGAATAATTTTATCGTAAATACAATCCTTTTTAATGTCTATATCTTCAACTAGCTTTTCTTTTTCATAAAAACTACCAATTTCATATCTTTTACTCATAAACCACTTATCTCCTCTGCGATTCTTTGCGCGCCCAACCCATCTACTAAACTCATTGACTTTTCGCACATCTCACGCCTTAAGTTTTCATTAACTATTAGATCTTTTATGGCCAAAAATATTTTTTCATTAAAATCTTTATCTTTCCTTACATCTCCTACATATAAATAACCTGCATCTCGAACAAAATATTTAATATCATTTTTCTGGTCATCAGACATACAATAAAAAATAGTTGGAATTCCCATTGCACAAGCTTCATATAAAACTGTACTTGCTGCTGAAACAAGAATATCGCATTTCTCCATCAACGTTGCAATATCCTCCACATTCTCATAAATTTTTACTTCCGAAAATCTGCTTTCCGTGTAATTCATAATTTCAATATCTGTATTATAAGCTCCAGCAATAACATTATAATTAGCTTTAACATTGGCAAAGCCACCCATAATATCGCCATATGACATAAGCCCAGATAATACATGATGTTTATCACCACCACCACTCATTAACATAACTTCATATTTATCTTTCTTATAGTTACGCTTCTTCTTTTCTTTAGAAAATTGCTCTCTAAGCGGAACATATTTAGGTCCTACTAAAACAATAGTACCTGTGTCGGCATATCGAGATTTGTAATCATACATATCATGAAAAATAGAATAATTAATCACAATATCCACATCGATCTTTTCGTCAAAAAAATCGTCAAAAGCGATTATTTTAGCACATGATTTCAAGCTCTTGAAATACTTATTTGACACATAATAAGAGTCCACTAAAAGAACCGGCTTTTGCTCATGAAGCAGTATCTCTTTTGTCTTGGCTATTTCAATATCACTATCCAAATTGTTCCATTCCGTATTTAAAATAGTATATTTAAAAGAACTATTCTCCAGTAATGTCTTCGAATTCTCATCAGAAATCAAAAATTCAACAGTTTCCCCATTTTCTTTCAATTTCTTAGCAATTGTAAGACACCGCATCATATGCCCAGTGGCAATTTCCTCATTTGCATCTGTTCTTATAAAAATCATAGTTCACCCTATTTTCACAAACTACTATAAAATCTACATCAGCATACGTATCTTCATCATGATAATATTTTAATGAATTGACAGAAACTGATTTGAATTTGCCAAATAGCTTCTTCACTTCATCTCTGTCAAAAAACTGCATATGCATTCCATTTTCTTTAAATGCACTTCTAGTATCATCTTTCTCATCAATTACGCACTCGTGTGGATTTAATTCATTTACTGTGTTTGGATTGAAGCGGTAGTCCTCTATACTTCGTAGGATAACTAGAGTCTTTCCACCCTTTTTCAAAACTCTGTAAATTTCATTAACAGACTTTTCTATTTCCTCTAGATGTAGATAATAAAATACTCCATATGAAATCACACCATCAAACTCATCATTTTCAAACGGCAAGGATTCACATGAAGCGGCCACTATATTGGCATCATAATCAAATCCCGCTTCACGAAGACGCAACTTCGTACATTTTACTCCTGTGTTACTAATATCTATCCCAAAAGGTTCATATCCTTCCTTAGCTAGATAAACCACGTGTCTGCCCGCTCCACAACCATCATCGAGTATCTTTGCTTTTTCCTTAAAATGTCTTTTTACAAATCGGATTACTTCCTCAGATGGATACTTCGGTTGATGCCTAATTTCCTTGTGTAGTTCTTCCCACATCAGTTCATTTGCGTCTTTCATTTCCCCTCCTATTAAAAAAGGGCCTCGATTTCTCGAAGCCCTCACGTCTCAAGGTATTTGGCTACCGTCGCCTCTGTAGCATCTCTTTTGACCCGTAGGGTGTGTGGTTGCAACGAAATTTACCACCTCAAATACCTTTTTGTACTCTTACTTTATCAAAAAAAATCTTTTTTGTAAAGAACTGTCTTATTACGTAAGTAGCTCTTCAATCTCTTATTACTAATCTTCCATCCTGATATTATGGAATTTGAACGCTGATTATTTTTTGTATCCGTACATATCTTCAACACTATAAACGCATGCTCTTTCTCAATCGAATCAGAAGCAATTTCTTTTATGACTAAACCCGTATTTAAATGTTTCTCATCTTTTATTATATAATCAGGTTCTAAAATCGCTTGTTTCAACTCAATTAACACTTCATTATAAGCTTCCGGATGGTGGTCTAAAATATGTAAAACTGCTTTATTTGTTAATACAACTTTGTCTGTTGCTATCTCTGCAGTAATACAACTATATAAATCAGTTTTCAAATAACACAGCAGCTTTAAATCCTCTTTGTTCCCCATGCATCCTCTATTCTGCCATTTTATATACGCCATCTAAAAATCTTCTTGTTTTATAATATTCTTCAAAGACTATTATATGGACTTTATTATCTCTAACAAAATGGCTCCTTTATGCTTTATTTCCCAATTTCATCCATAAATGCAATTTTGTTTTCTCTTGCTGTAGTAGTCGGTCTTCCTAAATTATCTCTAGCACCAATCTTTGAATAAATAACCATAAGTGTAAGCACTCTATTATCTATAGTTTCTTGAAGTGCCTTTGCCAAGCTACCTATATCTCTTATCTCATAAACCTTATCATAGCCAAATGCTTCAGCAAGTGAACCATATCTAATCGTAGTTGAAGCTGTTGGCAATCCACCTACAGATTCATGAGCCTGATTATCAATTATAATATGAACTAAATTATGCACTTTAGAATTCCCTATCACAGCCATTGCACCCAAATGCATAATCATCGCGCCATCCCCGTCAATACACCAGATTCTCTTGTCGTTTTTTTGTATGGCTATTTCAAGAGCAATTGAAGAAGCATGTCCCATAGACCCCACCGTCAAAAAATCTAAATTATGATTTTCACCACGTCTTTCCCGGATTTCAAACAATTCTCTAGAAGCTTTGCCTGTGGTTGAAACTATCGGATCATCACCTGTATATTTAACAATTTCTTGTATAGCCTCTTCTCGGGACAATCCATACTCATTATGGTATATATTCTTATTTTCATTTGTAAGAGCTCCTTTTTTTATCACAAAAGCTGCCTGTCTACCCTCTGTAAATACTTCATTAAATCTCCGCATCTGATTTCTTACAGAATCAATCGTAGTATCTTTATCGATTATAAAATAAGAAATTCCCATAAGTCCTAAAATTTTGGTCGTGATTTCTCCTTGAAAAATATGCTGTGGTTCATCATGAACACCCGGTTCGCCTCTCCATCCCACTACGAACAGCATTGGCACACCATATACCTTTTCATTCACCAAAGATGCAATCGGATTAATCGCATTACCTTCACCGGAATTCTGCATATATACCATCCCAACTTTTCCTGTCGCCAAATAATATCCCGCTGCTAAAGCCACCGCATTTCCTTCATTAGCCGCAATCACGTGATGTTTATAATCAACACCATATTTATTCATAATACAATCACACATCGGTCTAAGTAGAGAATCAGGAACACCTGCATAATAATCTACTCCTAAAACATCTAAAAAATCTATTGCTTTCATTCTTTCACCCAAAAATACATCTATACAAATACATTATTTGCTCATGTCCCAACTTAACGGGATTATTCTTTAGTCTTCCTTCATTCACAGAATTGGTCATTATATCTATCTCATCATCAGTAGCTAATACACTTGGTAATTTCATCTCATCAATTAAATCTGAGAGATTGCCTGTTATTTGATAAATTTTTCTCAGAATATTTTTTAAATAATCCTTTCCTCTTACGTCAATGCAATCCTCGATATGTTCTATCATATACGGAAAAAGATACTGATTAACTAAAGCTGCCGCATGACCATGAGCAATTCCCTTCAGAGTTGTTATTTTATAACACATAGCATGCCCAGCTGTGGTCTCTGAAATATTGATAGCTTTACCTGCATAAAAAGATGCTTCTAACATCTTCGCATTACCAGTCTCCGTATTGCTTAAATACTCATTTTTATATTTAAAAAACAACTCTAATGCCTTTAAAGAATAAGTTCTACTTTCCTCTGTGCTATTAACAGACCACATAGACTCTATTGCGTGAGACAACGCATCTAAGCACGTAGCTTTTCTTTGATAATCCGGAAGTGTCTTTAATAATGATCCATCTAGTAACACTACTTCAGGAATAGAGTATAAACAATTCACAGATAACTTTTCGCCGTCCTTGTAAACAACAGCAAATCTAGTAGCTTCTGACCCCGTTCCAGCTGTAGTCGGTATAACCAAAAAAGGAATCATTGGATCCACATAATTGTCACGAAGATAATCATTATCTAGTACTGAAAACAGTCGGATACATTTTGCAACATCAATCGATGAGCCACCGCCTATAGCAAGTATAGAATCACATTTATAACTTAAGAAGATGTCTCTCCCTTTAATCGTAGACTCATATTTAGGATTTGGTTCAAAATCTCGAAAAAATACCACCTCGTGTTTCTTGAGTTGCTGCATATAATCAGAAAAAAACGCTGCCGATTTACCACAAACCACCATGGTCTTCTTCCCTGTCAACCATTTATCCAGTTCTAACAAACACTTACTCCCAGAGATTATTTTACTTTCCATCTCTATTCCTCCGGAATAAGTGTAATGATGTCTTTAATACTCATACACTTTGAATCACACTCTAATGCTCTTCTATGAGTCAATATAGATACTGCCGCTTCTTTCATAGCAGGGAACCCCGTTCGAGTCAGCTGATTAGCATATATAACTATATTTGCACCACGTTTTTTAAACTCTTCCTCCGTAATCTGATTATACGAAGTCGGAACCAAAACCACCGGCGTTAACAAATTATTCTCCCTAAATAACTTTAAAAATTCAAAAATTTCGTCAGGATATTTCTTTCTACTATGAATCATAACAGCATCTGCTCCTGCTTCAACATAAGCATTTGCTCGCTTAATAGCATCCTCCATTCCTTTCTCCAAAATCAAGCTTTCTATTCGCGCACATATCATAAAATCATTTGATTTCTGAGCCTTCTTTCCGGTAGAAATCTTTGCGCAAAAATTCTCAATTGAATCCTGAGTCTGTTCTACCTCTACACCAAACAAACTATTCTTTTTTAGACCGGTTTTGTCTTCTACAATTACCATAGAAACGCCAACACGTTCTAACGTACGTACTGTATACACAAAATGTTCAATCTGACCACCAGTATCACCATCAAAGATAATTGGTTTAGTCGTAACTTCCATAATATCTTCTACTGTTCTAAGTCGGCTTGATAAATCTACTAATTCTATGTCCGGTTTTCCTTTCGCTGTCGAATCACATAGCGAGCTTAACCACATTGCATCGAATTGATGCGCTTCTCCATTGTCATAGACAACAGTTTGTTCTGCTATCAACCCCGTAATTCCACTATGTGCTTCTATCGCGTTCACGAAACCTTTCATTTCCAAAGAGCGCTTTAATCTTCCTCGTCTAATATCAGGAAGTGATAATTCTCTTCTGGCATTAGCCTCTATTTCCTTATATTTTTTTGAGTCAGAGTATTCAAACTCTATTAGTCTACCACCGTAAGACTTTAATATTTCTACTACTTCTTCTCGAACTGGAGCCTGAACCCCTTCTCTCCAATCAGAACCGTGCACAACTATATCCGGTTTAAGCTCCATCAGAATATTTTTATATGAAAGCTCCTTCTGATAAACAACAGCGGAAACACCTTTGATATTGGATAATAATTCAAATCTTTCAGTTTCAGGATTAAGCGGATATCGCTTATATGATGAAACGGCTTCGTCCGTAAGCACACCTATGGTAAGTTTTCCCAATCTCGCCGCTTTTTTGATAATAGAAATATGTCCTCCGTGTATCACATCCGCAGAGAAAGACATGTAAACAGTTCGTTGTTCTACCTTTTTCAGTTCCTTTGATACAGAGTTCAAATCATTAATATCATCTATTTCACGGCAAAGCAATTTCTCAATATCAAGTGATTTTAAATCAATTTTCCCATCCAACGAATTCAATGCATTTTCTGCATAGACATTTCTTTCTCCTCTTTTACAAAAAGCTCCTATTTCATCTAACCATAATTTGAAATCAGTCCGTTTCAAAAAATATAATGGTTGAGCCGCTAAAGCATTTTTAAAAAACTCAATTCCAACTGCAGTGATTTTCCCCCTCTCAATCACTGCTTTAAAATCTTTTTGCGGCAATTCAATCTTTGATGAAACCACCATCTTAGATTCTTTAGTTTGAAGTAATCTTTCTAAAACTTCATTTTCAAAAACTAAATCACCATGCATCAATAATATGTCATCATCTAAATAATCCCTGGCGCAATAGATACTGTAAATATAGTTTGTACTTTCAAAGAGCGGATTATATACAAACTCTGGATGAATATTCAACCCCAAATCATTTACATATTCTATCAATACATCCTGATGCTTACCAGTAGTAATTACTACATCTAAAATGCCAAAATCCTCTAACTGTTTTAACTGACGAGATAATATAGTTTCTCCCACAGATATTTGTGTCATGCATTTTGGATGTTCAGATGTAATGTCTCCCATCCTTGAACCCAAACCAGAATTCAAAATCAAAGCTTTCATAATCTTTTCCTCTTATTTCAAGATATTTAAGCACTATTAGCTTATCCAATAATTCTTCCACACATGATTATTATGGTTTTGTTCTTCTGTCGGTGGCAGTTTCATATAATCACCATACAAAAGTGATAAATACTCATGTGTTCCAATCGGAGCCTTATATAATCGTCCTTCAAACTCTACAAGCTTAGTATCTCCAAACCAATCCGCTCTATAAATACTCTTATACGTATTTCCCCACATACATCCTATATATTTATGATGAGTATTTCTCAGAGTGGCCTGTTCCATTATCATATCAACAGTAACACTTGCAGTGTCCTGTATAATCGATTCTTTATAATCATTCTGTAACTTTAAATCATAATCACGATTTTTCCGTGCTTCTTCCTCATCATCTCCCAATTCAACAAGAATAGAAACATCAATTCCTAACCCTTCCGTCACACACAACGGAAAATCTATATGTTGTCTATAAGTGCGAGTATCAATCAACGAAGCAGTCATACATGGCAATCTGTTTCCAACGCCTGGAATCATCATCTTAAATGTATTATTTGATTCATCATTCTCTATATAATCATAAATAGCCATTAAATCTGATGCTTTAACCAATATATCTATATCATTGTCCCAAGGAATACATCCTTTGTGTCTAACCGCACCTATTAATGAACCAAAAGCTAGAAAGTAATCTATATTTAAATTTCTTGTAACTTTATCTAAATAATCTAAGCATCCCAAAGCAACTTCAGTTTCTTCCTCTATGGTTAGCTCTTTATCCTTGCTTTTAATTAAATAACTCGAAGGTTCAAATATTCTAAAGATATTCTTTCCTTCCTCAAATCCATGCTTTGTAAGATTAAAACACATTACATCATTATGATTTCCTCCTAGAAGGAAAATCGATTTATCGACATTGAACTTTGTAAGTGCACTTGTCGCAAGGACCTCGACTTCAGTAGTCACTGATGTGCCTCTTTCATCCGCTGCTTTATCAATTATACCGGCTACTTTAAATCCTTTTCCTCTTAGATATTTAATTGCATAATCATGCGCTGTAGTAATACCATAAAAATAAATCTGTTTATCGTTAAGAATATCCTTATCTATGAGTGAATCTATATTCTTGTATAGTTCTGATTCATATAGATTCTTAGCTCCGTATTCCATTTATCCACCTATTTCTTTAATTTAACCCTTATATATTTTGTACTGTGATCCATTACTTTGAGCATTTCTTCTCTATTAGCGAATTCAATTATCAACAGTCCTAGTCCATACTTACCATTTGTAAATTTGCTCACGGAATCGCCTGACTTAACAAACCATAATTCGTCCAGTATTTCCCCATAAAAATCATCTGCAAATTCTATTCCATCAAAAATCCCATCAAATTCACTATGTACTAATAAGCATGATACGAACTTTTTGCGTGAATCAAAATGATAATCTATTTTATCTCCTAAAGTATCTGAAACTAAAGCTAACCTCATGTCGAAACCTGTGGAATGGTAATTAGCTTCTGAAATGAGATTACCTCCAGCCCTAGGACCTATTTCCATAAAGTAGAGTTTATTCGACTTATCATAGATGAATTCCACATTAAAAATACCAAACTTCATCTCTAATAAATCCAGAATCCTCTGAAGCTCATTTCTAACTTCTTCGAATGCATCTTTTGAAGGACTAAATAAAGCATTTTTTCCATCAATGCTACATCTATCTATAGGAAGCGAATCTCCAATAGGGGAATACGGCGCCAGCTCATCTCTATGCTGATACATAGGTTCAAAATAAACTATTCTGCCATCCGAAACATAACACTCTACTTCTAGATAATAACCTTTCCTTTCGAGGAATTCCTCTAATATAATCTGTTTTTTTTTCGAATTCTCAAACGCCTTATATATAGCTTCCTCGATTTCAGACTCATCTTCTATCTTAGAAAAACCTCTACTCCCGCAACTATCTATCGGCTTAATAACAAATGGACATTGCATTTCCTTAGCAAACTTACGTGCTTCATCTATGTCGTTAGAAGGAAAAAATTTCGGAACATTAAAACCATTTTCTTTTAAAAATGTTCTCGTTAGATCCTTATTCTTGAGGATTTCAACTGAATCATACGGATTACATCTAAGCCCCATCTGTTCTGCCACCCACGAAACCACAGGTGCTGCTGCTTCAGAAGCATAGGTAAGAATCCCATCAATTTCCCGTTTTCTGCATTCTCTAAGTAGGCTTTCTCTGTCAGAAAAATCTAAATTAATAAACTCATCAGCATTCGTGGTAGAAGCACATTGAGGATTACCGTCAAAAGCTATCGCCGTATACCTCTTCGCGTGAATAGCATCAATTATGTAGTTTTGAAGTAATCCTGCTCCAAGAACTGCTACTTTCATTAACCTAGTTTTCTCCTCTCCTAAAGACTCTTATTATTTTTGTCGTCGTATCAGGCTTCATTTAGATAATTACGTTTATTGATTTATCATTTCCCACTTTAATGCAGTCCCCCTTGTATAATCCTTATTAGCGGTCTTTCCTAGAATATCATCTATATATTTCGGTTCCAGACCAAAAGAAGGTCTAATAGAACGAACATTCTCCTCCGTAAATGGTTCTCCTGCCTTTATATCCTCCACAATATATAGTGAACGTCTTCCTGTTTTTCCATCCTTTTCTCTCTGGGATAGTACATATTGTCCTTTCCCCATAATCTTTGAAACAGTCTTAACTCTATTTACCATTTCCTTAAAATCATCCATTTCCATAGAGAAATCTGAATCTGGGTTTTTTATGTCTTTAGACAAGCATACATGTTTCTCTATAACCCTTGCTCCAGCAGCGACTGCTAATTCGTCCGCAAAATAACCTTCTGAATGATCTGACAATCCTACTATCACTCCAAAATCTCTACTCATTTTGTTAATCAAAGATAAATTCATATCTTCTAATACAGCCGGATACTCACTACAACATTTCAAAAGGATAACGTCTTTATTCCCTACACTATAACAAGCATCAACAGCATCTTTTATTTCTTCTTCGGAACCCATTCCACACGAAATAATCATTGTTTTTCCTTTTGATGCTGTATACTTAATAAGGGGAATATCTATTAATTCATATGAAGCGATTTTAAACGCTTCCACACCTATATTCTCCAAAAAATCCACAGCCGTTTTATCAAATGGTGTCGACAAAAAATCCACTCCGCATTTTTCACATTCATCTTTCAACAAAGACTGCCATTCCCAGGGCGTATATGCTTCCTTATATAAATCATAATAGGTATATCCATCCCATAAACCGCCCTTTATTTTAAAATCTTCTTTATCACAGTCTATAGTCAATGTATCAGCGGTATACGTTTGTATTTTAACACAATCTGCACCTGCCGCAGCAGCTTCCTTTATGATTTTATATGCATTATTAATATCCCCAGCATGATTAGCACTCATTTCTGCAATAATATATACCCCATTATCTCTTATCTTTTCATGTATTTTAAACATAGTATCACCACTCTTTTTAATTATTATCTTCTAACCCAGATAGCCTTTCTACCATTTTTACATACTTCATTTCTGCCAATGACCAGTCTGATTCAGTATCTATATCTTGAACCTCCTCCATTTGCAAAAGAAACGGGATACAGTTCTCGACAATTATCATATTTTCATTCAAAAACACATCCGTTTTACAAAAACTAAACTGACCACAATCATGATATATTGGTTCTAGGTCTTGACTACGTGCATCCTTGTATTCTGGATATTGATATGCAACCCTTGCATTTCTTATAACAAATGCTCTTTGAGGCGGAAAATCATATTTAACAACTGAAATCACTGAATCTGCTTCTTTTTTCTTCATGTCTTCATATGCGCTCTTCAATTTTTGCGAAGTAACAAAAGGAGCTGTTGGATAAAGGCAGCAAAAATCATCAAATGATCGCCCTATTTGGGCATATTCATCAATAACTTCTTTAATCACATCTTCAGTTGTAGCAAAATCATTCGACATTTCAGCACTTCTCATAAATGGAACAGACGCCCCATATCTTCGTGCCACCTCAGCTATCTCTTCAGAATCTGTTGACACCATAACCTCATCAAATATGTCACTACGCAAAGCAGCCTCTATAGAATACGCAATGATAGGTTTACCACAGAATTCCTTTATATTCTTTTTCGGTATTCTCTTACTACCACCGCGAGCAGTAATAATTGCTATAGCACTCATTTCTAAATCTCTCCAATTATTCTTTCTAATCAATCGCCCTATTATCCATTCCTTGAATATAAGCCCCATTAGAGATATTAATCATCTTTATCCTTTTCTCATTTACAATTCTACGCTCAATCCATACATGATATGACCGTAAGTTTTCAGATGTTCTCAAAGAATCTCCTCGAACTCCTCTCACCTCATAAGTCATATATTCATCATTAGTTATACTACTGTCATCCAATGTATCCGACGCATGGGTTTTATTATCTGTAAATGCCAAATCAAGTCCCATGCATACAATCTCTGAGCACTTAAATCTCAGGCATACATCCAAAGCTGTTGTTGATACCGATCCGCCAGTTTCAAATATTGTATAACCATGTTCGGTGGCATACTCTTCTGCAACCGGCATTCCTTTCTGACAAATCAGATATTTATCTCCATTAAAATCCGCAACTGCTTTAAAGTTTGCAGTAGACATGTAAAAAAGCTTCGTCCTCTTTTCATCAAGTTTTCCATGAATCTGCTTATACATATTATACGACATGTCAGTTATGATTACCACGTCGGGCACAATATTATTTTTCATCAATTTAGCTGCAGATGTACCTGCACATATAATCACACTATCCTTTGGCCTGTCCGCCAATTCTTTCATCACCGGATCAAGAGACGGTCCACCAGCAATTAAATAAGCTCTCTTACTTTCAAATAAATCACGACACTCATCCGCGCTCTTTAGATTATGCCCACGCTCTACATTAAGCCGATAATTTCTATCCAAAAAATGTCTCTGTTCATCCCGAGACATTATATTCATAAAGAAACGGCTAAATACTTCTCGCGTCGCAGAATCTGTCATATGCTTAACCGACGGTTTTCGAACAAGAATTTTCCTGTCATTGCAATCCGTATCATCCACACACCCCTTTATATAGTCTGTATATGGCTGACACTTTATATCTACCAAACCACCATCTAACATTTCTTCAACATCCGCGTAATGCATAGCCAGCTTCAATAGATACGCATCTTCCTCTATTATTTCCAATTCCACATCCGGTCTGCAATCTATAATAGCCTTGGCTTCAAAAAACAATCCTGCACCAAGAATTGTATAACGATAATATGCGTCCTCAATATTTCCAGCCACATAAGAATAGGCATCCCTCATAGGATTATTATTACCACTCAGGTAGTATGAGCCATTAGCATCATCCACTTTTATAGTCAGATATCCGGAAGATGTATATTCCAAAGAATAATCTTTCCCCGACTTTGGCTCAGCTTTCTCAAGCGCCTCAATCAACTCTGACATACCATTTCTTCTCAAGGCTTCAAGGTTTCTTTCGTAATAATCAAACTCTTCCGGAGCCACTTCAAATTCAAGAGACTGAATCAAACTCTCTATTGTCGGTATTAAACTTCCCTCTACCACATCTGCAACAAGTATTTCATCTCCCTGCTCGCAGGCTTCTAAAAATATTGCTATTCCTAACTGCGCGACAATATCCTCTCCTGCATACTTCACCATCTTGTCCAGATTATCCTGAAGAAGACCAATCATAACTTTCTGGTGATTCCAGCCTGTGTAGAAATACTGGCGTCTAAAGCTATATACCAATCTATTCGCATATTCATTTATTTTTACAAAGTCTTTTACATCCTCTACCAGTTGTGTCATTGCACTCCTTCATAACCTATTTAATAACTATTGGTATCTATCTTATTTCCTGTAATAATTTACAACCTTCTTTACACCCTCTATAACACTATCTACATCACTATCAGTCATGGCAGGATATAGAGGTATACTTATTATACCCTTATAAATCTTCTCAGCTGCCGGACACAAGCCTCTCTTATATCCAAGCTTCTGATAATAAGGGAACAGATATGTAGGAATATAATGTACATTACAGCATACATTCTCCGCTTTGAGAGCATCAAAAATCTGTCTTCTATCTACACTTATCTTATCTAAATCCAGCTGAATAATATATAAATGTCTAGCCGTATCAGATTCCTCAATTTCTTTTTGAACAATTATCCCTTCAAAGTCCCTAAATGCCTCATTATACTTATTTACAATCTCAGCTCTTCTATGCTTAAATGTCTCTAATTTATCAAGCTGACTTGTAATCAATGCAGCCTGAATATCCGTCATTCTATAGTTCAAGCCCAAATCCACCTGCTGATAATACCAGCTTCCAAGACTATCATCTCGAGCCTCTGCATCCAACATATAATCATCTGAAGTATCCATTAATGATTGATCTCTGGTAATACCATGGGATCTAAACAATAGAAGCCTCTTATATAACTCATCATCATTGGTCATTATGGCTCCGCCTTCACCACCAGTAACAGTCTTCACTGGGTGGAAGCTAAATGTAGTCATATCCGCAATACTTCCTACAGCTTGCCCCTTATACAAAGTTCCCAGAGAATGAGCTCCATCTTCGATTAGAATCAGGTTATGTTTCTGACAAATATCTCTAATCCTATCTAGCTCTACTGACTGCCCTGTAAAATCAACAGCTACAACCGCGCGAGTCCTCTCAGTAATATGTGCCTCTATAGAATCAGGATCAATATTATAAGTATCCGGATTAACATCAGCAAACACAGGCTTAGCGCCCATGTATAAAGCACAATTTGCTGAAGCAGCAAATGTAAGAGGTGTAGTAATAACTTCATCACCAGCCTCTATCCCAGCAGCATAGCAAGCAGCATGAAGAGCTGCAGTACCATTTGCTACAGCAACAGCATACTTAGCTCCAGTAATCTGGCATAATTTATTTTCAAGCATGACAATAGCAGGCCCGCAAGTGAGATAGTCACTTTTCAGCACATCTACCACGGCCTGTATATCATCTTCATCAATATATTGGTGTCCATAATAAATAGGAGTCTCCCTTACAGGCTTTCCTCCATTTATTGCAAGTTCTTCCATGAATGAACCCCCATTCTTTTTTATCACTTATAGCCTCCTTTACATGCAATAAAGAAGGCTATTTTAATTAATGCTTATCAATATCTGTTTTTAACAATCTCTGAATATCTTCCACCGATAACCATTCAGTATTTGTACCTGATGAATATTCAAATTCAGGTTCAACCAGTTTACCACCTGGAATCAGTTTACTATCACTCCACCAGTTGTAATTAGGATATATGATAAAATGTTTATCATATTCATAGGTATGCATTGAATCCTCACGAGTCACCATAATCTCGTGTAGCTTCTCGCCTTCTCTAATTCCAACCTCTGGCATCTCACATCCTGGAAGCATAGCCTGTGCTAAATCGGTTATCTTGAAGGAAGGAATCTTGGAAATGAAAGTTTCACCACCCCTCGCTTCCTCAAGAGCTTTGATAACAAGCTTCACGCCCTCATCAAGACTAATCCAGAATCTGGTCATGCGATAATCCGTAATCGGAAGAGACTTCTCGCCATTATCAATCTTTTTCTGGAAAAACGGAATAACAGAACCTCTGCTTCCTGCCACATTACCATATCTAACCACTGCAAATCGGGTGCCATCGTCACCGCTATAAGCATTTGCCGCACAGAACAGCTTGTCTGACACAAGCTTGGTTCCACCATAGAGATTAATTGGATTGACAGCTTTATCAGTAGACAATGCAACAACCTTTTTAACACCGGTTGCAAGAGCCGCATTAATCACATTCATAGCTCCATTTACATTTGTCTTGATAGCTTCGTTTGGATTATATTCACATGCCGGAACCTGCTTCAAAGCAGCTGCATGGATCACATAATCCACTCCCTTCATAGCCATCTTAAGTCTATCCTCGTCTCTCACATCGCCTATAAAATATCTCATTACATCTCTGTGAGCAGCATAATCATTATCCATCAGAAACTGCTTAAATTCATCACGAGAATAAATAATAACTTTCTTAGGCTTATAATTTTGTAACACATAATCTACAAAATGATGTCCGAAGGATCCCGTTCCTCCGGTAATTAGTATCGTTTTATTATTTAGCATCCTTTACCTCCGCCAATAAATTATTTCCAATTCCCATTTCTTCTTTTGCACGCATCAATTTATCTGCAGCATCTAAATAAGTCTGATCCAATTTCTGTCCCATCTTCACCATCTGCAATACTTCATCATAAATATTATCTGACTTCTTTCGAAAATCATCTCTCAGTTCATATTCTCCTTGATTAGCATAAATTCTCAGCAAATAAACAGCAGGTGAATTCTCCATTTCATCATTAATTGCATATATTTCTTGAACTGTCTTTTTAAAGCTATTAGTGTTTTGTTTTCCTTTACGATTCAGCTTATCTAACTGCTCATATAAGCGAAGCTGCTGTTTTAATCTAATGCATACATTTTGCACTTCATCAAAAGTATTCAAAAATCGTTTTTTTGCATCCTTTTGTTCATCTGGCTTCAAAATATATTCTGCATCTCCTATAACTGAAGCAAAATCAATCATCTCGCCTTTACAATTTTGCTCTAGCGCATTCTGTAAAGTCATGTTTTTTGCCCCCTTTATTAACGCTCCACCTTCTGTTGCATCTATTATATTTAATTCTGGATATTTCTCTATCTGTTCCTCATACCAAGCCTTATAAACACACATGTTACCTTCTGTAAGGACTTTATCCCCATTAACGCCATCAACATAGAAATACTTCCCAGATTTTATGCCTTCTTCCATATCTATTTCAGATTTAGTTGCCTTGGCATGCATTTGCTTATTAGGATATGCCAAATCCTGGCCTATCATTATAATTGTGGAAAACCCAAGATTTCTTGCCACTGAAAATGCTGTATTTGCAACAGTCCCACCTGTTACAATTGCGCCTAAGTCTTTTCCATATTTTTCATAAAGACTTCTTTCATATTCACCCATATCAGACGAATAAAAACGACGGCCTTTATGTAACTTTATTATCTCATAATTTGTATGCACATGTGTAATCATTGGTATATTTTGACCATACTCATTTTCAAAATAAACCGAAGGCTTTATCGGATCAACCGAAGCAATCAAATCAGGTCTTATTTCATGTTCTAACATTGTCGGAATTGCCGAGTCTACACATATTATAAACACCTTATCTCTATGGGCTTTTAACCTCTCAATATTTAAATCAAGAGAAGGGCCTGCCGCAACAACAACTGCAGGAATCCCTGTTAATTTCTGAGAACAAAATGATGCAATCAACTGATTAATACTTGCTTGTTCTATAGAATCATTCAGAGCGTATAGATAACACTTTCCTCTCACTTCTTCAGAAGCAATCAACGTATTCACAGTAACTGTATCATATATTTCAGCCATTTGAATCTGTCCAATAAAGAAACTATAATCTTCTGCATAATTCTTAATGTAATTTGGAATTACAGCTGTTCGACATTCAAAACCATTTTGATAATCAATTCTCTCATCAACAATGGAACATAAATCCTTTTTTCGATTCTTTCCAACAACCCAAATTATGTTATCTTTATTAAATAAACCTGATAAATCATATTGATACATCTGCTGTAACAATATCTTCTCTTCAGGTTCATATACTACAATCATATCTCTATCAGGGGAATTAGCCAACTGTTCAATATAACGATAATCTCCCATTCCAAACACAAAAATATCAGTTTGATTTGCTATGTCAGAAAACTGATCACACCAAACTGCAATTGGCAATTCCATATCCACCTGACTCTGTAACTGCCAGGTATTCTTTTCACCATCTATTAATACTAGTTTGTCTTCCTCTAATGAGAAATCCAAATTTTCATTTTCAAATTCAAGATTCAAGCAATGCTTTTCTAGTAAACTTTTGTTCTTCTCAAATACACTTCTTATCATACTGCTTTTATCTCACCCATCACTTCCTCGAAAATCATCAAGATTTCTCTCCACTCATAGTATAAATTATCTGCCAGTAAATAGTCATCTTTTTTTGAAATCGCTGCTAACATATTTTTAGATGCAGCCGACACAAATTCCATAGGGAAATCAATTCCAACAGCTTTCATTTCATCTAAATGTGCAGTAATCTCATTTACAATATAATCAACACACGCAGACAACAACTCAATATCTGCACCTTTTCCTTGCCACAGTTGAGTTGTAATCATTTCTATATTTTCCTTGGTTTCCTTCAACGACTCCATTTTCTCTCCTATTAAATAAAACCGCTCTACCGAGATAGAGCGGCTTTACATATTCTATATATTATATTACTGAAGCAGAGATAAAACTCCCTGTGTTGACTGATTTGCCTGAGCAAGCATTGACTGACCAGCCTGAGTAAGAATATTATTCTTGCTGTACTTAACCATCTCGTCAGCCATATCTGTATCACGGATACGAGACTCAGCTGCTGTCACATTCTCCACTACATTATCCAAGTTATCAATAGTATGCTCCAAACGGTTCTGCATAGCACCAAATCTAGAACGTGTATCAGATACAATCTGAATTGCTGATTTTACGTTTGAAATCAATGACTTCGCAGCACTCGTTGAAGCTACACTAATTAATAAATTAGCCACAGATGTAGCAATGTTTGCACCTGTTACGGTAATTGTAGCTGCGGAAACATTTTCATATCCGGCAAAGATAGCAATACTGCTGCCCTTAAGCAAGTTCTTTCCATTAAAGTCTGTAGTATTACCTACACGAGCGATTTCTGCCTTTAACTG
This sequence comes from Lachnospiraceae bacterium, assembly GCA_017634455.1. Lineage (GTDB taxonomy): Bacteria > Bacillota > Clostridia > Lachnospirales > Lachnospiraceae > JAILFK01. The sequence goes on from JAGBNK010000017.1 coordinate 173,758, forward strand.
CTTAACCTCTTCATTAATAGCAGAAATATCTTTTGTAGCGTTTGTTCCGTTAGCCGCCTGAACTGCCAACTCATTAGCTCTCTGTAGCATTGAATGAACTTCATTCAATGCACCTTCAGCTGTCTGCACTGCTGAAATACCATCCTGTGCATTTGTAGAAGCTCGATCCAAACCTCTAATCTGACGACGCATCTTCTCAGAAATTGAAAGTCCTGCTGCATCATCTGCTGCACGGTTAATTCTATAACCAGAAGAAAGCTTTTCTGTGCTCTTTGTCTGCTGTCCTGCAGTAATGTTTAAAACTCGGCTGGCATTTGCTGCCTGCATATTGTGCTGTACTACCATAATTTTGTTCCTCCATGAAATAAAAGAATCACATTTATTTCTTTTCTAAAAAAATATTGTTATTAAATCCTTATAAATTGAGAAGTATCTGACACCGGTTATCATTATGTGATACTTCTGTAAGCATATCCTTTGCTTTACACTGAATATATCGGACTGTTTTCCAATCCCTTAACCCCTATTTTAAAAATTTTACTAAAATTTCTAAAAATATCTATTTTTACGCAAAAATAAGGGCCATGAAAATCATGACCCTTAATAAAGCATTGTGTACGAATACTTTTAATCTAGTAATCTTATTGATTACTGAAGAAGTGATAATACTCCCTGTGTTGACTGATTTGCCTGAGCAAGCATTGACTGGCCAGCCTGAGTAAGAATGTTGTTCTTGCTGTACTTAACCATCTCATCAGCCATATCTGTATCACGGATACGAGACTCAGCTGCTGTAACGTTCTCAACTACATTGTCCAAGTTGTCGATTGTATGCTCTAATCTGTTCTGCATAGCACCGAACTTAGAACGAGTATCAGATACTGTCTGGATAGCCGCCTTAACATTAGAAATTAATGCCTTAGCTGAAGCAGCACTTGAAACCTCTGTAAGTTTGGAAGCAACGCTAGTAGCGATATTCTTTCCAGTTATAGTGATTGTAGCTGCTGTTACATTTTCATATCCAGCAAAAATAGCAATGCTACTACCCTTAAGTAAGTTCTTTCCGTTGAAATCTGTAGTATTACCTACACGTTCAATTTCTGCTTTCAACTGCTTAACTTCTTCGTTAATAGCTGAAATATCCTTTGTAGCGTTTGTTCCGTTAGCTGCCTGAACTGCCAACTCATTTGCTCTCTGAAGCATTGAATGAACTTCTGTTAAAGCACCTTCAGCTGTCTGTACTGCTGAGATACCATCCTGAGCATTTGTAGAAGCTCTGTCAAGACCTCTGATCTGACGTCTCATCTTCTCAGAAATTGAAAGACCTGCTGCATCATCTGCTGCACGGTTGATTCTGTATCCTGAAGATAACTTCTCTGTGCTCTTTGACTGCTGAGTTGCTGTTACATTAAGTACGCGGCTAGCATTCATAGCCTGCATGTTGTGTTGTACTACCATAATTTTTTCCTCCTTGAAAATCACATCTGTCATCCTTGACAGCGGTTATAAATTAATAAAATGATTTGTTGAAGGTTTATCGCCCTGGCCGTACACCCCAGACTCTAAACCTTTGGGCAAGTCATCTTGCCTTTGTAATTTATATATCGGACGCATTCTCCGATACTTTATAGCCAAAAATAAATTTTTTTAAATTTATTTTGTACTATCAAAAAATTGTGGATCTACATGAGCCAGATTCATCATATTCCTATAATAGGTAGTAGCTGCCTGGTTACTCTGTCTGATTTCCTTCACATGAGATTTCACACTCTGAAATCTATCTCTGGCTAAATCCTTGTTTCTCTTTTCTAGAGACTGTATATTGACACTGCAATCTGTAATATCTCTAATCAAGTCCTGCATATGAGCTATATTAGAAGCATACCTTTCACGATTGTTCTCCAGTTCCACACGAACTTTGGCAAATATCTCCTCAAAGCCAGCATCTATTTTCTCTATGTGATCAATTAGCGCCTGCTTCTTGTCCATATTTTCTTCAAGCATCTCTGGTCCTGCATCTTCATCCTGCAGAATCATCGCCTGTTCTCTACAGAGAATCTGGAGCTGCTTCAATATATCCACTTTCTTCTCGAGACTATCCTCCAGCATCTGAATATAATTGTGTTCTATCATATCGCTACTCCTAAGATACACTTCCTCGTTTGTTCAAATCCATTACTTCTTTCCATGTATCTCTCATGGTTCGCATATGCTTCAATGCTTCCTCCAACTTCGGAATGTCTTTCTTCACATTTCCCTGAAGCAAGCACCAACCTATGTATTCATATACATTGTCAAAATCCTTGGCAACTTCGTATTTCATATCAAGAGTACCACGAAGTTCTGCTATAATTCTCTCTGCCTTCTGAATATTGGTATTCGCCTTTGGTATATCTTTTTTCTCAATTGCCACAATTCCAATATTAGTAAATTTAATAGCTCCCTCGTATAACATTAATGTAAGCTCTGCCGGTGAAGCTGTCAATATTTTGTTTTTAGCATATGCATCATATCCGCCATTCATAGCCATATGATTATTCCTCCTAGTTCATTACATTCCAAGTAGTGAAGATATAGATGAGCTTGCACTCTGAATACTAGCAAGCTGTTTCTCCATATTAGAGAACTGCTTATAATATCTGTCTTCCATGTCTGCAATCTTGTCTTCCCAAGTCTTAATAGTCTTGGTATATCTACTATATTCAGAAGCCATCTGCTTGTCATTGTAAATTGTAAACGCACTACTTAAGTTTGTAGCCTGCATCTTCTTGCCAAGCTCTTTGTACAGTCCGCTTGCAAGCTGAGTCATAAACTCCTGAACTCCCTCCGGATCATTGGTTATAGCCTCAAGCAATTTATCCTGATTTCCAGAAGTAACACTATCCTCTGAATCACCATCAATATGATATGCATAATTCTCATTCTTGGTTGCATTCAAGAATCCCATTGTATGAATTCCAAAACTTCCAAGAGAATAGCTCTTGCCATTTACCTCGTAGCTGGCCATCATAGATGTTGTCATTGTATTAATGATTCCATTGATTGTAGAGTCCTTACGAAGAAGTGAATCCTTGATTTTCTTTTCCCACTTCTCAACTTCGGAATCACTCATATCATGCTTCTCATCATCTGTAAGCGGCTCATAACCCTTGGCAGAATCTGCATTATACAGCTTCATCAGTTCATTAATTACTTCATTATATGTATTCAGGAAGTCCTTCACCTTGTCATATAGTCCCTGACTATCTGAATCTGTTGTAATCTGAATTGTCTCTCCAGGTGCTGTAACTGCCTGCGCCTTGATTGTAAGACCATTGATATTAAATGTATTGGTTGCAGATTTAAATGTTGCACCATTTAATGTAATCTCCGCATCCTCTGCATCAACTCTTGTTGCGCCTTCATTATAGTAATCAGAAAGTGATATACCACCTTCCACCACGCTCTTTGCTGTCATAATCTTATCTGTAATAGTTTCTGCCACTGCATCAACATCTACATCAGAGAAGTTCTCTATATTCCAATAAGATGCATCTGTGTTATTAATAATATTCTGATTAGCAGAGATTGTATTATCCAGAGATTCAAGCTCAGCATTCTGTGTTTCAATATCTGCTTCTGTCAGATATGTATATCCCTCGCCATATTTATATGTAGATGCAAGTGTATACATGTCATCCTTGAGCTTATCAAGTGCATCTGTAGCAGATGCTTCCTCGCCATCTACAGCATCCTTTTTCAAGCCCAATTCTTTGGCCAGTGTCTCAAGCTTATTAGTAATTGAAACAGCTCCATCTGCAGCCTCATTGTAATACTTATCATATTTTACATATAGTCCTTCTGCATGCTCTACACCGTCCTCGTCAGTATAAGCACCGTTTGGTCCATAGTATGTATACTGGTTCTCTGCAGCATGTGTTACATAATGCTTCAACACACTTTCGAACTCACTCTTCTTCGCTGCAAGCTCTTCCTCTGTAAGTCCAAGTTCATTGGCATCTAACTTGTCCAATACATCAGTATAGACAGCGTCATAGGCTTTGCTATATGCAATATTGCCATTTATTGTCTTCTTCTGCTCTTCCGCATCATCTACTGCCTGATGTGCATCCTTTAATGTTGTAAGCAATTCAGTAATAGATGTCTTGGTAGCCTGACGAATATCAGCATCTGTAATTCCAGATGCAACTGCAGGATTTACAATGTAATTACCCTGATCATCTTTCTGTAGTTCTCCATTTGCATCAAGCTGATAATATGGCACAATATTGCCAGTTCCATCAAGAGCTGTAAGTCCCTTGGCATAAGATGCAGTCTTGAGATAAGTAGCATCATTGGCATCTGACTTCAATGAAAGTCCAACTGCCTTCAATGCCTTCAAACCATTTGCATCGCTTGAAGTAAGTGAGAAATCATTTTCCACACCAGTCTCAGCTGCACTTACGAACATTCGCAAATTCTTAGCATCATAAGACGCCTTCACCCCTGACTTGTTCAATGACTCTACCAACTCAGAGATTTTCATATCTCCGCTTACTGCGATGTCTTTGTTAGTATTGCCTACACGAACAGTGATTGTAGAGCTACCTGTGAATCCAAGTTCTGATAACTTAGTATCCTCAGTAGTTCCCTTCTTCAACTCAGCACCTGTTACATAACCAGACTTAGCGGTCTTATTAATCTGCAATGTCTGTGTACCATTTACCGCCTTGGCTCCCGCTGTAATAGTAGCCTTGGTTGTATCAGACACCTTGGTTGTCTTCATATTGTATGCTGAGGTAAATCTAAATGCACTTACCTTGTTATACAAGCTGTAGACCTTGCTGTTTACAGTACTATATGCTTCCTGCTTCCACTGCAATTTGGTCTGTGCTTTGGAATATTTATTTTTCTTCTCGGTATAGTTCATAACCATGGCAGAAACCAAAGCTTCTGTATCCATTCCTGATACCATACCACTCATTCTAATTGGTGATGCCATACGCGCCTCCTATCTCTTCTCGTCTACCATGATGCCAGCCATTTCCCAGACCTTCGCAATCATGTCGAGAGTCTTCTCAGGTGGAAATTCCTTGATTACCTCTCGTGTTTCCTTATCAATAATCTTGATAGTTACACGATTAGTTGCTTCATGAATTCCGAAGACAGCTTCCCCATTGCTCTGTGCATTCTTGTTGATTTTTTCAACTGCCTCACGGATTTGCTCATTACTAGCCTGTCCTTCTTCACGAACCTTGGCATTCTCAGAAATCTCAAAACCTTTCTGTGCTGGTGCGCTTGGTGTTGGCGCAGCGCTAACTGTCTCCATTGGATCTGGAGCTACATTTCCAGATGAAGCCGGTGCACTAACAACCTTGTTTGAGCTTACACTTGAACTTCCTTGTCCCTGGTAATTTGTTGATACACTACTCATTCCTTCTACTTTCATTTCTCTATACACCTCCATGTGTTGCTTTACAATCAATAACCATTTTCCTTTTCTCCTTCGCAAAAACCCTATGTAAAATAGTCATTGTAAGTTACAATTTGAGATATTTCTAAATAATATATCGGATGCGCGACTTTAGAATTAACCCCAAATATTCAAGAATATTATATGCATCACCATATAACTAGCCACATTGTCAAATGTGTGTAATTCCTTTATACATCCTGAGCGCTAATCTTTCAAGAGTTTTAATAAATTATTAGCTTGGCATTCCCATGAATATGACTTCTTATACAATTCATATCCCCTGTGAGCTCTGTCCGCTTTTTCAGACTCAGTATGGTTCAGCGCCTCCTGCAACTTATCAAGTTTCAATATATTATATTGTCCAATGATTGACTCATCTGACTCCAAGGCATCTACATTCATATCACTTATAACATAAGCCCCTGCTGCCATGGCAGATGTAACTCTGTCGTGTACCCCCTCTGAAAACAAGGGATTAATATCAAGAACGGTCTTGGCATTACCCATCAACTCAAACACATCCATCATCTGAACCTGTCCTATCAAATTAGCCTTGGCATAGTCTCCCAATGCAGTCATTTCCCATCCTGCTCCAGCTACAGTTATTTCCTGTCCGGATTTTACAATCTCTTCAACCACCCTGCGACGATGTACATTTCTCACATATTTATCTATCAGGAAGAGATAATTCATAAGCACTGGAAATTCTCTTGTAAAAAATTTCCCCTCCATCAAATCTTCCTGTGAAATGATATCAGCCAGACACTCCTCCATGGTACGCTCCACGGGCCCTGATAACATAACTTCTACAAGGTTCATACCCAAATCGTAGAAAAGCTTGCCTCGACCTGAGAGTTTGACATCACCACAATTATTATAAGCCATTTTGGAGCCAGCACTTTCTATTTCTAACTCCAAGCTTTCACCTGTTTCTGGCTCCACGCTTTCACCAGTTTCTGGCTCCGCACCTTCACCGGCTTTAGCATCCTGCTTATAATTGCCCTCATAATTAATATCAAATCTGCCCTCTTCCAGACCTGCTGCCAGTTTTCTGAAATCCTGCAGAATTCCCTGCTCATTTTCATAAGTGGCAGTGAGAAGAAGTGGTATTCGTCGGTTCTTATAGTCCACTCTGTGGGAGGGTTCTGTAGCTCCCATAGGCAGAAATCCAACTGACTTTAAATGAGGGTAATAATCCTTCATATATTTCACATGACGCTTATCAATACCGATGGCGTGATAATTGTCTATAGGGAATACCAGTCCCGGATGATGATACAGCGGATGATCCACAATATAATTATAAAACGGTGCATCTATACGATTCAGCAATCTGGATTCATCCTCCAAAATCATATAAGGCATCTGTGAATTTATATCTATAATAGCCTTGTAGGATTTACCCACTCTATCCATGAAAGCAATATAATCCTCTTCACATGACAAACTTATATACTCCACATCCTCCCCCACATTTCTCAGTGCCTCACACATCTGCTGCAAAAAGAAACTTCCGGAGTAATAACACAGTTCTCTGGAATTAACCAGCAATATCTTATTTCCAGCCAATATTTTCCTCCACCTTTATAATTATAATCTCACAGTCTCCCATGACCGCTACAACAATTTATTTTCTTATCCATAAAACAAAAAGCAATGCGTCAAAATATAATCCAACGCATTGCCCATTTTACATACATATCTTAATATGACAAAATCTCATATCCATCTTCTGTAACCAAAACCTGGTACTCCCACTGTGCTGACTTAGCCCCATCAAGAGTATATACCTCCCAGCCATTTTCCTGATCAGTATGTATTCTCTCACTTCCAGCATTTACCATAGGCTCTATAGTAAATGTCATTCCTGGAACCAGAAGCATCTCTGTATCTCTAGCTGTATGATAACCAATCCATGGCTCCTCGTGGAACTCAAGTCCGCATCCATGACCACCGATTTCACGCACTACAGTATATCCGTTGGCTGTTGCATGCTTCATTACAACATCTCCTAGATTTCCCATAAATGCCCATGGCTTAACCTCGGCCAATGCCAAATCACAACATTCCTTGGTCACTCTAACAAGGTCCTGATCTTCCTTACTTACATTGCCCACCATAAACATACGAGAAGAGTCTGAATAATATCCATTTAATATAGTAGAACAATCTACATTTACAATATCCCCATCCTCAAGGAATACATCCTCATGAGGATATCCGTGACATACCTGATCATTTACCGAAGTACATACACTATATGGAAATCCCTCATAATTCAATGGCGCTGGAATTCCGCCCATTTCCTTGGTAACTTTGTTGACAATATCATCGATTTCTTTTAAGCACATACCAACCTTGATATTTTTGCCAACTTCATCCAGACAGGCAATATTTATCTTGGCACTATCTCTAATCCCCTGAATCTGCTCCGGATTCTTGATTATATCATGGGTAGGTACAATATGGCCTTCCAATCTATAACCTTCGATTTTTCTGTCCATCTGTTCATGACACTGCTTATATTTTCTTCCGCTTCCACACCAGCATGGGTCGTTTCTGCCTATTTTCATTGTTATCTCTCTCTTTCTGCGTCTATTTCTCATTATCCTTCTTGTCTTCCAAACCATTTATATAATTTGTTTTGGTATGTGTCAAGGTTATATCACCAATGGATATTCTATCCCATATCTTATTATTGATTTTTAAATCCTGTTCTTCTAACAGTTTCTTATAATATAAGCCATCCCAATTATAAGAAGCTGTGGTAGCCCTGTTCTCCTCCACCAACTTCTGTTGATACTTATCCGCAAGTGCTACATTTCTCAATTCCTGATAAATGTATTCTTCACTGACAGGCAGATTATCCCGTTGTTGATCCAGCATATCCATCCAGAAATCCGATACTGCAGAACGATACAATTTCTCATCCTCTGCATCCAGAGTCACTCCATCTGCCTCTGCCATCTGGCATAAGAGTTTCGTATGGATTGCCATATTCATTACAGCTTCCTTGGCTGCCACTCTTATAAATTGTCCATTGGCATGAGCATTCCAATAATCCCTGGTGTTGTCCGGATTATATATCTCAGCTTCCTCTTCCACAACTCGCTCTTCGTACACTATGTACAAAGTCATCTCACCAAATGTAACTTCCTCTCCATTTAGCACAAAAGCTGTGTCCAGTACATGGTCCTCGAAGCTAATTTTCTGACGACTATTCCATTGGTAATACGCAGCAATTGCCACTACACCAATAAGTGCAATGACAATTATTACTTTCAATATACGTTTCATATAAATATACACCCTCTACAATCTGCGAATTGTAATAATCTTGCCGCAATTCACAGAGCGGTTATTCGTGATACCATGAGCGCTATCCTGCGCTTCAACAATAGTACCATTTCCAGTATATATACCTACATGTCCTGAATAGCATACAATATCTCCTGCCTGCAGATTCTGGTAACTAACCTCTGAACCTACACTTCTAAGTCCATCAGCTGTATATCTACCACTTAGCAATCCGAAGTTTCTAAATACATAGCTTACAAATCCACTACAATCTGCGCCGCCGTTAGCAGGATCTGTTCCACCCCATGTGTAAGGGCAACCTACAAATTGATTTGCAAATGCTACAATTGCGGATCCGTTGCCACTGGAACCTGGATTTAAATTACCATTGACATTCTCACTTGACTGAGAAGATGTACGTGCTGTAGTTGCCTGAGCACTCTGTGCCGCCTGAGCCTGTGCTGCTGCCTGTCTAGCTGCCAATTCCTGAGCCTGCTTTAACTGAGAATCCAAATCCTTGATTTTGCCCTTCTTGCTGGCAATCATAGATTGCAGATTTGCCTCCTCAGCCTGCATAGAAGCCTTGGCGCTGGCCAGCTCTGCCGCCTGGGCGTCCAGTTCTTCCTTCATATAAGAAATCTCCTGAACTGTAGCTTCATAATTATCAAGCATCTCTTTATCATATGTATATACAGAGTTCACATATTCCATACGATTCAGGAAATCAGTAATACTTCCTGACTCAAGCAAAACGGAAAATACATTTTCACCGCTGTTCTCATACATAAACTGTATACGAATCTTCATAGCAGCATATTGATTATCCGCTGCTGCCTGTGCATTTTCCAACTCGATCTCTGTGTTGGCAATCTCCTGCTGTATCTCATCAATCTCAGACTGAAGTCCAGCCATCTCACTGACAATAGCTACCAAATCAGAATCAAGCGCACTGAGTTCTTCCTGCAATTCGCTTTTCTCATTCTGAATCTGAGTCACGCTCTTCACCGCCTGGGCGGTATTAGATTGTAAAAAAGCAGTGATTGTCACCATGCAAATAGCCACACCAACTTTTCCTATTCGCAAAACATCTCTTTTTTTGATCATTTATCCAAATCCCTTAATCTAATAATCTACATATCAACATTTTCTATCATTATACTATATTTTCTCCACAATATGTAGTGCGATTAAGCATTTACTATTTTTCCAGTGTATAGCTGGTAATATTTTCCACCTTCTGCCATAAGCTCTTCGTGACTGCCTCGTTCAATAATGCGTCCCTGATCCAGAACCATAATACAATCACTGTTTCTGATAGTTGACAATCTATGAGCTATGACAAATGTGGTTCTACCATGCATAAGTTTATCCATACCATCCTGAACAATCTTCTCTGTTCTGGTATCAATAGAACTTGTAGCCTCATCCAAAATAAGTACTGGTGGATCAGCAATAGCAGCTCTGGCAATTGCAAGAAGCTGGCGCTGTCCCTGTGACAGGCTTCCGCCGTTTCCAGTGATTACTGTATCATAACCATCCTCAAGACGACGAATGAATCCATCTGCATTGGCAAGCTTAGCTGCTGCGCGAACCTCCTCGTCAGTGGCATCAAGCTTACCATATCTAATATTGTCTGCAATAGTTCCGGTAAAGAGCTGAGTATCCTGCAATACAATTCCAAGGGAACGACGAAGGTCAGCCTTCTTGATCTTGTTGATATTGATACCATCATATCGAATCTTACCATCTGCTATATCATAGAAGCGATTTATCAGATTAGTAATAGTAGTCTTACCTGCACCTGTTGCTCCAACAAAGGCGATCTTCTGACCTGGCTCCGCAAACATTTTGATATCATGAAGTACTGTCTTCTCCGGTACATAAGCGAAATCAACTCCGTCAAATACCACATCACCTGTCAACCACTTGTAATCAGTTGTGTCAGTATCCTTGTGATAATGCTTCCAAGCCCATTTTCCAGTTCTCTCTTCGCACTCCACAATCTGTCCGTTCTCTTCCCTTGCATTCACAAGCATTACATAACCGTCATCAACCTCTGGTTCCTCGTCAATCAAATCAAAGATTCTCTTAGCGCCAGCCATAGCCATTACAATGAAGTTAAGCTGCTGTGACACCTGGTTAATTGGCATATTGAAACTTTTGTTAAATGTTAGGAAGCTGGCCAACTTACCAAGAGTAAGTCCTGTAGCACCTGTCAAAGCCAAAGCACCACCAATAACTGCTACCAATACATAGGATACATTTCCAATCTGAGCATTGGCTGGCATAAGGATATTTGCATAAGCATTGGCCTTGGAAGCTGAATCGAAGAGCTGCTCATTGAGCTCAGTAAACTTCTCAATAGCCTCATCCTCATGGTTGAACACCTTGACAACCTTCTGGCCATTCATCATCTCTTCAATATTTCCATTTACTGTAGCAATGTCTTTCTGCTGCTTTGTAAAATATTTTCCAGACTGGCCTGCAACCTTGCCGGTTACAAAGAACATAACAAATACCATCAAAAGAGTAACACCTGTCAGCGGCAAGCTCAATCTAATCATGGAAATTAGTACTGCCACAATAGTCAATGTGGAATTGAATATTTGTGGAATACTCTGTGAAATAAGCTGTCTCAATGTATCAATATCATTGGTATATGTAGACATAATATCTCCATGAGCATGAGTATCGAAATACTTAATAGGTAACTTCTCCATATGCTCAAATAGCTCATTTCTAAGCTTTCGCTGAGCGCCCTGGCTCACATATATCATTATGTAATTGTATATATAAGTAGCTATAATACCAACTGCGTAAAATACTACAACCTTGCGGATTGCATGAGCCAGAGGGCCGAAGTCATGGCTACCTGTCTGAAGCATCGGCATAATATAGTCATCAATCAGAGTCTGCATAAATAATGTTCCCTGAACATTGGCAAGAACGCTGATTATAATTCCAACGAAAATTGCGAGGAAGTGAAGCTTATAATATTTAAACAAAAACTGAAATACTCTCTTGAGGGCACCTGCGTTTTGTTTAAAATCTTCTTTGGTTAATTTCTTTCTAGGTGTACGTGCCATTATGCTTCCTCCTTTCCTTCTGATGAATCAAAATCTCCGTTGCCTGCACCGTTTTGAGATTCATATACATCTCTGTAAATCTCGTTGTTTGCAAGCAATTCCTCGTGAGTTCCATATCCATTTATCTTGCCATCATCCATTACGATGATATGATCTGCATCCTGTACAGAAGAAATACGCTGAGCAATAATCAACTTGGTTGTACCTGGAATTTCTTCTCTAAATGCTCTACGAATCTTGGCATCAGTTGCTGTATCAACTGCGGATGTTGAATCATCCAATATCAATACCTTTGGCTTCTTCAACAGAGCTCTGGCAATACATAATCTCTGGCGCTGACCACCTGATACATTGGTACCGCCCTGCTCGATAAATGTGTTGTATCCATCTGGCATTTTGTCTATAAACTCATCTGCGCATGCCAACTGACAAGCTCTCTTGCACTCTTCGTCAGTAGCATTCTTGTCACCCCAGCGGAGATTCTCGTAAATAGTTCCTGTGAACAATACGTTCTTCTGAAGAACTACAGCCACCTCATCACGAAGTGTCTCTATATCATATTCTCGAACATCTCTGCCGCCAACTTTGACGCTACCTTCGCTAACGTCATAAAGTCTGGAAATAAGATTTACAAGAGATGTCTTGGCAGAACCTGTTCCACCAATAATTCCCACAGTCTCTCCTGACTTAATTGACAGGTTAATATCAGATAGAACGAAGTCCTCTGCGCTCTTGTGATATCCGAAGTTAACATGTTCGAATTCAATGCTGCCATCAGCCACTTCATAAACCGGATTCTCTGGATTTGAAATGTCAGGAACCTCATCCAACACTTCTACAATACGCTCTGCAGAAGCAATAGACATAGTAATCATGATAAATATCATAGCAAGCATCATAAGGCTCATAAGGATATTCATACAATATGTAAGCAAGCTCATAAGAGCACCTGTGGTAAGTCCACCTGCCACAATTTCCTTGGCACCAAACCAGCTAATAAGCAGGATACAAGCATATACTGTTCCCATCATAATAGGCATGGCCACTACCATAATCTTCTCAGCCTTAATGAACATATTGTAAATATTATTTGAAGCCTTATGGAATTTCTCTGTTTCATACTGTTCGCGAACATAAGCCTTTACCACGCGAACTGCAGACACATTTTCCTGAACAGATTCATTTAACTCATCATATTTCTCAAATACTTCCTTGAATACCTTTCTGGTCTTTGGAAGCAGGATAAACATAATACTAACAAGGAAAACAAGTGCAACCACATATACCATAGAAAGCTTTGGACTAATACGAATTGCTAAAATCAAAGCTACAATAAGTGATGCAGGTGCTCTTGTTCCTATTCTAAGGAGCATCTGAAATGCATTCTGTACATTGGTTACATCTGTAGTCAATCTGGTAATCAAACTGTTAGAAGAGAACTTGTCAATGTTTTTAAATGAATAAGTCTGTATCTTCTCAAACTGAGCCTGACGCAGATTCTTGGCCAAACCAGCGGAAGCAAATGCGCCGCATCTACCTCCCATTACTCCGGCAAACAATCCTACCAAAGCAATAAGTATCATATAGATTCCCATCTTATATATATGGTTCATGTTGCCGGCATTGACGCCGTCATCAATTATTGATGCCATCATAAGGGGAATTACCATCTCCATCGCCACCTCAAGCAGCATAAATAATGGAGTTAATATGGCGTTGGTTTTATATTCTTTTACATGTGCCATTAATTTCTTTACCATTATTAGCACTCCTCCTTCTCAAAATTACTTCTCATCTTGTCTAATATTGTCATAAACTGTTGATACTCTTCATCTGTGATACCTCGACGAGCCTGAGACTCCGTCTCCTCGAAGTCAGTGATAGTATTGTTATAAAACTCTACACCCCCAGGAGTTAGCTCGATTCGTTTCAGTCTGGCATCATCCTCCACTGCTACGCGGCGCACCATTCCTTCCCGCTCAAACTTCTGCAATATAGTAGTTGCAGTAGATCGAGGCAGATGCAGAGTCTTCTCCACATCCCTCTGATAGACACTTTGCTTCTCAGCAATAGTCATATGATATAAATAGGCTATTATCCACCCATGTGTAATCACAGCCTTGTCAAGGCCGCGCTTCTCCTGTAGCTTTTCAAAATATTTTCTGGTTTCAACTCCAAACAAATGGTTCTCTGCCAATAATCTTGGCTTATCATCAAGCATTTTCTTCACCTTCGTTTCTTCTGTTACATTCAAATCAGCCAAAACATATATCTATTCTGCTTATTATAACTACAGGCAAAATAGATTGTTCACAATTTGTTCCAAGTTGAACTGTTCGGCGTTGAACTATATTTTACCCGATTTCTTATAATCTTCAACCCCTTTTCGCCAGATTTTATAAACATTTAATACTTTTTAACAAATTATTTCCATATCTGTACATATTTCTCACTTTCTTCTAATTGCATAGTTTCTTGAAATCATGTATACTAGCGTGGTAAAAATAGATATATAACGTCATAGTACATTTTGTTAGTTGGGAGGTATACTATGAAACACACTAGCAATGATTTAAGAGTACGCAGAACACTCAAGTCAATTCGACTCGCTTTCTATGAGATGGTTCTCACACATAACTATGAAGACATCTCCATCACAGAATTAGCTGAAAGAGCTACTATTAACAGAAAAACATTTTATTTACACTATACATGCCTTGAGGACTTGGTCCATGAAGTTGAAGAAGAAATTGTAGAAGCCATTCTGGCAGAAATATCTACAAGTGCAGAGAATTTAGATGTAGCAGGATGTGTCAAGACATTCTACAACTATCTGGACAACTGCAACGATGTGCAGAAGAAGCTTCTGTGCGATTCACACTACTACTTCTTCTACGAAGAAGTAACAGATGCAGTATTGAAGAGCAGTGCTTTCTCAAACTTCTTTGCGAAGACAAAGCATCCTGATGTTGTACGTTCTTATTCAATATGTATCACATATATTTACAGAAATTGGTTACTCAGCGGCTCAACAATACCTCTGGATGAATTGATTGAATATGCAAGTCAAATCATCACACACGGCTATGCTGGTATAATTCAGAAATAATCCTATTATTTCGTAATAATTACATAAGTCAAAAAGGCCCTTGACGCTTACGCGCCAAGGGCTTTTGAATTATCAACAAATTCCAATCGGGGTGACAGGATTCGAACCTGCGACCTCATCGTCCCGAACGATACGCTCTACCAAGCTGAGCCACACCCCGTAAAGGTGCAGCCTAAAGTATCTGCTTCACCGCACCATATATACCTGCATCATTTCCCAAAGTAGCCAACACAATAGGTGTATCCTTACAAGCATGGAACACTCTTGTTCTAAATGGCTCCTGTAATCTATCAATGAGAATCTGTCCTGCTTTGGATACTCCTCCACCAATAACAACAGCATCAGGATCAACCACATCACAGATTTTGGCAATTGTGCTTCCAAGCAAATCACAGATTTTATCAACAACTGCATTGGCAAGCTTGTCACCATCTTTGGCAGCATCAAATACATCTTTGGCAGTAACATCATCACCAAATGATCTCATGGAACTATCTTCCAAAGAATTAGCCATCATTCTACGAGCCATTCTTGCTATACCTGTAGCTGAAGCATACTGCTCTATACAACCATAATGACCACAACCACAAGATTCTATCTCATCTTCGTTTACAATAATATGACCAATTTCACCACCAGCTCCATTGGCTCCAGCTAAAATCTTGCCATTTATAATTATTCCGCCACCGATTCCAGTTCCTAGAGTAACCATGAGGATGCTATCATATCCTCTTGCAGCACCCATCCAATTTTCTCCAAGCGCCGCCACATTGGCATCATTTCCCGCACGAACAGGAAGTCCAACCAAATCTGATAACTCTTTCTCTACAGGCTTAACACCCCAGCCCAGATTAACAGCTTTATTAACAATTCCTCTATTATTTACAGCACCAGGAACTCCAACGCCGATACCTTCAACCATATCCTTGGTGAGGTTCTTCTCAACCATCTTGCCATGTACAGTATTAGCAATGTCCTGTAATATATGTTCTCCATTGTCTGTTGTGTCTGTTTTGATTTCCCACTTATCAATCAGCTCTCCATCAATTTTGAACAAGCCCATCTTGATTGTAGTACCGCCAATGTCAGCGCCAAATCCATATTCCTTCATCGGATTCTCCTCCACCATATACTTATATAATATATAGTCCTTCCTTAGTTCTTAAATTTATCTTCCAAAATTTCTTCTAGTTTCTTACACACAACTGCTATTTTCCCACATTTATCGTGATTTTTCAATCATTTTCTACCAAATACAAATTTAGTGTAGTTTCGTATATTTTCGTATTATCTATGGGAGAACTGTGTCGGCTATATTTCCCTCAGCCATATCCGGAGTAGTCCCACCTTCCGGTGCAACCTCCTCCTTTGGCTTAGCATACTTTGTATCCTCTGGCTGTTCATAATTGCTAATTGGCTTTACGAAATCTATTGTAGGCAGCTCCTTATGAATGCTGCTCATATATTGATACCATATCTTACCAGGATAAGTTCCACCTCCTAGTCCCGGTACAGTTTTCGGGATGTCATAGCCTACCCACACACTGGTGGTGTAATAAGGAGTATATCCCACAAACCATCCGTCCTTGTTATCATTGGTTGTTCCAGTCTTGCCGGCACATGGCATATTGGCCAGCTTATATCCTCTACCAGTACCATAGTCAATTACGCTTCTAAGCATATCCGTCATCTGACGGCAGGCATTCTCCTGATAGATAACCACCTCAGTCTGATCAGCCTGATATATTACTTCCCCGGAAGGACTTGTTATCTTGGTTATACATGTTGGATTTCTATAACCACCATTATTTACAATGGTAGCATAGCCTTTGGCCATCTCTAATGGAGACACACCATTGGTAAATCCCCCAATGGAAGCAGGCAGTCTCTTGTCACTGCTCTCAAGCTTCACAAATCCCATATTTTCCAGATAAGAAATTCCTACCTGAGGTGTCAGTTCATCAAATATTTTCCAGGCAATTGTATTCTTGGAATAAGCAACTGCATTTCTCAGAGACATAGGTCCGGAGTAAACTCCATCACCATTTACCGGGCCACCTTCAATAGGTTCATCCACCACAACTGAATCCGGAGTGTACCCCCTCTCAAGGGCGGGAGTATATACCACCAATGGCTTAATGGAACTTCCCGGCTGTCTAAAGCTCTGATATGCACGATTCAGAGTCAGCCCCACCTGTTCCTGACTTCTACCTCCAACTACCGCAGCCACCATACCGGTTTTGTTGTCTATACAAACTGCAGCTCCCTGGAGTTCATATATTCCCTCATCACTGACTTCGGTAAATGATGCCAAATTCTCATCCACCGCCTTCTGCAGTTCCTCCTGCTTATCAGGATCAATGGATGTATATATACGATAACCTCCTGAGAATAATCTCTCATAGCACTCAGTATAGAGGGCATCATAATCACTCTGATACTTCGTCTTCTGACCATCATTTTCAAATTGAGACTTGAACTCGAAGCCCTCCAGTTCCATCAAGGCTCTGGTAGCGCAATAGTATGTATAAGTCTCAGCATAATTATTTACCACCTGCTCAGAATCCTTGCTAAGCACTTGTATATTCTCAGCAACTGCAGTGTTGTAACTCTCCTCAGATATAATCTGAGCATCTAACATAGTCTTGAGAATTCTGTCTCTACGCTTGGTAGTATTTTCAGGTTTTACTCTAGGATCATAAGTGGTAGGGTTATTGGGAATTGCGCAGAGATAAATCATCTGAGACAGAGACAAATGACTTATGTCCGTTCCAAAATAGCCTTCTGCCGCTGACTCAATTCCATAATATCCATTTCCAAAATATACATTGTTAATATAGAATTCTAAAATATCATCCTTGGAATATTTCTGCTCCAGCTCCACAGCAATGTACATTTCCTCAATCTTACGTTGCCAAGTTTTCTCATTTGACAGAAAGACTGTACGAGCCAGCTGCTGAGTAATGGTACTACCACCCTGAGTAATCTCCCCATTCTGAATCATAGCCACAAGAGCACGCATGATTCCTCTAAAGTCAATTCCTCTATGCTTATAAAATCTCTTGTCCTCGGTAGATACAATAGCCTGCTTCACATAAATGGGTATGTCCTCGTCCTCAATATAGAACACATCCTTATCCCCGCGAAGCACTGCCAGCACATTATCATTTACATCATAAGCTATACTTGTCTGAGACTGTCTAAATGTATCCTCATTGGACTTGGCCACAAGGGATACTGCCTCCTTCTTCATATCGCTGATTTCAGCTGCATATCCCCCAGCGTAATAGTAGGCAATAGCAGCCACTACAAGCACAATTAGAACCATTTGAAATTTTAAAAATCCCCAGATTTTCTGGGTTTTTGTCTTCTTATGCTTCTTTTTCATAAAATAATCTCCAAAAATATTAGTATTATTGTAAAATAGATAAGAAAAAAAAACAATTTACAATTGCTTTGTAAAATGAAAGGAATAGATTATGAAGAAAATAATAATGACCGGCGGCGGAACAGCTGGACATGTAACACCTAATATCGCTTTATTTCCTGCATTAAAAGAAGCAGGATATGAAATATCATATATTGGTTCCTATAACGGTATTGAAAAAGGTCTCATTGAGGACCAGGGTATAGACTACTATGGCATCAATTCAGGTAAGTTCAGAAGATATCACTCATGGAAGAATTTCACAGATCCTTTCAGAGTGCTTCAGGGATATTTTCAGGCCAAGAAAATCATCAAGGAAGTCAAGCCTGATGTAATCTTCTCCAAAGGTGGTTTCGTCAGCGTTCCTGTTATACTTGCAGCAAAACGCATACACGTGCCTTCCATCATTCATGAATCAGATTTGACACCTGGACTTGCCAATCGTCTGGCCATCCCATCTGCCAGCAAAGTATGCTGCAACTTCCCAGAGACCTTGAAGCATCTGCCAGAAGGCAAGGCAGTTCTCACCGGTTCTCCAATTCGTCAGGAGCTTATGCACGGCAGCAAGGAAGCCGCATATGAATTCTGTGGATTCACCAGAGATTTACCAGTCCTTATGATTATGGGTGGAAGCATCGGTTCAGTATATATCAACAATGCTATTCGCCAGAATATAGATGAGCTGTTGAAGAAATATCAGATTATACATCTGTGTGGCAAGAACAATTTAGATGAGAATCTGAAAAATGTAGCAGGCTATGCTCAGTTTGAATATATCAGTGAAAACCTGCCAGATTTATTTGCCGCAGCAGACATTGTGGTAGCCCGAGCAGGAGCCAATTCTATATGTGAGTTGTTGGCGCTTCACAAGCCAAACATCCTCATTCCTCTTTCAAGAAATGCAAGCCGTGGAGATCAAATTCTCAATGCTAATTCATTCAAGAAGCAGGGCTTCTCTGTAGTATTAGAAGAGGAGGAAGTGACACCTGAATTGCTTCTCAATACCATTGATGAAGTATACCAAAACCGCCAGACTTACATCTCAGCTATGGAAGCCAGCGGTCAGATGGATGCCATCTCAACAATCATGAAATTAATAGAGGACCTAACTAACTAGGTCCTCCAAAAAATACTATATAATCATACCACCGCCGACTACATTGTCGCCATCGTACATTACTACTGCCTGGCCTTTGGTAATAGCGCGCTGTGGTTCATCAAAGACAACTTTGATAGTATTATCATCAAGAGCAGTCACTGTAGCGGGCTGCTCTTTTTGTGAATAACGAATTCTCGCCTTCACTCGCATCTCCCCCTCAATCTTATCAATAGAAATCAGATTCACATTGGTTGCAATAAGCTCCCGTCTAAACAAATCCTCATTTCGACCAACTACAACCTCATTGGTTTCAGGCAAAATATCAAGAACATACAATGGATAAGCTGCAGATATTCCCAATCCATGGCGCTGGCCGATTGTATAATGCACATATCCCTTGTGCTTGCCCAACACATTGCCTTCCCGATCTACAAAGTTGCCTTCCTCATAGGATTTTCCAGAAAATCGCTCCATAAATCCCACATAATCTCCATCTGGCACGAAGCATATATCCTGACTGTCATGCTTCTTGGCATTTACAAAACCATCCGCCTCCGCCAATTCTCTGATATGAGTCTTAGTAAACTCACCCAGTGGAAATAATGTATGAGCCAATTGCTCCTGAGTCAACATATATAATACATAGCTCTGATCCTTGGTAGCATCCAGGGCCTTTTTCAACACATATCTGCCAGTGGATTCATTATATTCCACTCTCACATAATGTCCTGTCACTATGTAATCACAGTCAAGTTTTTTCATCTCTTCTAACAGATAATCAAACTTCATAAATCTATTACATTCTATACAAGGGTTTGGAGTTCTACCCTCCTCGTAAGCTCTGACAAAAGGATCTATCACTCTGTCTATAAACTTATTTTCATAATGAAATATTTTATAAGGAATTCCTATTTTATCCGCTACGCTTCTGGCATCCTTGGTATTTTCCAAAGAGCAGCACACATCCATGAGATCCATTCCCACTATATCATTTTCATACAGACGCATAGTACAGCCTACACAATCAAATCCTCTATCTACCATAAGCTTGGCAGCCACACTACTGTCTACTCCACCACTCATAGCTATCAATGCTCTCATTTCAATCAGTCCCTTTCTATCTACTTCCACACTTATATATTTAGAAACATCTAATAAGCAATCCAAAAATTTATATCAATCTATAGTTTTCTCGAAATGCTGATAATCCTTGGAGTCTATCCAGTCTCCCCCCCACTGAAAGCCATGTTGTACAAATAATTTGTAGCACAGATCATCATGGTCAATCTTGTGAGGGATGTCCTGTGTCCTATCCACATAAGGAGCACCATTTGCCGGCTCCACGCTGGTTCGTCCATCAACTTCCTTCACATAAGGATTGTAAAGCGGGTTAATATCCACAGCCACTCCCATTCCGTGGGCTGATATTATATCAGTATAAGAAATGGTTCTGTAATTGAAGGCTGAAGAATTATTGTCTGCCATAGAATCTTCATCTACAGCACCATATTCATCCACAAGTCGCACCTTCTCTATCTGATAGCCAGACTTGTACAATTCCTTAAAAATCTCAAGCAAGTCCTGGGCCACAGCCTCATTGCAAACCAACTCACCCTCTCTGGATTCATTATTGAAATCACAGTGAAGTATATGTACATATCGAAGACTCTCTCTTGGAATTGTGCAATTCTCCTTATATGAAGCTCCCTGCATCTTCTGAAATACTTCATCACTTATTTCTTCTATATAAAATTCATCTTTCCAATTATCCGCCATTTCAAATGTCACGTCTTTTCCCACCTCTTTGCTAGGACTTCCTATTTTATAACATATTCCCAGGCAAATCAACACAGCTATAGATATTAATAAAATGACACATAATCTCTTTATTCTCATTCAATCCCCACTGCTTCCTTCGCCAATCTATCTGCTCTCTCATTCCCAGGTATTCCTGTGTGTCCTTTCACATGTACGAAGTCTACCTTGATTTGGTCTCTGACACTATCCACATAAGCCACATACTGAATGGACACAGGTTTATTAGTCTTCCACTGATGCATAGCCCATCTGGCAACGCCTTCATAATCATAGTAGATAGTCAGCTGAGTCACACCCATATCAATGGCCTCTCTTATGGCTGCCATAGCTCCCATGACCTCACCTGCTGTATTTCTGCCACTGGCAAGTTCAGGATCATCACCGCTCCCCTGAAGCACTCTCTCCTGTCCATTTACTACAACAAAGCCACCATAGCCATAGACTCCAGTAGCTATATTATAAGAACCATCTGTAAATGCATAAGCCTCAGGCATATTTGCTCCACATGTCGGCTTCTCACCATTGTCAGTTTCAGCTCCCTGTCCCATTAAGTCAAAAATCGAAAGCTGTTCTTCAGCATCAGTCTCGCCCATGTAAGCCTTGGCTTCATCTACTGTTACAAAACCCTTGTATACCGCTCCAGGAAAGCCTGACACCTGAGCCTTGGCTTCCTCCCAGGTTGTATATATTCCAGGGGTCTTTCCCACTTTTACTGCATAGAAATTCTTCTTGGCCATACAGTCCTCCACATTTTAAATATCCCTGTAAATGATATGGCAAATGCATAAAACTACACATTTGCCATATCATCACTAACTTCATATATTATACAATTAAATGTATTATTTTTCGACTATATTTTGCCTAAAGAGACATTATAAGCTGGCCTTCCCACAGTCTGTCTTCTATGGTCTTGCCGGGACCATCCACATAATTAATGCATCCCCCAGTTTCTTTCTCGCATATTTCATAAACTCTTCTTATTATATATTTCAGTTCCTGAGATTTATTACCGTCCTTCTCAGTTTTATGAATCTCCATCTGAACTCTCATGAGGTGGAGCATAATCATGAAGCCACCATCGAACTTGATATTTTTCATGCCCATGTTGCAGAAATTCACTCCATTTTGATAATGCTTCATATGAACCATACACACTGCTATATTATTACACATTATAGCCTTGGCCTTGTTCATAGTTCTATTCAAATCCTCATTATTTTGAATGGAACAATATATATGCAAATAAATCTTTGAAGCCAATTCAAAATGATTCTTCCATGCAAATCCTGTGGCAATATTTGACAGAATCCACATCTCTGTTTTATTTAAATTCGAAGCACAGACTCCGTTGGTAAAATCTTCCTCACGGCGACTCATAAGCCAGATTTTATAACAGCGCATCTCATAGTCATCTATCTTGACACCGCACATCACTAGCCAAATCAGATTTGCCATCTCATAGAATTGCAGGTCCGCTACATCCTCTGAATCCATAAGCTGCTTCATAATCCACAGCTTCTCTTCAACCTCATATACATTATGATTCTCAATAGCCCTCATAATTTCCATACGAATCACATTGTGTCTGAAGTCTTCCACCTGGTTACCAGATTTGAATCCTAATTCCTGGGTTGCCCCCAACCTTTCCAATAACATGCGCACAGTTCTGTTAGACGGTTCCCTCATACCATTCTCTATTTTGGATAAATATCCCACAGAACAAATATCATCTGCCAACTCTTCCTGCGTCAGCTTCAACTCTATTCGCTTCTTGCGAATAGCTTCCCCAATAGATGTATCTGCCATAGATTTCCACCTCCCCCTATGTCCCATTATAATCCCAGGTTTTCTATGGCTCTAGTGGCGCATTGAAAAAGGGCATCGCAATTTGCGACGCCCTCCCTTATTCATTATTTAATTATCTGTCCCTCTAAAATTCAGGCTCTATTAATCCGTAAGTATTACCCTTTCTCTTGTATACTACGTTTACTTCCTCCGTTTCAGCATTCAGGAAAACAAAGAAATCATGTCCTAATAATTCCATCTGTACGCATGCATCTTCTGGATACATTGGCTTTATGCCAAATCTCTTTGAACGAATAATCTTGATCTCCTCATCATCGTCCAAATCCTTCTCAAGATATTCAGGGGCGAAGAATTTCTCCCCATTCTGCTGCTTGCTGATAATCTTGTTGCGGTATTTCTTCATCTGTCTCTCGATGATTTCCTCTACCACTTCAATTGATACATACATATCATTGCTTACCTGCTCTGCTCTGATTACGCTTCCCTTTACTGGGATTGTAACCTCAATCTTCTGTCTTTCTTTCTCCACACTCATTGTAACATGTGCTTCGGTATCTGGTGCGAAGTATTTCTCTAATTTAGATAATCTCTCTTCAACTGCCTCCTTCAGTCCTTCTGTTAATTCAATGTTCTTGCCTGTGATCGTAATCTTCATAATGACCACCCCTTTACACGTAAATTTGATACCGTTTTAATATCATGTAATCATTATACCATATTACTTATTTCGAGCAAGGCTTTATTCAGAAAAATTTATTACTTTTGCGCTAATTGTGTATACATTTTGCAAATGTGGCATTTCGCGACTCTCCGTCGCGTTTCGGCACACTTTGTCCATTTTTCCTCTCATTTTATCTATCATAATAACTGTGGATATTTCCATATATGAGGAGGTAAAAATGGAACTTGGTGATAGATTAGCTTATGCTCTTGAATTACGCGGCGTATCCAGAAATGAAGTTGCAGTCAAAGTAAATGTCGCTCCAAATACTATTTCCGGATATATTGTAAATAAACGCAGACCTGATTATGAAACATTAAAACGCATCGCTGCTTATTTGGATATTTCTACAGACTATCTTCTCGGAACAATCGCAGATGTTGATACAAAACATGGCAAACTCACCTCTGAGGAAGCTATGCTTATAGATATGTATAGACTCTTGGATACTAAAGGTCAGGAAATGTTAATGGAAGTAGCCCAGGCTGCATGGAAATATAGCAATCCACACAGCACTGATACCACTTCAGAATAGATAGTTCTAAATATTATTAATGACGTCTTGTAAATATTTCTTATAATCCGCCACTACATCCTCTGGATAAATCGGTCTGATGCTACCGCCCAATCCTACTAACCATCCATAGAATTGTGCACTCACCTCAACCTCAGTACGGACAATTACATCCTCATTATCAGTACGCAGGTTAATTCCTGTACCAAAACGATCAATCAATACACCAGTGAGAGATTTAGGTGCTCTCATGGTAACCTCTCTAGACTCCCCAGAAAACATTCCAAAATGCTTCTTGCTATAATCTGATTTCTTGAGCTTCTTGCGCAGGGCACTGCCTCCACGTGTTTCATCATTTTCAGAAGCAGCTCGCATCTTATCAACACGATAATGCCTTATATCTTCCGCTTTGTGATCATATGCAACAAGATAATAATATTCACTATCCCACAACAGAAATTCAGGGCTCACTTCATATACCTGGCCATCATGTTGATACTCCAATTTCTTCTCAGTATTCCAATTTACATATTTGAAATTCAATCTGTGGTTATTGTTGATGCAATTATATATAACATCAATTGTGTAATAGATTCCCTCATTGCCAGCCTTGACTCTGTCAGAAACCACAACCTGTCGCTGAAGCTCCTTGCCCTGGTAGACGCTGCCAAGAGTCTCTATTTTGTTAACTAACTCCTTGGACTTCTTTTCAGTAATAAACTTACAAGCCAACACTGCATCCACCAGAAGTTTAAGCTCCGGCAATTCGAATTTCCTACTTCCCATATAGTAGCCAGCATTTCTCTCAGCCTTGATTACATCCACTCCCGCTTCCTGAAGGATTTCTATATCTCTATATATACTCTTGCGTTCCGCCTCTATATCATGACGAGCAAGCTCCGCAATTATATTCTTGGTACTTATGGGATGATTTTCATCCGTTTTCTGTCGAAGCATTTCCAATATATATAATAACTTTAACTTCTGATTTGCCTTATTTGCCATGTATCTCCCTCTGTTCTTTCTATATAACTCAACTTCATTTACAGCATAAATCTCTGTGAAATATTTTATCCCATTTTCAACTTACATCTGTAGCTGTAATAAATTCTATTTGTAATATTCATACTAAACATACTACCATATTTTCCGCCAAAAGATTGTTAAAAAATAAATTAATAAAATAAGTATTGCCATATGGAAACCAAGGATATATAATTAGTTTACAAACTTAACAAATTACCAGAGATTAGAGCAAGGTAAATCAGACGAGCAGGTCTCGTCTTATTTTCCTTGCTTTTTTTGTGCCTTCAACCCTTTGGCACATGGGCTAATCACTGTAGTTTAAAGTGTATTTATAGGAAGGAGAAGTTACATATGTATGATGTAGCAATCATTGGCGCTGGTGTAATCGGTAGCGCCATCGCAAGAGAATTATCAAAGTACAATGTAAAGGCATGCGTTGTCGAAAGAGAAGAAGATGTATGTTGTGGAACATCTAAAGCAAACAGCGCAATTGTACATGCTGGATTTGATGCAAAACCAGGCAGCCTCAAGGCACAGATGAATGTGCGCGGAAATGAAATGATGGATCAGTTGGCACAGGATTTGGATTTCCCATTTACAAGAAATGGTTCATTAGTTGTAAGAACCAAGGATCAGGATCCTGCAGGACTTCAGGAGCTTCTTGAAAAAGGTAAAGCAAATGGTGTCCCTGATTTAAAGATTATAAATAGAGATGAGCTTCTGAAGATGGAGCCAAACATTGCAGACGATGTTGTTGATGCTCTCTACGCTCCAACAGGTGCAATTGTATGTCCATTCCATCTTACAATGGCATTTGCAGAAAATGCAGCTGACAACGGTGTTGAGTTCTTCTTAAATACAGAAGTAAAGAACATTGAAAAGACAGCTGATGGTTACAAGCTTACAACTGACACAGAAGCAATAGAAGCAAAGGTTGTTGTAAATGCAGCTGGTGTATATGCAGATACATTTAACAACATGGTAAGCGAGAATAAGTTACATATCACAGCAAGACGCGGACAGTACATGCTTCTGGACAAAGCTGCAGGAGATCATGTAAGCCATACAGTATTCCAGTTACCATCTAAGATGGGCAAGGGTGTATTGGTTACTCCAACAGTTCACGGAAACCTCTTAGTTGGTCCTACAGCTGAGGACGTAGAAGACAAGGAAGCACTCAATACTACAATGGAAGGTCTTGATTCATTAGCTCCTACTTCTTCACTTTCAGTGAAGAATGTACCTTACCGTCAGGTAATTACATCATTTGCCGGACTTAGAGCTCATGAAGATGGCGGAGACTTCATCCTGGGCGAAGCCGAAGATGCAAAGGGCTTCTTCAATGCAGCTGGTATTGAATCTCCTGGTTTATCATCAGCTCCAGCTATTGGTGAGTTAATCGCAACACAGGTTGCTGAATCACTTGGACTTGAGAAGAATCCAAACTTCAATGGCATTAGAAAAGGAATCTTGAATCCTTCTAACATGTCAATTGAAGAGAGAAATGCTCTTATTAAAGAAAATCCTGCTTACGGTCAGATCATCTGCCGTTGTGAATCTGTATCAGAGGGAGAAATCCTTGATGCAATTCACAGAACTTTGGGCGCTCGCTCACTTGATGGTGTCAAGAGAAGAACTCGTGCAGGAATGGGACGTTGCCAGGCAGGCTTCTGCTCTCCAAAGGTTATGGAAATCTTAGAGCGTGAAGTGCCAATGAGCATGTTTGATGTAGATAAAAACGGTAAGAATTCAAAGATTGTCTTTGGATACAACAAGAAGATATAAGGAGGACACATAAAATGAATTATGATTTAGTAATTGTTGGTGGTGGTCCTGCTGGTCTGGCAGCTGCCGTTGCAGCAAAGGATAACGGAATTGATTCAATTCTAATTATTGAAAGAGATAATGAACTTGGTGGTATCTTGAACCAGTGTATTCACAACGGATTCGGTCTTCACACTTTCAAGGAAGAGCTTACAGGCCCAGAGTACGCCAGCAGATTTATCGCACAGGTTGAAGGAAGAAAAATCGAGTACAAATTAAATACTATGGTAATGGACATCAGCCAGGACAAGGTTGTAACAGCCATGAACAAAACTGATGGTATGTTCACTGTAGAAGCTAAAGCTGTAATCCTGGCTATGGGATGCCGCGAGCGTAGCCGTGGTGCTCTCAACATTCCTGGATACAGACCTGCCGGTATCTTCTCTGCAGGTACAGCTCAGAGACTTGTAAATATTGAAGGATATATGCCAGGACGCAAGGTTGTAATCCTGGGATCTGGTGATATCGGTCTTATTATGGCTCGTCGTATGACACTTGAAGGAGCACAGGTTCTTGCAGTTGCAGAGCTTATGCCTTACTCAGGTGGTTTAAAGAGAAACATCGTACAGTGCTTGGATGATTTCGATATTCCATTGTATCTGTCACACACTGTAGTAGATATTCAGGGTAAGGAAAGAGTAGAAGGAATCACAATCGCTGAGGTTGGTCCTGATCGTAAGCCAATTCCTGGAACAGAAATCCATTATGACTGTGACACTCTTCTTCTGTCATGTGGTCTTCTCCCAGAAAACGAGCTTTCAAAGACAGCTGGCGTTGATTTGAGCCCAATTACTTCTGGCCCTATTGTAAATGATAGCTTAGAGACAAACATCGAAGGAATCTTCGCTTGTGGAAATGTACTTCACGTACATGACCTGGTTGACTTCGTATCTCAGGAAGCTACAAATGCCGGCAAAAACGCTGCTAAATATATCAAGGAAGGCAAAACTGTTGGCGCTAAGGAAGTTAAGATCAACGCTGCCTGCGGCGTTCGTTACACTGTTCCTTGCACAATTCGTCCAGAAGAAATGGATGAGAATGTAACAGTCAGATTCCGTGTTGAACAGGTATTTAAGAACTGCGCTATTGCTACATACTTCGGTGATGAGCTTATTAACAAGCGCAAGAAGCAGGTTATGGCACCTGGAGAAATGGAGCAGGTAGTTCTCTTGAAGAGCAAGCTTGCTGAGTATCCTGATTTAACAGATATCACAATAAAGATTGAGGAGGCATAAGGATGGAAACAAGACATTTAACATGTATCGGCTGTCCTATGGGATGCCAATTAACAGTAACACTTGAAAATGGTGAAGTAACAGATGTAACAGGTAACACATGTAAGCGTGGTGATATCTACGCTCGCAAGGAAGTAACAAATCCTACAAGAATCGTCACATCTTCTGTTCGTGTAAAGAACGGCAAGATTGCAATGGTTTCTTGCAAGACAAGAGAAGATATTCCAAAAGGAATGATTTTCGATGTTGCCAAAGCTTTGGAAAATGTATGCGTGGAAGCTCCAGTTGCCATCGGCGATGTAGTATTAGCTGACGTATGCGGTACCGGAGTAGATGTTATAGCTACCAAAAATGTAATTGCTAAATAGACTTTTTTGAGTTTTTAGGAGTAGCATGCATTTCACATTCAACTCACAATTTTAATGCATGCAAAATAAGGGGGATGCCCCCGAATAGTGCTCCTTTCACTATTCGAGGGCAAAAAAAGGAGCAATCATATTGATTGCTCCTTTTTCTTTTGTTCGTTTATAAACCTTTTTACAATTTTCATTTTGCAAGTTACTATATACATCAAGAATCTCTATCGGGAACAATTTTTAATGCACGCTCATATGCTTTATCAATGATTAATTCTTTTCTCAACTTCAACATATATATATAAAATGTTTTTTGGCGTTCTGTAATAATAGGAGTGTTTTCAATCATATCAACAATCTGGTTCATATCTATTCTGTGATATACATTTTTGAGTGCCACTAAACAATCGATGTTATCTGTACTCATCAAAAAATCATAATAATTAATTCGATGTTTATTTTCGACAATAGCAGATGTTGGGAAATTATATACACGCTCTAGAGCAGAATTTTCGTCAGAAAAAACACTTTCTATAACCAAATCATCTGCTTGAGGATACAATGCAGAACCACAATCATAAACCGGAGCCAATGATACAGTATCATTTGTTTCATTATACAAAAACCCCCAATTACCGTTATGTCTATCCCAATTACCTATTAATGCATCAACTACAAAAATCTCCCAAAAATGGCTCATCAATAGATCGTTAGGTATCAACTGCTGCTCATTTATAGAATCAATAATTTCAGTTAATTCTGTTCCCTTACCGCTTCTTGAAGTATTAAGTATCTGATTTTTTAAACTAGCAAAATCCTGCAGAAGAATTCCTGGCCTTGTAAAGTCTTTACATGCTACAGCAACTTTCACTCCATTACCTGTTTGATATGTACCCAAAAGTGTTTCCTGAGCTATAATTCCACACATATTAAAAATATGACTACCTAGATATTCAGAAACAACGGCATTTGAATAGCTCATATTTTCATTCTTATTAGCGATAGATGGAAACTTTAACATATATCTTTCATCATCAATAACAATACAAATCTTATTACCATTTGCTCCACCATAGCTTTTATTTAGTTTCTGATATTGATTAAAATTATATATTTGTTCCATAAAAGCTCCTATTCTATCCCTAAATATTTCGAGCGAAAATATGACGCCTGCTGATCAGTGATTTCTTGCTCAACTTGTGCAACATTAATACTACTTTGCAACTCACAAAAATCAATATCATAATGATTATATTGTTCCCCATTTTCAAGCTTTTTCTGCCCGCGTTTAAAGTGCATTAATGCTATTTGTAAATATTCTGGTAAATTTGATTCAAACCATCCTTGCTCCGTAGCTTTATCTTTATAATCAACTTCGTCAACTAATCTCTGCAGTATATACAAAAAATGGTCTGGTGTTTTATAAATTCCCTGCTCCCAATTCTGTAACGTCCCTAAATTTATGTGATATTTTTTTGCAAATTGAGTTTGCGATAATCCTGTTAAGCGCCTTATCTCTTTAATATTCATAAAATCACTTCCCTTCTTCACTGATTATTATACACTAATCGTGCACACGCGTCAAAATAGAATAGGACTGTTGTGTTATTTTTGTTTTAAAGCGTGTAAATTTTGATACAGTTTTATAAAAACGGGGATTCTTTTGACATTGTTCGATACTATTCCATATTTTATTATATATTCAACTTAATTTTTAAATTAAAACGGAGGGAAATATGACGAATGAGAAAGTAAAAAAAACTGAGTATATCGGTTTTAAAGACTGTTTCGCCACAACTGCGCTTTCATTCACCAATGCCATTACTGGTGTAATGATGTCATCCATGCTTATGGTGTACATGACCGAGTATTCAGGTATCAGTTACGCATCTATTCTTGCGACTGTCCTTCTCATGGCAGCACGAATTATCGATGCGGTTGACGACCCTATTCAGGGCTTCATTATTGACAGTTCAAAGCGGACAAAAGTTGGCAAATACAAACCTTTTTTTCTCATCAGTATTATCATGGAATCCATCGGTGCAATCGCACTTTTTGCCATTCCAAATGCGATTATCGGAACACCTGCAGTCCTCATCGGATGGGTGATCCTCTTTTATCTCATCTATGACATTGGAAGTTCTTTCTATAAGGATATCCTGCTTTACAGAACCATGTCCGCCGATGAAAACCAGCGAACGAAACTGGCAATTGGTCCCCGGCTGATGTCTTTCTTCACCGGCATAGTTGCCAATATCGTATTTACCGTAGCTGTCATTGTGCTGAATTCAGGCGGTATGAGCTATCATGATGCTGCCGGCCGGGTAATTTTTCTCCTTGTTATAAGTACCTCCGTCATATCTTTGATCGGATGGTTTATGGTTAAGGAAAAACACTATGTGGAACAGAATTCTGCCGAAAAACTGAATATAAAAGACTTCTTTGATCTGTTCCGTGAAAACAAAGCGATGGTAATTTTTGCATTAAAGGGTCTCTTTGCCGGCTTTATCTGGTCACTGATTTTCGCAACTCCTACCTATTATATCAAGTGGGGCTTCTGCGCAGATCTGACTACCGGTATTGCAGATATGGATCTCTTTGCAGTGTACAGCGGTATTTCCTCTGTTATCACAGTCGTACCTATGGTTCTTGGTGCCCTCCTCGGCAGACCTCTGATGAAGCTGTTTAAGGATCCAGTAAAAATGACCTGTACTCTCCTGACCATTCAGTCAATCGGCGGTTGTATTCTGTTTATCGCACAGATTACCGGATTGCTGCAGCGTGCTCCCTGGATGTTCTTCCTGACAATGTTTATCATGGCGACCGGTGTCGGTACGGACTTTGTACCACAGACGTTTGTGCAGATGGAGGTTGTCGACTATGGAATTTATAGAACCGGCAAAGATCGTTCCGCCCTTACAACCGTTACAGATGGATTCATTACGAAAATGCAGACCGCTTTCTCGACAGCCATTGTTGGAATCGTTCTCACCAGCATCGGTTATGTAGTAGAAGAAGGAAACCGCTTCGCCGGTGATGTTTCCCGGATTCCAGCCATGTTAAACTGGTTTATTGTCATCATGGGTCTGATACCTGCAATACTGGGTGTAATATCGGTCTTAATCTACAGAAAGTATCCTATAACCAATCAGATCCGGCAGGAAATGAAAACCTTTTTTGAAAGAAACGGAAAATAACTCCTTTTCTAATGATTTGTTTTCCGGTATTCAGACGGGGTAAGCTGATATTCCTCCTGAAATATCTTGTAAAACTGCGTTCGATTTTCATATCCCAGGGAAGCTGCTATTTTACTGACGGATAAATCTGTACTTCTTAATAGCCTGGCAGCTTCCTGCAGCTGCACTTTCTGACAGTATTTTTTGAAAGTGTAACCGGTATGTTTCCTGATGATCTGTGAAATATACTCACAGGAGTAATTCAGTTTTTTAGCCAGTTCTGTTCTTCGGATAACGCCGTGGTTTTCTTCAATGATCCGCTTGGCATTTTCCAGAGTAACCAGTTCTCGGCCGTAACCCATTGATACATAGGTTGCTTTGTATTGTTCTGGATTTTCCAATACAGCAAAGAGACGAAGAAGCGAAGAGTAGATATCAAACTGATAACCAATCCTCTTCTGGGTATAAGCCTGTATGATTTCCCCCGCAATGGTCGGAATCTGATCTTCTCCAAGCAGCTGAAAATCCACATAATCCCTTTTACTTCCAGCCCTCTCAGACAGATTCTCGGTGAAGAAACGGTTAAGAATGCTTCTGTATTGAAAAGGCTGTGCCAGTTGTTTCGGCCATTGGACAATCAGGGAAGGATCAATACTGATATACATAATGTCCGCATCTGCCATTTCCGTTTCACGGTGCATGGTATTGCGGTTCATCAAACATAAATTTCCTGCGGAATAGGTAACTTCTTCCTCTTCAATCATTACAGTTGCTTTTCCGCGCATTATATACATTAATTCAAAAAAATTATGCTTATGTAGATACGTTTCCGTAAAAACAGCACTTTCTGCCGGGGTGTGAATGCAGAAAGAGTTCTGATCCATGTAATTGAAGAAAAGATACTCCTCCCGAGTATGGACACTGACTGCTATCGAAAGTTCGGTAAAATAGTCCCGGTCTACCGTTCGATTACTTAGAAAATTGACGATAAAAGATCCGTCTCTATGCCTGATTTCTTCTGTATTATTAAAATACAGATGAATAATACTTTCCACGTAAATCACCCCCATTTAGCATAGTATACCACATAAGCAAAAAATTATAAAAAGGCAGTATAGAGCTGCTGCAGTTTACATTATTCTAAAAGAAAGTAGAGGTAAAAAAAATGAATTGGACAACCATATGGAGTCAGTCCGCAGCACCTTCTTTTGCAAAGGGCATGCTGCAGGGCAAAAAGAAAACAGTTATTTTCAAAGTAACTTCCCAGATATCAGGCGGGACAATAAGAATGCGTTTTTCCAACATTTACGGAAAACACTCCTATGATATCGGTGCTGTAACTATCTGGTGCAAGAACAGAAAATACGATATTACGACAGAAGGGAAGACCAGCTTTTCCATAAAGAAAGGAGGATATACCTATTCCGACCCGGTTTCGATTCCGATTTCCGCCGGTGAGGAGCTGGAAATCCGGATTTACTATATATCAAAAGTTCAGGACAGTAACATGACACTGGAGGAGGCAGTTGCCTATCCCGGCAATCATACCATGGATAAAGTGCTCCCAGAAATACAGAAGGAATCTTATAAAGTACAATATAACCTCTACGATGCTGTGGTTTCTCTTGACCGGATTGAAGTGCAGTCAGAGGAATCCTCTAAGGTGATCGTTGCCTTTGGTGACAGCATTACTGCTATGAACAGATGGGTAAAACCCCTGCGCGAACGGCTTTTTAAAACCTATGGTGGAAAATATTCTCTGATGAACGCAGGAATCAGCGGAAACTGTCTGCTTTATGAGGTTCCAGGATTCATGGGCAGTTCTTATGGCGAAATGGGTACTGCCAGATTTGAGCGGGACGTTTTGAGTTTTACTAATCTCCACACAGTAATCTTTGCATTGGGTGTAAATGATATTGCCTATTACACGAAGAAAACAGAATCAGTGATCTCTTTTGATAAATATGTAACCGCTGTAACAACTATCGCAAATCAGCTTCACAGCCGGGGAGTCCGCATTGTCGCCCAGACACTGACGCCACGAACAGGCTATGTAAAAAAAGGATACACTCAGGAAATGGAGGCTCTGCGTGTTCAAATCAACGAATGGGTTCGTACCAGCGAACTCTTTGACTTTGTATTTGATGCTGATAAACTGCTTCGGGATGAAAATAACCCGTCTTATGTGAAAGAATCCTTCCATCAGGGTGACCATCTGCATCCAAATGCAGAAGGTGGTGAAAGGATGGCTCAGGCTTACGATCTTGCTGCTCTTACGATAGTGTCAAATGATCTATGAAAAAACTGGGTATAAAAAATAGGCTCAGATGAACCATGAAAATTGTAGATATATAGGTTGAAGTAGCCGGACGCCACCCTTGACAGCACAAAAAATAACCGCTGACGGTAAATCACTGA
>JAGBNK010000018.1 GCA_017634455.1 Lachnospiraceae bacterium
TGTTTTGTATATCTAATCCTTGCAGGATTGCTTCTTACTCTTATATACAAAAGAGTAGATGAGACAAATAGAGACGTGGCTATAGATTATCTGATATTGGCAATTATTGTATTCGGTGGTATGTTTGTCACAGGTGATACAATGGGAAGCTATGATATGTATATGATGATTGTGGCTTTAATTTCTATGATGCTGATATTCTCAGGGAAACTTGAATGGTTGGTATGCATATTAAACATAATAGGAGTGCTTATTAATCCATCTTATGTATTCAAGATTATGCCGCTCATTTTGATTTGCTGGACATATAGATGGCGAGTGAAAGGACAAGATGTATACAAGAAATATATATTTGTCAGTATGGTTTTAAGTGCTTTGTTTTGGCTTGCATCAGAAGCTAGTTTGCTTAGATTAAGTCAGGTTTATGATCAGGCTTTGGAAATGGGATACAAGCTTTCAGCTAATCCAGAGAATTATGATGTGGTATTTGCGGCAAGAACACTTAGAGAGGCTTCTTCTATTTTGCCTGAGTGGAGTTTTCATGGTAATAATTATATAGATTTATTAGTTTTGCTCTTAGTGGCTAGTCCATATTTGCTTATAGGCAGACATGCTTTTACAGATTTGATTAATTGCGTGAGAAATCAAGAGAATTATAAAGTATATAGATTAATCCAGTTAGGTGCAGTGTTTATATTGCCTGAGTTTATATTGAAGATTAAGTATGGATATTTGGTTTATGAAGTAGTCATTTATTATTTGTTGATCTTACTCTTCTTGATAGTAGAGCGAGATGAATTAGTCCTAGGACAGATGAGAAATGTCAGAACTCGTGTAAGGGAAAAAGTTCCTGCATCAGCATTGCTATTAGTTTATCCATTATTGTTTATGCCTTTTTCTGATGTGGCGATAATGAATGGATTAGATGTGATTGCAAGGTTTTTTGGAGCATAAATGATGATTGAAACAAAGGAATTTACATTAGACAGACAATATTGGGATACTGTAAAAGGAATAGCTATTCTATGCGTAATCATAGGTCATACATGTATGTGGGCCCAGCATTACATTTATCTATTTCATTTGCAAGTTTTCTTTTTTGCATCAGGTTATTTTTACAGTGAAAAGAAATATGGTGACAGACCTTTACTTAATGCCAAGAATAAGTTAAAGAATTTGTGGTTGCCTTATGCTTTTTTATATATTATTGCAATACTACTTCATAATCCCTTGATTGATATGGGCTTGCAGCCTAGTACATACGAGAAGTATAGCGTGATTGAGACTATAAGCAAGATATTGCTTGCAGTAACAGGAAATGGTGCTGAGGTTTTACTTGGGCCAGCATGGTTTTTGCCGGTTTTAGCCATTTCAGCAATCCTACTGGGATTCATTATATATATATCAAGATTAGTGGAGAAATGGATTGGGTCCTTTTTGCTCAAGTTATTGGTTCAGTTGATTCCGATTATTGTCATGGCTGTAGTTGGATATCCAATGGTTCTAAATCATGTAAAACTTTTTGCTGACATTCAGCTATGTTTTGAGATTATACCATTTATATATATGGGATATTTTTGCAGGAATTATATTGGAGATATATGTAAATATTTAGATCCGGTTTTAGGGTTAATTGCAGCACTTATTACTTTTTATATTAGCCGATTTGAGTGGGTGGATGTGACTATAGGACATGTATTCAAATATATGTATATTTGCTGTGCTATAGCTATATACATGTGTTTGTGTTTAGCTGCTCAAGTGAAAAATGTCGCTTGGATCAATAGAGTATTTGAGTATATGGGAATTAATTCTATGGCTATAATGATTATTCATTTTATAGTGCTTAGGGTTTTTGATAAGTTTTTGACTTTATATATATTCCACGATGTGTCTGGCCAATTATATGATAGATTACCAGTTGCCTTTGAGGAATTATGGCCGGTATATCTGGTCTTTGTAGTGCCAGTGACTTTAATTTGCGTAATGATTTGGAATGGTATTAAGTTTAAGGTGAGGGAGAATTTGTGGAAGAAAAACAAGTAAGAAATGGTCGAGAGGTATATCTGGATGTATTAAAAGCATGGGCAATAATAGGTGTTGTGCTCATACATATAAGTGTTGAGAGAATGCAATCAGATTTATCAGGATTATCAGCATATACTTTTATATATGCTTGTTCGAGATTTTCAGTTCCAATTTTTTTTTATGGTTACTGGAATATTCTTGACGAAACCTACATCTGATGTATCACTTAGAAAGTTATATGGAAATCGAATATTACGTATTTTGTTTGCAGCATTTGTATATGGTGTGATTTATAAGCTTCTTAGATTACATATAGCAGGTGAGCGTATGGGGCTTATAGATTTTATCAAGTCCTACATATGTGATTTTGCAAGAGCAAATTTGGAATTTCATTTTTGGTATGTATACGCCTTGATTGCTATATACATTTCTGCGCCGATTTTAAAGGAATTCTTAAACAATACAAAGAGGAAAACAATAGAATATTTTATTATTATTTGGATCATATGTAATGCTCTGTATTTGTGTGGAAAAGAAGGATTTATTGTAACACCATATAATATGTTCGACGGATACAATTTCCTGGGAATGTTCGTAAGTTATACGGGTTTTGTGGTTTTGGGCTATTATCTATATCATTTTGGGCTGCCTCTAAAGCTACTGAGAATGATTGATGGATGTGGAACAATTATAGTATTGTTGGCAATATATGCAACTATATATGATATGGAGCATTCTGGAGTGGCTAGAATAGAGTATTTGTCCTATTATAGTCCGGCAATTATTTTTTTAAGCATTTCTGTATTTGAACATGCTAAAAGGAATAGATTCAATCAGGAAAGTCTGGTGACCAGGTTTATGCTACATCTAGGCAGTCATACAATGCCTGTGTATTTTATACATTTTGTAATGATTATTATATGTTTCCAATGGAATATGCCGCAGCTTACAATATATCCTGTTGTTGATATAGCAATCTATTTGTTGATTGTTTTAATTCCATCATGGTTATATGCAGCGCTAATAGGTAGAATTCCTGTGATAAAGAGATTATTATAAAAGGAAATAGAGGGTGTAAATGAGAAGAATAATAAAAAATATAAGTCGAATGTTTATTGTGCTTGTAGTATCTGCGGTAGTGCTTGTAGCCTTAATGACATTAGTCTACAAACTGCCTGTAGATAGCATGGCTAGACATGTGGCTGAGTCCGAATGGACCCTGAGGGCTCAAAATGATGAAGCGACACTTCAAAATACAGGATATTATGATTTTTACGATACAGGAACCAATATTATTATTTTGCATGAGATTATATATCCTAATTCAAATTCGCCGCTAAATGATGCCATGTTGAATCCGACAGCAGACTACTATAAGGGGACGTTAAATGAATGGATTGATAATTTGATAAGTCATGCCAGTGATCGAGAATATACGGATGCTGATAATAAAATATATCCGAGATATTGGCATGGATATTTAGTGGTTTTAAAGCCATTGTTTATGCTTTTTAATTTAAAACAAATCTATATAATAAATGCAGTAATTCTG
Source organism: Lachnospiraceae bacterium (assembly GCA_017634455.1). Taxonomy (GTDB): domain Bacteria; phylum Bacillota; class Clostridia; order Lachnospirales; family Lachnospiraceae; genus JAILFK01. The sequence continues at coordinate 3,581 of JAGBNK010000018.1, forward strand.
GCTTTGATAAATGTAATGATACTTATCATGTTATATAAGAGACTGGGAAATTATGCGATGGCATATCTACTGTTTGGCCTTGTGATGAACCCTCTTCATATAGTTTTTTCATTTCAGTTATCTGCTGTTTTTTATGTATTGTCTATTTCCATGCTTCTATTACTGGCTTGGGATAAATCGGGAGATTATGAGAGCTGGGGGATAAGAAAAGACCAGAGTATATATTATGTGTTTTTGATTGATGGTATGCTCTTGTCGGCTATTGACTTTTTGACATATCCACTTGTTGCTTATGCAATTGTCTTATTAACATATATTCTATTAAGTCATGATAAGTCTGTAGGTCATGAATTTAGTGAATGCATTAAGACTGGGATGTCTTTTGGGCTAGGGTATGGAGGCTTTTGGGCACTGAAATGGATTGCAGCGACTCTGTTTACCAAGGAAAATGTGATTGCAGATGGTCTTGCAAATGTTATGCATAGAGTTGGTGCGAAGGAAATGTCAGAGGATATTTTATATAATGCCACCCCATCTATGTCTTTGAAGGTTAATTTTGATATTTTCTTTAATATCAAGACTGGGGCTGTTTGTCTTGTTTTAATAGTTTTTACACTGGTTCTGGTAGTTATAAAGAAGAATAGATTGAAAATAAATAGAGGCTTATTGTTCATAACTGCATTAGTAGCCTTATCTCCAATAGCATGGTTAATACTTGTATATAACCATTGCGCAATTCATCCATTTCTTGAATGGAGAGAATTAGGAATATTATTTTATGCCTTGGCGGTATTTTTGATTAGTTTAACAGAAGAAGGGGAATCTGGTAAATGAGAGCAGATAATAAGAAATTTATTGTGGCAATGATAATGCTTGCCATAGTTGAATTACTGAGGTTTTTTGACCGTACATTGTTATTTCATTCTGCACCAATGGGGATATTGCAGAATTATACATTTGCTAAAATTCTATTAGGAATATATATGATAGTCATAATGCTTTTATTTGCGATTATGCTTACAAAGACAGATATGGCTTATCAAAAGGATATGAGATATTTGATTGCATTTATATCTGTCTTTGCTTTGCCTATGTTTGCGAATCTTAATTATTTCGGAACAATGGACGTCGTGGCATTAATAATTGGAATGATTATGATTGGCATCGTGTGCATAGAGAAGTATTGGATTATTATGCCAGTCATGTCTTTGGCAATGGGAATTATATGTCCGATGTCATTAGTGACGGTGGCAGCACTTATTTTTGCTCTTCTATTTTATGAATATATAAGGACAAAAAAGAAACAATTCATAGCATATGCTATTGTGAATATATTATTGTCTCTACTAGGTTTGGCAGTATCAAGAAAAATGGGATATTTTACAACAGATTCTATGTATGCTTTGTCATTAAAGAAATTTCTTTTTGTATGCCTACTTATGATTCCATATGCGATTATAGCAATAAAGATGATGATGGCAATTTTAAATAGAGCTGGGAAGAAGAGTGCCTATATATGTCTTTTCACGGCGGGTTTACCAGCTATATTAGTTTATGGTCTTTTGGCTGATTATAGCAGAGTGATTTTCTATGGTTTTATTTATTATCTTTTTGCGCTAGCAGTTTTACTAATTAAACAAGACCAGATAGTGCTTGTGGTATACGAAGAGATACGAGAGAGGATTAGGGCCAGACTTCCTTTTATGGGGCTTGTAATTGCCTATCCATTTATCGTTATGTGTTTTTGGGTTAGTGGACCGCTTGAGCTGTTTGCTGAGACTTTTGTAGGACTGTAGGGGGCATAGAATGATGGATAAAAAGACAGAGATTAGAAATATAATGCTTTCAAATATTATATTTTGTTTTGCTATAGCGGTATGTACATACCAGGGTGTGGTGAGGTCCTATAATTCTACTATGTTGGCTTTATCATACAGGTATGGTTTTACATCACGCTCATTGTTGGGAAGTATATATCATTTGTTAAATGATATTTTGCCAATTAACATGATGGATTATTCTGTTGTATTGGTCTTTGCAGTAATCGTAACTGCTTGTTTTTATGCTTTATTGTTCTATTTTATGTATTTTGCTTTGAAGAGATGTCAGGAAGAGTATTTTAAGCCGTTAGTATTTATACTTTTCCTTTTAAACGTTGTTACTGTAGCGACATTTACTAGTTCTTATAATTTCTTTAGAGTTGACTTGTTTATGATGGCCGTGGCTATTATTTCAGCTATTGTCATGATAAAAGATAAGGCTGTATGGATGATGCTTCCTATATCATGCATAGGAGTGATGTTTCATCAGGGATTTGTATTTATGTATTTCAATATTGCTTTGGTCTTATTGATATGTAGATTCTTTGATGGAGATAAAAAGGCAAAAATTAAGTACGGTGTCGTTTTTGCTCTTACTTTTGCCATTTGTTCAGGATTATTTCTATGGTTTGAATTGTTCAGTAGAACAAATGGTGCGGCAATTATAAATGATGTCTTGGCGGATGCCAGAGCTGTATCATTAGATGGACATTATCATTCTACACTTTTACAACATGAAGTATTAGGAGTCGACCTGGCTGAGGATGAATGGGAATGGCACAAGATGAACATTATGCAGATGGGATTTTTTGTGGTTTTGTCATTGCCGTGGATTTGGATTGCTATCGATTTCTTTAAAGGTATATTTAAAGGGGTAAATAGTAGAGCGGATAAGATTAAATATTTCTTTGTGGCAGCAGGAGCACTTACGATGTTGCCGGACTATTTGCTGAAGATTGATTATGGTAGATGGGTGATGTCTACAATAGCTTATTATGCCATTGTTATTGTCTCACTTGTGGCAATGGGTGATTTGTTCATTTGTAAGAGATTATTAGAGACTTATGAGAAATACAAATCTAAGTCATGGAGCTTGCTTTTATTTGTATATCCAATAATGTTTATACCATTTAATGATGTCGACATAGATGGATTTATGCAGCAACTGTCAGCATGGTTAAATGGCATTGTGGGATTCTTTAGTTTTTAAGGTGGAGTAAATAGGATGGAAAAGTATCATATCAACACAAATTTTAAGAATACAAAAGACAAGGATTATTCAATAAGTTTTGCCAGATTTATGGCCACAATTTTTATTTTTCTGTGCCATTATTATCAGTATTATTGCGATGGGCTTACTTTTTGGTTTAATGTTTCAGTTCAGATGTTTTTCTTTATTTCAGGACTTCTTTATGCCAATAGAAAGATTGATGATCCGATTGCATTTCTTATAAAGGGATTCAAGAAAATATTGGTTCCATATTATATATATGTGATTATTGCCTGCATAATTGGACGTATATTTATTCCAAGTGATTGCACATGGCATATAGTATTAAAGCTAGTATGTCTTGATGCAGAAGGTTCGTATATGGCATTAAATAATTTGTGGTTCATATCACATATATTGTTTTGCTATATTATGACTCCGCTATTTCTTAAGTGGTTAGATTATGTGGAGACAAAGAAACCTATAGAGGTATTTGTGATTGTATGTCTGACAATGCTTGGAATATTGGTATTCTTTTATAATTATGGTACCTATTATAAGCCATGGGATACACTTTGCTTCTTCTTTGGATTAATTTATGGCAGAATGGCGAAGAATGTAAAATCAATATGGCTATCTATATTGAATGTATTTATTATCCTTGCTGCACTCTTAATGAAGATCGTATATGTGATAGGAGATAGCAGATACAAGGATTATATTAATGCCAATGGATATGGTGAACTGCATTATCAGTTGTATAAGATTTCACATGCTTTCCTTGGTGTGGCAATAATAATTGTATTAGTGTATATTTATAAATTCGTAAGAAGCAGATTCCAATTGATAGGATTTGAGAAGCTTTTGAAGCAGTCTGATCGCTTTTCATATTATATATATTTGACACATCAGATATTCCTTTTGGGAGCATTTTCAGTATGCGGAATATTTGCAAACAAATTTATTGCTTTAATTGTTGCAATAATGGGGACGGCATTGGCAACAGGATGCTTATACATTTTGTCACAAAGAGTTTTGAAAAAGTAAAAGGGAAAATTGGTTTTAATGGAAGAAATATTATATGAAAAGAGAAATTTCATATTAATCTACGCCATAGTTTCTATCTTGCTTGTATTTACAATAGGACATTATGATGCGAATGCCATCGTTGGATGGGCGGTTGAATTGCTTAGGACAATTAGTCATGGCGACTTACATAATTATCAGAATAATTTACAAGAGATTAATTTGCCGACGAATTATGGGATCGTAATTAATGCAATTGATGCAGTGATACTTCTTCCGGTCTATATTGTGGAGCTATGTAAGATTAGTGTGCCATTAATTGTGTATATAAGCTGGTATAAGATTATTCTCAGTCTGGCTCTAGTAATTACAGGCTTTATACTTGGTAAGACAATGAGAGCTTGCGGGTTCGAGAATAATAGAATTGAGATATTTATAGGTCTATCTTTTCTGACATTGGTTTATGGTGTGGCAATGGGACAGGTCGATTTGTTGGCTCTTTTATTTATGACTTTAGGTTTGTATTATGGCGTCAACAAATCTTATTATAGGATGAGTATTGTTTTTTCAATTGCCTTTATGATAAAAGCTTTTCCAATAATGGCGATTGCTCCGATTTTTATTTATTTGTTTAAAAAGCAGTTTTTGAATAATGACAAGACCAAGTGGATTTGCGAAACAGTCTTATTCATTGGACCTATAATATTAGAGCGTGTAATAGAAATCATTTTTATAGACGATTTTTTGACTTATTCAAAATTAGTCAATGAATATAATTTTATACCCAAGCTTCAGGCGGTTAATATATGTGGAATATCGGTTTATATTCTTTTGACATTTGTGACATTGCTAGTCTATTTTATAGTGGTATTAATTAGTAAAGATCTTACTATGAGAGCTTTACTTTTATGTATAGACCTCTTATATTTCTATTTCTATTTATTAATAGATTATAGCCCTCAATATTTAATATATGGTTTTGTCTTCATGATGGTTACTGTCTGTGCCTTGGAAGATAGGGCAATCCTATATTATTTATTGATAAATATTGGAGTAATTGCTATTTCATTAGGGCATTTTAATGAATCGACTTTGAATGCACTGCTTATTTCTAATTCTTTGATAGGTGATATTTGTCATGTTAGAGAGTTTTATGTAGGCGCATATATTCCAGTCATTTTAAAGGAAGGCTTGTGGCTTGCTGGAAGAGTGATTGTGAGTGGTCTTAGTGCATGGTTAATAATTAAATTATTGAAACGAAAAGAAAGATAATATAGAGATTGTGTGATGGTAGATAAGATATACAAGGCTCATAAAAGTGAATATGGATTATATCTTGAGATAGGCATTATTTCAGCCCTTGTTTTTGTGATTATATACGGGGTGAGAATCCTTAATCCGACATATACGACTTGGTTATATAATGGGGCGGATTTGACACAACATTATTTGGGATGGAAGGCATACCGATTGTCTGCATGGCATTTCCCACTTGGAATCATAGATAATCTGTCGTATCCGAATGAGATGTCTGTAATATTTACGGATTCAATTCCATTATTTGCTCTTGTATTTAAATTATTTGCCTTTGCTTTGCCATCAGAATTTCAATACTTTGGAATTTGGGGACTCATGTCTTATATACTTCAGGGTATATTGGCTGCCAGAATTTTAAAGAAATACAATCAGAATAGACTTGTGCTCATATTGTCTTCAAGCATGTTTTTGTTTGTTCCGGTTATGATGGAGAGGATGTATTATCATACTGCCTTGGCGGGCCAATGGATTATCCTTTTATCATTAGAAGTCTTTTTGAATTGGAAGTCAGATGATGATGATTGGAAATACGTCAGAAGAATATGCGTGATTGCAATTCTTTCCGCAAGTGTTCATATTTATTTCGTTTTGATAAATGGAATTATATTGTTTGGAATAGTATTAAAAAACATCATTAATAGGTCAAGTCTTATAAGACAGATTTTATTACTTATAACATATGTTTTGGTTGCAGGCGTAGTAGTATATATTTTGGGTGGATTTGTTGGGAATACATCCAATGCCAAGGAGGGGCTTGGTGTATATGCCTTTAATTTAAATGGTTTCTTTAACCCGGCAGGTATTGTAGATGGTGGGGCAAATATTTTTCCTAATTTACCATTTTTAACAGAGTGGCCGGATGAGGGATATAGCTATTTGGGAGCTGGATTTATCTTTTTGTTAGTCTTTGTAGTAGGCATTGGGATATTTGGTCTAAGGACATCAGGAGGTCTTTTTGGGAATAAGGGTTTAACTATTTCTTTACTGACTATTTCATTGTTATCGATTATATTTGCTTTATCACCTAGAGCGGGATTGGGGCAGGTTGAATTATATAATCTAGGCTTGCCAGAAATCATTTTAAAGGCCTGGTCTGTTTTTAGAGCGACAGGCAGAATTGCCTGGATATGTATGTATATAGTGATGTTTTGCAGTCTTATTTACTACATGCAAGTTCTCAATCAAAAGAAGCTATTAGCGGGTGCATTATTATTTATCTTATTAGTGATACAAGTATATGATTTGGGACAGATAATAACATATAAGCATAATATATATTCGTCTGTTCAGACACATGAGTCATTATTACAAGATGAGAAATGGGATGAAATAGCTGCAAAGAGTAAGATTAAGCATATTATTTATATGTCAGATATGAATATATTTGAAATGTTTGAATTTGGAAATTATGCATTAAACAATGATATGACGACGAGTGATTTCTATTATGCTAGAAGCAATAAGGAAATAATTGAGCTATACAGGAACAAAGAGATTGAGCATCCGACCAGTGATGAAATATTTATATTTAAGATAGAAGATGAGTCGGAAGCTTTAAAGTATGATATGAATTGTTATTATGCAGATGAATATATAATTATGGCAAGAGGTTTATAGGTGAAAAGGAAATATTATTATTCCATTAATTTAATAAGAATATTTGTGGCGGTAATATTGGCCTGTTTATATCATTACATTGTTGTTTTTGGTACTAGTCCATTTAGATTTAAGGATATAGAGATTATTCTGGGTGAGTTTTCATACATAGGTGTAGAGATGTTTTTCCTTATATCCGGTTTTGTTATCTATGGGGCATATGCTGAGAAGATTTCTAGTGGATATGTAAGTTTTGGTGCATATTTAAAGGGCTGGATCAGACGTATATATCCTATGATGATATTGTCAGTCGTTTTTATGGCTGCAGCACAATGGATTAATTATTATCTATATAATTCATATGCAATAATGGATTATTATGATGGCAGAAATACATTAAAAGCATTTATATTGAGTGCCTTGGGACTGAATTCTGGATGGATTTGCGACCACGATCGACTATCGATTAATGGTGTCACATGGTATATTAGTATATTAATGATATGTTATTGCATCTTTTTTGGAATTAATAAAATCACAAAGAGTAACAAGATGTATAACCTTATAGGATTTTCTTTGGTGATTGTTATGGGAATGGTTTTGTTAACACGTCCTTTAGGGGTGCCGCTTTTATATACTTCAAATGCAAGGGGATACTTTGATTTCTTTTTGGGCTGCCTTATAGCATTAATATATAAGGATTTATTGACAGACAAAAGTAGACCATGGCTTTTGGGATTTGCCTTAGTTGCTATTTTGGCATATATAGGTTTTTATTTAAGGAATGGATTTAATAATTATGCTTGTAGTTTACTCTTAAATACTGGTCTGTTTGTTTTGATGACCAATTTAGAAATACTTGAGCATTGGTCAGATAATTCCTTTGTAAAATATCTTGGTAAAATATCATTTCCGATTTATTTATGGAACCTGCCGGTATTTGCTGTAATAAAATTGTTTATAAATATTAGACATGTTCAGCTAGATTATAGTTCGATTATCACTTGGTTAGTATTTGCGATTGCAAATATATTTGTGGCGATAATAGTGCAATTTTTATTGGATAAATGTGAGAGAATAATAAGAGGCTAAGATGAAAAACAGAAAAATCTATTTTGATATTTTGAGAATTATAGCAATATTATGCGTGATATATAATCACACAAATGAGCGTGGATATTTTTTGTATGCTTTACCATGTTCTATGCCTCTTAAAATTTTTTATATGATTGTGGCAGAGTTTATAGCCATTGGAGTGCCTGTGTTTTTCATGATCTCGGGTGCATTGTTGTTAGGCAGAGATGAATCTATAGCTGATCTCTATAAAAAGAGAGTGTTAAGAATATTTGGGGTAATCGTCATTTTTTCTCTTATACAGTTTGCCTATAAGCTTTCAATAGGAGAAGCGGAAGCATCAGTTAAGTATTTGGCTGATAATACAATTAATCAAAATATAGTTCCATCGTATTGGTTTTTATATACATATTTCGCTTTTCTAATAATCTTGCCGTTGCTTAGAAAACTCGTGAAGGCAATGAGCGAGGATGATTTTAAATATTTGATTATTTTATATTTGTTAATCGAGGGCGCTTTGGCGGTTGTTTTATATTTGTTGGGATATGAGTCTTATAGTATGTTCTTTGAGAGACCATTCTTTGATAGGATTATTATCTTCCCATTAGTGGGCTATTATCTTGAAAACAGAGTGCCAAGGGAGAAATATAATTCGACAGGTTTAAAAAAGCTTTTATTTGCCAGTTTAGTTACATTTGTTGTATTTGTCACTATGACATTATATAGAAATATGCCATACGAGGAGTTTACGACATACGATAAGGGCTTATATACTTGCGGATTGACGCTTGTTTTGGATATTACAGTTTTTTATCTGATTAAATATTTATTTGATATAAGAATTGATAATGCAAGCGTTTCGACGAGAGCTTATAAGATGGTGACAATGGTTGGTTCAGCTATCTTTGGAGTGTATCTCGTGGAAGGAAATGTAAGATATTATACGGAGTTTATTGATGCTTTTTTAAGTGATTATGTGGGAGTTTTCCCTGCAGCGGTAGTGTGGGACTTGATAATATTTGTTATCAGCTTAATGATTTCGTTTGTCATGAAGAGAATACCTGGGTTAAAGAAGCTTTTATAGGTGATATATGAAAAAGGATTGTAAAATAGAATTATATAGATTTATAGCAGCTTTATTTATTATAATGGGGCACTACTGGAACGATTTAAGTCCTGAGAAAATATGGCCATTTACTGTTTCTTATCAGTTTGTAGAATTCTTTTTTATAGTAACGGGATATTTTACTGCCAGACATTTCGAAGGAAGTACGTATATAGATGAGAGCTTGAAGTCTGTATTAGTTTATGATTTTAATAAATTCAAACGTTTTATTCCTTATACTATACCTGCTATAGTCTGTGTTTACGCAGGTGAGGTGTTGGAGGCATATTGTAATGGTCAAACAATCGACAGACTGATTATTATTAGAGATTTTCTGATGGAGATATCGTTTTTGTCAGCATTGAAATCTGATGCAGCGCATATTTTTATTATGTGGTTTTTATCGGCCATGTTTATTACCTTGCCTGTAATTATTGCTTTTACCTTGATTCCAAATGGACGATTAAAGATTGTTCTGGGGACAGTAATTGTGGGGATATTTTATATAATTAGTGATGATTATACTAGTCAACATTTTCCAGATCAGATTATTAGAGCTTTTATGGGAATGTTATTAGGAGTGGTTATTTATTATATTGGCCAGATGGTGAAGAAATACAATGTTACAAAGGCGGTAAAGTCTATTGGTACATTAGTATTTGTGGTTGCATATATTTATCCATTATATTTCGCATACAAGAATTATTTTATACTGAAAGAAGACTTGCTTTGTTTTATAATATGGATAACTCTTGTAATGTCTGATATGACATTGTTTAAACCTTGGTATAATCGATTGGTTGAATTTCTTGGAAGTTTTAGTATGCCGATTTTTATTTGGCACTTACCAGTTATTTAATTTATGCTTGCGTTTACGGAAATTGAAAATGACTTCCTACGAATGATGATGTGTTATGCACTTACATTTGCAGTGGCTGGAGTGAATATGTATTTGGTTAAATTGAGCGGTAGAATAAAGTGTCGTGAATTGAGGGAGAATAGATGAAAGCGATAATATTAGCAGGTGGAGCAGGAGATAGACTCTGGCCTTTGTCCAGAAGAAATTATCCTAAACAGTTTATACAACAGAATAACGGAAACTCTTTATTTCAGGAGACTGTAATTAGAAATATTCCTTTTTGCAATGAGTTTATTATAATTACAAACTCTAAGCATCGAGAAATTGTCGAAGGACAGATGAAGGGTTTCCAGGGAATTAAATATAAACTTGTGCTGGAGGAGAGCAGCAAAGGAACTGCTCCGGCTATAGCTTTTGCTTTGAATTTGATTTCAGAGGATGAGGATGTATTTATATTGCCGGCAGATTTGCTGATAACAGGAGAGGGCTATAGCGAAGCTATTTATGATGCCAAGAAGTTAAGTGATGATGATCGCATAGTATTATTTGGTGTTCGGGCAGAGGAACCGGATGTTAATTATGGATATATTAGACACAAAGATTCTGTTGTGACCCGTTTTATAGAGAAACCTTCAGAAGCAATGGCTGACAAGATTTTTGCAGAAAATGATGTGCTGTGGAATGGCGGAATGATTCTTGCTAATGTAGATATATTACGTAAAGCGTTTGAAATGGCTTCAAGAAATATAAGTGAATGGTCTAAAAAGACATTTGAACATATTTCTAGAGAAAAAGAAACTGATGGTCGAGTTTTTGTTATAAATAGAAACCAAATGTCTACATTGGATAGAACTCATATTGAGAAAGCTGTTCTTGAGGATGCAGACAATTTATCAGTTGTTCAGCTTCGTTGTAAATGGCAGGACATTTCCAACTTTGAATCTTATGAGAAGTCGCCACTTCTTGGATCTCAGAAAAATGTATTGAAAATGGCTTGTGAGAATACCACAGTTATCAATAATACAGACAGAAAACTGGTGGTTGTAAATGGGTTGAAGGACACCTTTGTAATTAATACTGAGGATGCTATTTATATTACCAAGAAAGAATTGGAACAGGATATAAAAGGAGCAATGAAGCAGGCCTCTGAGGAGATTAGGGAATATTTAAAATATAATCCGAAAACCTACAGGGCATGGGGAACCAGAGAGTTAATAGCTCAGGCTACAGGATATAGAGTTCGAAAGATAGAATTATATCCAGGATGCTCACTGTCTGCTCATGTACATCAGAGAAGAACTGAAGGATATTCTGTTATAAAGGGGCAGCTATCCATTGAGATTGATGGTGTACATCAGGTGATTGGATCTGGTGAAAATATTAATGTACTGCCAAATCAGTTGCATCGTCTATATAACGATGGAGATATTACAGCCATAATAATTGAGGTTGATACAGGTGAAGAAATAGACGAGCGAGACATGGTGCATCAGGATGAGATGGAGACAGATTCAAAGCTTCCATCATTATACAAGATGTCGCCTATATTCAAGGATTACATCTGGGGCGGAAATCGATTAGTAACAGACTTTGGCAAGAAGAGTCCATATGAAATTACTGCGGAGTCCTGGGAGCTGTCTGCTCATAAGGACGGCCAGAGCGTAATTTCAGGAGGCCCTTTTGACGGAATGGCTTTTGGAGATTTCGTAAAGAAGTACGGAGCAGAGGTGTGCGGCTGGAAGAGTAGAACCTTTGATAGATTCCCGATATTGATTAAGTTTATTGATGCATTGAATCCTCTTTCAGTACAGATTCATCCCTATGATGATTATGCTTTTGTACATGAGAAGGAATTTGGCAAGAATGAAGTCTGGTATATTATGGATGCCAAGCCTGGTGCATTCCTATATTGTGGCTTCAAGCATGATGTGACAAAGGAAGAGGTTCGAGAGCGAATTGCCAACAATACCATTATAGATATTCTAAATCGTGTGGAAGTGAAACAGGGGGATGTAATATTTATCCCGGCAGGAACCATCCATGCAATAGGTGCTGGAATACTGGTTTGCGAAATACAGCAGAATTCTAATAGTACTTATCGAGTGTATGATTATGACAGAGTGGGCAAAGATGGCAAGAAGCGAGAACTTCATATAGAGAAAGCCATGGATGTTATGACTACATCTGCATATAAGCAGGATGCTTTTGGCTTGGAGGAACCAGAATTAATTGATGGTCAGCTTCAGCAGCAGTTATGCCTGTGCAAATATTTTCAATGCAGGAAATATACTGTGGATGGAGAGATATCTATTTATATGGATAATGCAAGCTTTGCATCTGTTGTTGTATTGTCAGGAAGTGGAAAAATAATTGCAGATTATGAGATGATTGATATAAAAAAAGGTGATTCTATATTTGCATCGGCTGGTAGAAAAACGATAAAAATAAAAGGTCGATGCGAAGTATTATTGACTAATATATAAACATGTAAGGAGAACATCATGAACACATACGGAGTAATTATGGCAGGAGGCGGCGGAACCCGTTTCTGGCCTCTATCAAGACATGAGGAGCCTAAGCAGCTTCTAAACTTAAGCGGTAAGGACCTTATGATAAATGAGACTATTGATAGAGTCTCAACTTTGACTGACAAGGACAATATATTTATTGTGACAAATGTGGATCAAGTGCCGAAAATGCTTGAAGCTACAAATGGCAGAATACAGCCAAATCATATTCTGTCTGAGCCATCAGCTAGAAATACAGCGGCTTGTATTGGTTACGCGGCTCTTGAGATTGTAGAGAAATATGGGGATGGTGTTATGACTATCTTCCCATCAGATCATTTTATTAAAAATGAAGAGGCATTTACAGCGATTCTGAAGGAAGCTATCAAAGTTGCTGATGAAGAGGATGCTCTTATTACACTTGGTATTACACCAACATTTGCCTCAACTGGATATGGATATATCAGATTTGAAAAGGGTGATGAGAATCTCGCCAAGAAAGTGGTTGAGTTTAAGGAAAAACCTGATGCTGCCACAGCAGAGAAGTATGTTGCGAGTGGAGAGTATGCTTGGAATTCTGGCATGTTTGTATGGAAGGCTTCAGTTATTCTTGATGAGTTCAAGGAGTTGCTTCCTGATGTGTATGCTTGCTTAGAGCAAATCAAGGCAGGACTTAACACCGCGGATGAGGCCCAGATTATTAATGAGGTCTATCCTACAATCCCAAGTATTTCCATTGATTATGGCATTATGGAGAAGTCAGACAAAGTCAAGGTTATCTCTGCAGAAATGGGATGGAATGATGTGGGATCCTGGGATAATTTGGGTGTGCTTTATGATGGGGATGACAAGGGCAATGTATTTGCCGGAGATCATATTGCGATTGAAACAACCAATACAATTACTTATTCAGGAAAGAGACTTATAACTACAATTGGAGTTGATAATCTCATTGTGGTTGAAACAGATGATGCCATTTTGGTTTGCGACAAGAATCGTGCCCAGGATGTGAAGAAGATTGTGGACCAGTTAAAGAAAGATGGTCGCAGCGAATTGTTGTAGATTTTTGGATTTTGAAATATAATAGAACCCAAGTGAGTGTAACAAAATTTTTATAGGGAAAGGAATTTGAAATGAGCTATAAAGACATTTATACACAGTGGTGTACAGACCCTTATTTTGATGAGGATACCAAAGCTGAGTTGAAGGCTTTGACAGACGAGAAGGAAATTGAAGACAGATTTTACCGTCAGTTAGAATTCGGTACTGGTGGACTTCGTGGAGTTATCGGTGCGGGAACAAACCGTATGAATATTTACACAGTTCGTCAGGCTACTCAGGGATTGGCTAATTATATTATTTCACAGAATGCCCAGGACAAGGGAGTTGCAATTGGATATGATTCTCGTATCATGTCACCAGAGTTTGCAGATGAAGCTGCTCTTTGCCTGAATGCAAATGGAATCAAGACTTATATTTTCGAGTCACTTCGTCCAACTCCAGAAGTATCATTTGCAGTTAAAGAGTTTGGTTGTACTGCAGGTATTATGGTTACTGCAAGTCATAACCCTCGTGAATACAATGGATACAAGGTATACTGGGCAGATGGTGCACAGATTACTCCTCCACATGACACAGGAATTCTGGCAGAGGTTGCCAAGATTACATCCTTTGATCAGGTGAAGACAATGGACAAGGCTGAGGCTACAGCAGCCGGTCTTTACAATGTAATTCCAGAGGACTTTGAGGATAAATATATGGCTAACCTCAAGGCACAGTCTATACATCCAGAGGTTATCAAGGAGATGGCCAAGGATTTCACAATCGTATATACTCCACTCAATGGTACAGGAAATGTGCCTGTTAGACGAGTATTGAAGGAGCTTGGATTTGAGAAGGTTCATGTAGTAAAGGAGCAGGAAGCTCCTGATGGTGATTTCCCAACTCTTCCAAATCCTAACCCAGAGCTTCCACAGGCATTTGATTTGGCTGTAAAGCTTGCAGGTGAGGTTGATGCAGACATTATCCTGGCAACAGATCCAGATGCTGATAGACTTGGTGTATATTGCAAGGCTCCAGCAGGATATGATGGACCTACACAGGGTGGATATATCTCATTTACAGGAAATATGTCAGGAATGCTTATTGCAGAATATATCCTAAATGAGCGTCAGGCTACAAATACTATGCCATCTAATCCAACACTTGTTACTACTATTGTAACAACAGATATGGCAAAGGTTATTTCAGAAGCTCATGGCGTAGAAGTTATTGAAGTCCTTACAGGATTTAAGTACATCGGTGAGCAGATTAAGTTGTTCGAGCAGGCAGGAAACAAGAACAACAATTATGTATTCGGTCTTGAGGAATCTTATGGTTGCTTAGCTGGAACATATGCTAGAGATAAGGACGCTGTAGTTGCAGTTATGATGCTCTGTGAAGTTGCATCATGGTACAAGAAGCAGGGTAAGACTCTCTGGGATGCTATGCTTGATATGTATGAGAAATACGGTTACTTCCGTGAGGGCCAGCAGGCAATTACATTGAAGGGTATGGACGGAGCAGCACAGATTCAGGAAATGATGACAAATGCTCGTAATAACCCACCTAAGCAGCTTGGCTCATACAAGGTTTTGGCAGTTAGAGATTACAAGCTTGACGAGAGAGTAGATATGGTTACTGGTGAGAAGACTTCAACTGGTCTTCCATCATCAAATGTACTTTATTATGAGCTTGAAAATAATGCTTGGGCTTGTATCCGTCCTTCAGGAACAGAGCCAAAGATTAAATTCTACTTTGGTGTAAAGGGAACATCTCTTGCAGATTCACAGGCCAAGATGGATGAGGTTAAGGATTCTTTGTTGGAATTATTCTCATAATTTGTATTGAAAGCATAGTAACTATGGCAAACAGGTGAAATATATGAAAGACTTTTTTAAAAGTACTACTGGGCGACTTCTGCTAGTTATAGCGGCAGTCGCCGTCGTAGTTGTGATGGTAATTGTATATGTGATAGGTAGGGATAATACATCCAAACCGGGTAAGTCTGATGATGTGCCGGAGGACACTGTGGTTGCAGAGGAGGATTCCCCGGAGGATATGGTCTCCGGCGGTGAGACTGTAGAAGGTGAACTTGTTCTGGAAGATCAGCGCCTGGCTCAAGTGATAGCCGACAATGCGAAGAGCATGGAACTTAGAATTACCCAGACATACAATGCTGTTGACCAGAATTATTCGGCAACATACGGATTTACAGGTGAGCTGTATGATACGGATGGAGCAATTGCTTTGAAGTCCGGAGCAGATTCTGAGTTTAAAACTTCAGTGGATAGTATAGCCGCATCTTGCCTTGAGGCGCATCAGGAAGAGATATTGCAGTTCTTTTCCATGCAAAATGGTCAATACCTGTCACAGTACAGTGCTTCCGGCAAGGAACAGGGACCGTATCTTGACGCCACGGGATGGTTTCCTGCTCAACTGGCAATAAATATTGGCGGTACATCACATGTGTTTAATGTAAATGCGGTAGTTGCAACTCCATCTATGAGTGGAAACATCGATGCAAAAGAAACTCTTATATTCTCATCTGATGTATATGAAACCAAAGATGGAAGCAGATACTATGCGGATGGTGTTAGATTCATGATTTATGGCACACTGAATTAGATGATAATTATACTGTAAATATAATAAGCTTCATGAAGTAATGAGTTTTAATTGATTCATTTCTTCATGAGGTTTTTTTGTTTATTGAATGTTTGATTAAGATTGCTGGTTTATTAGATGATAAATAGGAGGATATAAGGTAAGGAGTACGGTGATACACAGGTGAGGAGAAAGTGCATCTTGAGATGTTAATAATGCATTTTAAAAGGTTCGGTAGGGATAATAGAATGTTTAATGATATAATTTTTTCACTGGTAAAATAGTAGAAAGTAGTGGAAAGTATGGAAGAAATAAAAACAATTTCAGAGCAAGATACTTCAGAAGAAGTAGGTGGAGAAATTGGATGCATACTAGGGTGCACTACAATATGTGTCTTAACATATATGGCAGGTGCAGCTATACAGCTAAGCAACAAGATGGATAACTCCTTACTGGTTGTAAGGGGTATTAACCATAAATATATTGTAATAGAGAATGGATGAAAAATGAAGTTTAGTAAAAGTGTAGTTAAGTTTAATATCAAGAATATTAGCGTGATAGGAAATTTCGAAAATGGTGGATTAATAGGCTTAACGGAAGATGGAAGAAGACTGTGTGAAAAAATTGATACAGAGGCAATTTCCGAGGAACAAGCCATGAATGAAAATAAAGAATTGTTTTTAGCTATGAAGGAAATGAACTTTTTTGAAACGAATGAAGAAAAACATAGATTGTTTTCCACATATCTACATGTTACCCAACGTTGTAATTTAAACTGTTTAGGTTGCTATTCATATGATTGTAATAGAAATAAATTGCAGGATCCTGATATATGCTACATTCAACATGCGATTGATGAATTAGCCGCAGAAGGGTTACAGGTACTAATAATTTCAGGAGGAGAACCCTTTCTTAGAAATGACTTAAAGGATATTGTGAAATATGCTAAGGACAGGGGGATTCCTGCAATACAGATAATTACTAATGGAACTGTATTAAAGGAGGAAGTTCTGGTTGAAATAAAACCTTATGTGATGAGCATTGCTGTTTCATTTGATGGGTATAATAAAGAAAATCCAACATTCATAAGGAATGAAGGCATTTTTGATAAACTTATAAATTCAGTTGAATTGCTAAAAAAACTTGGAATAAATACCACTATTCTTCCTACTATACATAGCAAAAACTGCTGTAATTTGCTAGATTATGTTGAACTGTCACGTAAGTTAGAAGTTGGAATTAGCTTTAGCTTGTTAACATGTTCACCTTATGATGAGGTGTTTAAGGATTACATACCGACATCAAAACAACTTGATTTATTAGGAAAAGAATTAACAGTATTAGGACAAGAAGGTGTTTCAGTTAATGATATGCCTATAAATTCTAGTATTGATGTGAGAAGAAGTTGTGAAGTTGGAACCAAGATTATTAGTATAGGAGCAGATGGCTCTGTTTATCCGTGCCATATGTTACATGATGAAAAATTAATAATGGGAAATGCTTTTAAGCAACCTTTAAGTGAAATAATGCAATCTAAAATTGCAAAAGAGTTACAACAATTACATGTAGATCAATTTGAAATATGTAGTGAGTGTGAACATAGATATTTATGTGGTGGTGGTTGTAGAGCACGTTCCTATTATAAAAATCAAAATTTTATCTCTCACGATTATTATTGTGCTATGACAAAAGCGTTTTTTGAAGATGTAAGCACCATGTTGAATCAGCAATATCCTAGTTAATATATTGCGTATATGCGATATTTAATAAATCTTAAGAAGGAGGTCGTCATATGTTATTTATGAAACTATTTCGTAATAAGACAGGTTGTGTTAGTTTTGGAGCAAACGCATGTGTAAGTTACGGTATTAACATCGCAAAAAATTTATCTCTATAATGGACAGAGATAAAGGAAAGGAGAGAATCGAATGTTATTTGTAAATTTGAGAAAAAAGAGTTATGCCTGTATTTCCGTAGGTTTAGTTGCTTGCGCTGAACTCGGATATACAAACAAATATGTAAATATTTAGTAGGAGGAAAAAGCATGTTATTTTGTGGAGTTAAAAAGTTAGGTACAGGATGTATCTCAGCAGGTGTCATTGTTTGTGGAACTGTTGGATTTAATATTAAAGGTACAAGTGTTTAGGAGGATGATGCTATGTTATTTAAGTTTAGAAAATGTGGAAATGCATGTATTAGTATAGGAACAGGTGGAGTTTGTGCTTCTTATGGAATAGGTATTAAAGGCTTTAATATCTAGTGATGATTACATAGTACGGGGTATGGATAAAACCATACCTCGTTTTTATGTAATTACATATAATTATTTGATTAAGTTTAGATAAGGAAGTTGGGGCATATGGCATATGAGAAATTGATAGTTTGTTCTAATATTTTCAAAAAATTTGGTAAGGTGGAAATTTTTGAAAATATGAATATAACGATTGAATCAAATCAAATAATTGGATTGATTGGTGAAAATGGTTCTGGTAAGACAAGTTTTATTAAGTTGATTAGTGGAATGATATTGCCGGATCAAGGAAATATATATTTATTTGATAAAGAAATCAAATGCGAAAAGGATATTATCGCGTTAAAAGATAAAATAAGTATTCTTGGAGATGCTAACAGATCTTTGTATTGGAATTTGTCTGGAATGGATAACTTGATTTATTTTTGGACAGTAAAAACAGGTTTGAATAAAAAAGCTGGTTTGATGTTAATAAATGAGCTTGTTGATAAGTTTAATATGGGAAGTTTTATTAATAAAAAGGTTGAATCGTATTCTAAAGGAATGAAACAACGTTTACTTCTTGTTGTAGCCTTGCTAGGACATCCTGAGATTCTTGTTATGGATGAACCTTTGAATGGGCTTGATTATGAGAATACAGTCATTTTAAAAAATTATATAAATGAGTTTGTAAATAAGGAAAACGGTACAGTGCTCCTGACCAGTCATAATTCCAGATTTATTGATGAAGTATGTGATACAAAGTTTGTAATAAAGAATAAACGAATCGAAAAGATAAGTAATGTAGAGCGTGGCGAACGAGTAATTGTTGTTTATTATAAATGTTTGAAAAATAAAGATTCATGTCTGAATAAATATATTAGAGAGGAAAGAGAAGAAAATATATTTCGTGTTGAAACATATATTAATGACAAGGATTTTTATAAAGAATTATCTTGGCAGATAGATAATGGCAATATAGAATTACTAGAGATTATTTAAGAAAGGTATCATATGAATAAGAATATTAATTTGTTTAGGGCAGAATTGAGACGTGGAATGACCCTATTAAAGGCATATCCACTGGATACAATTAATAATTTGATTTCTTTTACAGTTGTGTCAGTGTTAATAATTATTGGAATAAACAAAATAGGTGAACCGCAACAAATTTTCTCAGTTTTTTTGTTTCCGATTATAATGACTTTGATAAGTGGACCGAGTTCAAGTATTAGATCTGATATAGAAATAGGTGTATTTGAACAGGTATATACATCAAAGTATACAATATTAAGCGTTGGGGTAATTAGAAGTATAATTAATGCGATATTTTCGTCTGCGAACTCAATCTTAATATTTGCTATTGTGCAGTTGTTTTTCCATAATACTAAATGGAAAATTGTAGAGTTATTATTTGTACTTGTGATTACAGTTCTTACAAGTATTTCACTGGGTGTTTTTTTGGCAGGATTAACGATTAAGTTTAGAAAAACTGAAACGTTGTTAAATTTAATAAATATCATGGCATTAATTGAATTGATAGTGCCGTTTTCAGCCATGAGCAGCAATATAATATATATTATTAGTGCAATTTTGCCTTTTTCCGGAATCATTGTGTGTATTCAAAATATATATAATAAAATAGCAAATTTAAATGAGATATATTTATTTGGTACAACAGTTGGTAATTTATTTATTATAATTGTGTTTTCGAAGTTTGTATTTAATAAATGCATGAAATCGGCCAAAATCAAAGGTGATTTGGGCAATTACTAATAATACTAAATTGAGGTGTAATGATGAGTGAATATGAAAAAAAAGTGCTTGAAATTTGTAATGTTTCTAAGAAATACGGAGACTTTAACGCGCTAAAGGATATTTCTTTTTGTATTAATCAAGGTGATATAGTGGGATTGCTAGGACATAATGGTGCTGGAAAAAGTACTCTGATTAAATGCGTTATGGGTGCAATACAGTCGTATACAGGAGATATAAGTTATAAAGGAAATAATATATTAACGTATCGAGAGCCATTTGTAAAAGATGTGGGTATTTTATTAGAGCCGGCGTTTGTTGAGTATTTGTCAGGGGAGGAAAATTTAAAATTATTAGCTATTTCAATGGGGAAAAAATATAATCAGGGAAAGATAAATGAATTGCTAGAAATGGTATCACTGAAAAAAGCTTCAAAAAAGAAAGTGTCCGATTATTCATTTGGAATGAGACAAAGATTGGGACTGGCGCAGGCGTTGTTAAATGACCCGAAATTGCTAATATTGGATGAGCCTACTGTTGGCTTGGATCCTGTTGGAACGGAACTAATGAAGACCACATTAAAAAATATGTCTCAGAAGGGTGTGGCAATAATGTTTTCAAGTCATGAGCTTCAAGCTGTTGAGGATATATGTAATAGGATTGTTGTCATTCAAAATGGTGAGCTGATTTATGATGACAGTATGGATAAACTGAATAGCAAAGAAATATGTATAGTTACCGATAATAAACCAGAAGATATTTTATGCAAATTTGGGGAAGATGTTACTGTTGAAAATTGTTATGTCACAATTAAGGATGTAAAAATCATAGATGAAGTAATAAGTTGTATAAAAGAAAATGGGTTGATGATAAAGGATATATCGACAAAGAATAATATGTTATTCCAATTTTTTAAAGGAGGTACAAGTAAATGAATTTGCTGGGAGTCCAATTAAGAAAAATGTATCAAAGAAAAGATATTAAGGTGGCATATTTGTTATTTTTGGCAGTTCCATTGGTAGTAGCTTTTTTAATTAAATCAGAAAGTAATATTATAACAATAGGAGATTCTATTTTTTCTGGAATTGGTTATGTCAGTGTTGTTTTAGGGTTATTAAAAGGATTATTTGTTTTTTATATTTTAATTTTTTTATTTACAACATCGCTAATATCGGGAGAAATAGATAGTATGAATGATGCGGTGTATTATTGCAAAGTGGAAAAAAGAAGTAGTATTATAACGAGCAAAATCAATGCATTAGTAATAATGTCTTTTTTATTAATTATGGATATATGTTTTTCTGCATCTTTGGGGTGGATGTTCTTTTTGCGAAATAGCAAGTTTGGAAGTATGAATTATTTTTCTACTTCATTAGAGGAAAATCAATTTATGATAATGATGATAGTGTTTTCTTTTATAGAGATTGTTGTACTAATGTTAATATCAGCTAATATGTCATTGTTTTTATCACAAGGAAAAGCACTTATGGGAAGTTTTTTAATAATTATTATATTTAAGTTGATTGCAAATATTGATGGTGTACAAAAGTTTGTTCCTACGTATATTGGGAATTTAACCAGTGTGATGGAGTTGAGTGGAAAAAAATTTTGGAATGGAGTTTTAGAGGAGGGATTGATTTTTTTGGCATATATCATTGTTATGGTGATTATGTTAATTAATAAATATAAAAGAATGGATTATGTACGATGAATAAAAAAATTGTGAAAGACATAACAATTGAACAAATCATAGAGGTGTGTTGCTATATTTCGCTTCCGTTGTTGTCTCTGATAGTTGCTACATTAGTAATGTCATTTTGCTTATCAGGAGAGATAAATAGTAATATTAATAATGTTTCGTCGTGTGGGATAATGTTTTTGAATTTTTCTTTTCCGATGATAGTAATATTAGGTGTTATACCAACCTTTATTCTGATTATATCAAAAAAATGTACGGGGCGAGAATTAGGATTTATAATAACAAAAAAAAGTACATATTTGATATTGATTATTTGTATTGGGGTAATAACGGTTTGTGCTGTTTGCCTCGAAAGACAGTCCTTAGAGATATCTCTTACAATGATAATTATACATTTTCTGTGTGTGGCGATTTCAGAGGAGATTATGTTACGTTCTATACTATATTATCACACTAAAAAAATGTTTGGATGTATATTAAATTGCATTGTTAATGGATTGATTTTTGCGTTTATATATCATTCCAATGAGGAGTTTTTACCTAATCTTATAATTAGATTTCCATTAGGATTTTTGTTGGCATATGTTAGATTTAGACAAGATGATGTATATGCATCAGTGGGGATTCATTGGATGTATAACATATTAATTAGCACTATATAAAACAAAGAAAAGAGGATGTTGAAAGATGATAATAATTTATTTAATTGGAATAGTTGTAGAAATTATTTGGCTTGTATATGTAAAATTCAGTTTGAATACAATTGACATATTGCAATATATGCTTTATAGCATTGGAATTCCTGTGGTAATTGTTGCGTTAACTTCTTTCTTGTATTCACTAAAAAGTCATAATAGTACGAGAAAAAAATATATTTGTTCGGTAATTAATTCGGTTATCATGGCATCTGTATTAACGATTTTTTGCATGTTATTCATCAATTCGGATGTTATAAATACAATTATGAATAACACGATAACATCTGAAAATGTACAAGTATCAATAAGTCTAGCAAAAGCAGGAGATAATGTGCAGTCATATTTGATTTTTATTGCGATAGGTGGTCTTGGAACATTATTGGGAAATAAGTTTGGAAAGAAAAAAGTGATTGTTCAAGATGAATATGATGATTAAGCGTTGAAATATATCTCAGATTTAAAAATAAGAGGTTTAATGGTTTTTTACTTATTGTTAATGGTGCTTTTATAAGTAATACCTTGCATAAATTGTTTTTTGAAAATAAGAAAATATGAATTTTTAGTTCGCCTTAATCATTAGGAACAATACATAATATTTTATCTGACAATATTATGGTGATTGTTATAACATTAATTATTACCATAGGATTGTTTATGGTTAGTTGTTATGCGGAGGAAAAAAAGAACATTGATAAATAAACAAAATAAGTGACTGTTATACTTTAGGAACTTTTATTAAATAATTGCTTAAACTATTCAGGAGAAGAAAGTGGGAAAAATACTAATTGGAATATGCGAAGATGATAAAACAAGCGCTGATATTTTAAAAGAGTATATCGGCAAGATTGTAGCTGAAACTATGATGGAATTTGAAATACATCATTTTTTCAATGCAGGTGAAATGATAGAACAATTTGAGCCAGACATATTGTTTCTTGATATAGAAATGCCGGGTATGTCAGGAATTGAATTAAAGAATTATTATATACAGAATAATAAAAAAGTTCGAATTGTTTTTTGCACAAGTCACATTGATAATATGCCAGAAGCATTTGGGGAAAATGTAGTTGGTTTTTTAAATAAGCCACTGAAATATCAAGAGGTTAAAGAAAAATTATGTGTTGCTTTAAAATCATATAAGTTGGAGAATTGTTATATTTCTGTTCGAACCAATAGCGGTATAGAGCATATAAACTCAAATGATGTATATTATGTTGAATCGTATGGAGAATATTCTAAAGTTTATAATGAAGCGAAAAAATATAAATTAGTATTAGACCATCGCTTAATAGATTTTGAAAAAATACTGTTAAATCACAATTTTATAAAAATAAATAAACAAATGATTGTCAGCTTGAATAAGATAAAATCAATAAAAAGTTTTGTCGAGTTAATTAATGGTGTGGAATTAAAAATATCTAGACGATATAAGCAAGAAGTAGTAGATAATTATATGGCATATTTAAATGAAATGTGTTCATAATTATATATATTAAAAGAATGAAAGGGGTGAAGAATATGTATTTTAAGGCAGATATTTTTGATTTGTTATTAAAGTTGTTGGGTTTACAATAGATTATTGACGCCGAGTCAAAATATGTGTAAAATAACCTGGAGCGGGAGAGATTTCTAGAGGGAGTCTCTCTTTTTTTTATGGAGATTTATTATGGAAGAAGTATATTTTACACTTTCGGTGGTTGAGATACTGCTGTTTGAATATTTTGTTTGTATTCAAAAGATACGAAAGAGTTGGAATAATGTTTTTGGGGCAACAGTTATATTAGTAATTGCAAATATTGTCATTTTTTTATGTGAAATAACAGATGGGAATAGTGTATTTTTCTCATTGGTTATAAGCTTATTGTTGAGTTTAGCTGTTTTGGACGTTACGGCGACACAAGCTATAGTGTATTGGTTCTTTACGCAATGCTATATGGGGTTGTTTACAGTCTTTTCTCGTTATATATTACTTTTTTTTGATATACAACAAAACTATATAAAGATGAAAGTGATAATAATCATAATTACATGCTTTTTAATTGTAGTTGTAGGTTCGCTACTAAAGAGTAATAGAATATACGTTGAGTGCATTAGTACTGCGAAAAATGGTGTGATTTTAGTTTCATCTTTTTTTGTTTTTGCAGTTGATTTGTTATATGTATATGCAGACGGAATGCTGAGATATGATACAAATATAAAGCGTCAAAGAATAATTGCTTCTTTTGGGGTTATTTGTTATTTCATCATGTGTTTTGTGGGATATCTTATTATATTTCTGATGTATTATAATGAAAGATTATATAAAGAGACAAATGAAAAAAACATTTTGCTTGAGCGAGAACAAAAGTATTATTATGAACTAAGAAATTCAATAGAAAATGTAAAAGCGATTAAACATGATATGAATTATCACTTGCAAAATATTTTTAAAATGGCAAAAAGTGGAAACAATGATGGCTTGGTGAGCTATATAAATGACATTATGGGAATAGAAGGATTGTCTCAGAAAATATCGATAATAACAGGCAATAATATGATTGATTCGCTGATTTTTGATCTGAAAACGGTTTATTCAGATATCGAAGTGATTTATAGTGGAATACTTCCGAATGAAGAGGTTGTGTCATCATTTGATTTTAGTACAATAATAGATAATTTGATAATAAATGCTATGGAAGCAGCGGCATTAAATGACGTTGATGATAAACGTGTTGTATGGATTTATTCATATGTTCATAGTGATAGTTATATTATAAAAGTTTGTAATTATATAAATAAAAAGATTGATACCAATATGTTAGTGGGAAATAGTTCAAAGAATGATAAGAATAACCATGGTTATGGGCTGATGAATGTGCAAAAAAGTGTAAATAGAATAGGTGGTACTTTTAAAATTGATGTAAAAAATGATATGTTGGAGGCTAAAGTCATAGTTTTAAGATGATTTAGCATTTATAAAGCTTCATGACAAAATGGTTTGGATCCATTTGCGCCATGAAGCTTTTATTATTTTGATAAATATTTATTTGCGCTTCTTAGTAAGTTCCTTTACGAAATCCATGTAGTCTACCATTGTGTTACACTTTGGTGCATAGTCAATTAAGAGCTTCTGCTTCTCCTGGGCTTCCTTAGTCTTTACGCATTCACGAATTTTGGTGGTGAATACCTTGGTGTCCATGTCTTTGGCAATATTTTCCAACTCTTCCAAAACCTGCTTTTCCAGATTTGATCTGCCATGATACTTTACCAGAAGTAATCCGGCAATCTTGAGATTTGGATTCTGTCTCTTTTGCACAGCCTTGATAGTGCTATACAGCTGATTGAGACCCTGTACAGAATAAGCGTCAGCTGTAACAGGTATAATTACTTCGTCTGCTGCAATCAGGCAGTTGTAAAGTACGATATTTAAAGAAGGAGCAGTATCGATAACTATATAATCGTAGTCATATTCCTCCTCAAGAGCATCTTTGAGACGATACATTCCATCGATGTCTCCGTCTAACATTTTCTCTGCTTTTGCCAACAGAGGATCGCTTGCGACAATATCACCATTGTCTGTTTTTTGAATTGCTTCTTCTATTGGGATTCTGTCAGAATCTATAATTACATCATACAAAGTGGCCTGGTCTTTGACCAGTGCTTTGTATGTTGTAGTGCTGTTGCACTGTGGATCTGCATCAATCAATAATGTTTTCTTTTTCTTTGCCAAAATACCTGCCAATGCTGTTGCAGTAGTGGTCTTTCCTATACCGCCTTTTTGGTTGGCGACTACATATACTTTTGCCATTTTTCTCCCCTTTGTTAAAATGCGACTTTGCCGCTTATTTCCTTGTTTATTACATAATATACGGTGCCTTCTTCAGGTTTGACATAGATGTCAACTTCATTCATGTCCTCGTCGTTTACGCCCTGAGATAATGCGTCTCTTTTTATCATCTGTAAAATATTTTCCTCGGAGCGCTCTCTTCCGGCATACTGGATTGTTATGTTTTTCTTTGCTGTTGCAAAACCGCCAATCAATCCCTCGGCTCGTTCTACGCTACATTTTCTAGCCATAATTTCTCCTCCCTCTTGTGTATGTAATACACACCATATGACGATATTTTACCACAATAAAGTGATAAATCAAAATTTATCTGAAAAATGGTAATTATAATGGGATATTGGGTTTTCAGAGTGGTCTCTTGGGTGGTAAAACTGGCGCTGTTGTGATAAAATTTCTATCAGGTGTAAGTGTCTAGATTTTTAAGAAAAGGCATACGATTAGATGCTTGCAAGGAGATATAAGTATGTCAAAGAGGTAGAAATGGATAAGAAATTATTAACACTTGTTGTTCCTTCATACAATGAGGAGGAAGCGATTCCTTTGTTTTATGAAGAAGCATTGAGAGTTGAGAAGGAACTGACAGACATAGATATTGAATATCTGTTTGTAGATGATGGTTCCAGAGATGAAACCATGAGAGTGGTAAAGGAATTAAATGCCAGGGATCCTAGAGTACACTATGTATCATTTTCTAGAAACTTCGGCAAGGAAGCTGCCATTTATGCAGGCTTGGAAAATGCAGCTGGTGATTATGTGGCTATTTTGGATGCGGATTTACAGGATCCGCCATCACTTCTTCCAGAGATGCTTGAGGCTGTGGAAAATGAGGGTTACGATTGTGTAGGTTCCCGTCGTGTTACAAGAAAGGGTGAACCACCAATCAGATCATTTTTTGCCAGATGTTTCTATAAGTTAATGGGCAAGATTTCATCATCAGAGGTTGTTGATGGAGCCAGAGACTTCCAGCTTATGAACCGCAAGGTGGTAAATGCCATACTTGCAATGGGTGAGTACAACCGTTTCTCCAAAGGTATCTTTGGATGGGTTGGCTTCAAGAAGAAGTGGTTGGAATATGAGAATGTGGAGAGAGCCGCTGGAGAGACTAAGTGGTCTTTCTGGAAATTATTTGTTTATGCTTTGGATGGAATCGTAGCATTTTCAACAGCACCACTTGTTATTGCATCTTTCATGGGCATGTTGTTTTGCCTGATAGCATTTATAGCAATTATATTTATCATAATAAGAACAGTTATATTCGGTGATCCAACATCAGGATGGCCGTCAATGGTATGTATCATTATGTTGGTAAGCGGTATTCAGCTTCTGTGTATCGGTATTTTGGGACAGTATTTGGCCAAGACATATCTTGAGACCAAGAAGAGACCATTGTATCTGGTTGAGGAAGCAGTATTGGCAAATGATAAAGTTATAAAATAAATCTCATATAGGTATTAATATTTTTAAGGGGAAGGTGATAACGTGAAAATTTTTGAAAATTTTGACGAGTTAACAGAGAAGGCTAAAGAGCTTGAAAAATTCATGGGTCATCGTATCGAGGACTTAGAAGGCAAGGCTGTGGCAGCTGCTGGAGTTGTGAAGGATAAAGCGTCTTCCATAGACTTAAGTACAGTGGATTTACACGAGACCATTGGAGATGGATTTAATCATTCTGATATTTTGAGAGATGAATTTATGCTACATGGCGGTCTGGCTGACCAGGGATATGACTGGTGGTGGCATTCATTTACCGGCCATAATGAGAAGACTGGTGAGGAGAAAGCATTTTTCGTAGAATTCTTTACTATTAATCCTGGGTTAGGTGGACCTGAACCTGTATTTGGACAGCTCCCTGAGAATCAACAGAAGGGAATTAAGCCAAGCTATATGATGGTAAAGGTTGGCGCCTGGGGCAAGGACCATGTGCAGTTGCATCGCTTCTTCGGTTGGGATGATGTGACAGTGAGACAGGATGCGCCATATCTTATAAGTGCAGACAACTGTTTCTGCTCTGAAACCAGAACTATGGGAATGGTAAATGTATCTGAGGAAGATGCCGCAAACCATCCAGAATATATGTCTGATGCAGGCAAGATGTTCTGGGATTTGAAGATTGATAAGCAGGTTGCTTTCAATGTGGGCTATGGTGCTGGAACACCACTTCGTGATGCAGAAGCATTTGAGATGTTTTGGCATGCGGAGGGAATGAAGACTGCATATGAGGGCAAGGTAATACTTAATGGTGAGACATATATTGTGAAACCAGAGGATTCTTACGGCTATGCTGACAAGAACTGGGGCAAGGATTTCACAAGTCCATGGGTATGGTTGTCTTCAAATAATTTGACAAGTAAGCTTACAGGAGCCAAGCTGGAGAATTCTGTATTCGATATAGGTGGAGGCAGACCAAAGGTTGGTAAATTTGCCCTGGAAGGAAAGCTTCTAAGTGCCATGTGGTACGAGGGCGAGCCATATGAATTCAACTTCTCCAAGGTATGGACTCTAACCAAGACCAAGTTTAAGTGCAAGGAAAGTGATACAGAGCTTCGCTGGAAAATAATTCAGGAGACTCCAACTGCCAAGATGTATACTGACATTCGATGCAAGAAGGAAGATATGCTTCTGGTTAATTATGAGGCACCTGATGGAGTTAAGCGTCATAACAGATTATGGAATGGCGGTAACGGATATGGAACTGTTACATTGTACAAGAAGGCATTGAAATTCAAGAATCCTGATTCCAAGAAACCAAAATGGGAATGGGAATTAGTAGATGAGATTGAAGTGAGAAATGCAGGTTGTGAGTACGGCGAATATTGCTAAGGGAAGTTGTCGTAAGAAGGGAGATAGGACTTATGAAGATAGGAATGCTTACAAGTGGCGGAGATTGTCAGGCTTTGAATGCTACAATGCGTGGCGTGGTAAAGGGACTGAGCAACAATGTAGATGATTTGGAAATCTACGGTTTTTACGATGGATACAAGGGATTGATTTATGGCAATTACAGATTGCTTGAGAGTAAGGATTTCTCAGGTATTCTCACAGTTGGCGGAACAATTCTAGGCACTTCCAGACAGCCATTTAAACTTATGAGAGAGCCAGACGAAAATGGTCTCGACAAAGTTGAGGCAATGAAGAATACATATTATAAGTTGAATCTGGATTGTCTGGTTATCCTGGGAGGAAACGGAACTCAAAAGACTGCAAACCTTCTTCGTGAGGAAGGGTTAAATGTAATCCATCTACCAAAGACAATTGACAATGATATCTATGGAACTGATGTGACTTTCGGTTTCCAGAGTGCTGTAAATATTGCCTGCGAGGCAATTGATTGTATTCATACTACTGCAGCATCTCATAACAGAGTATTCATTGTAGAGGTTATGGGACACAAGGTAGGATGGTTGACATTGTATGCTGGAGTTGCATCGGGAGCAGATATTATCTTACTTCCAGAGATTCCTTATGATATGGACAAAATCATAGATGCTATTGAGAAGCGTCATAAAGCCGGCAAGGGATTTACTATCCTTGCAGTGGCAGAAGGGGCAATTTCCAAGGAAGATGCAGCTCTTAGCAAGAAGGAATTAAAGAAGAAGAGAGCGGAATCTAAATACCCTTCGGTATCATATGAGATTGCTGCTCGTATCACAGAAAGGACAGGTTCAGAAGTCAGAGTGGCTGTCCCGGGTCATACCCAAAGAGGCGGAAGCCCATGTCCATATGATAGAGTATTATGTACCAGACTTGGCTCGGCAGCAGCCAGAGCTATTATGGATAAGGACTATGGTAATATGATTGCCATGATAAATGGTGAAACCAAGAGGGTGCCACTTCAGGATGTGGCAGGTAAGCTTAAGTCGGTGGATCCAAACTGCAAAATGATAAAGGAAGCGAAGACCATAGGTATAAGCTTCGGAGACTAATAGATTTGAGGTAAAATTATGTCATATATGGCATTATATCGTAAGTTTCGACCACAGAACTTCGATGATGTAAAAGGGCAGGATCATATTGTAACTGCCTTACAAAACCAAATAAAAGCGGATAGATTAGGTCATGCTTATCTATTTACGGGAACAAGAGGTACCGGAAAGACTACCGTGGCCAAGATTCTGGCCAAGGCAGTTAACTGTGAAAATCCGGTAAATGGAAGTCCTTGTAATTGCTGCCCAAGCTGTCAGAGAATCAATGAGGGCACCAGCATGAATGTCTTTGAAATTGATGCGGCATCTAATAACGGTGTACAAAATATTCGAGACATTATCGACGAGGTGGCTTATGCTCCAACAGAGGGCAGATACAAGGTATATATAATCGATGAGGTTCACATGTTGTCTACAGGAGCATTTAACGCAATGCTCAAGACTTTGGAGGAACCACCAGAGTATGTAATATTTATTCTGGCTACAACAGAGGTTCATAAAATTCCAATTACAATCTTATCTCGTTGTCAGAGATATGACTTCAGACGAATATCCATCGATACTATTGCGGATAGATTGAAGGAACTTATGGTCAAGGAAAATGTGCCTGTTGAGGACAAAGCCTTGCGCTATGTGGCCAAAGCGGGAGACGGTTCCATGCGTGATTCCCTAAGTCTGCTGGATCAGTGTATAGCCTTCTATTTAGGAGAGGAATTGACATATGATAAGGTCCTCACAGTCCTTGGAGCGGTGGACAATGATATTTTCAGTAAGCTATTGAGAACGCTATATAATAGAGATGTGACAGGAGCTATTGCTCAGCTGGAGGAAATGGTTACTCAGGGTAGAGATCTGCATCAGTTTGTTGTTGATTTCACATGGTATATGAGAAACCTATTTCTGGTGAAATCAGATTCCAATATGGAGGATGTGCTGGAGGTAACCAGTGAGCAGATGGCAGCCTTGAGAGAAGAGGCTGAGATGATGGATGATGTTATGCTCATGAGATTTATTCGTGAATTTTCAGAACTGTCAAATCAGATTAAGTATTCTTCTCAGAAGAGAGTGCTCATTGAAATTGCGCTGGTTAAGCTTTGCCGTCCAGAGATGGAACAGGATAATGAGGCTTTGATTGATAGAATTAATGCTGTTGAAACCAAATTAGATCAGGGTTTTAGGGCGGCACCGGTTAACACTTCCGTACCTGGTGCTGACAAGAAGTCTGTGAAGGTGGAGAAGGAACCTCTGCCTGAGGCTTTGCCAGAGGAAGTGAAAGCCTTGCTTGGTAAATGGAAACAGGTGGTAGCTGCTTGTGGAGGAATGCTGAAGACTGTCCTCAAGGATGAAGGCACCATGGTTACCTATGAAGGCGGCAAGGTGAAAATTGTAGTAGATGAAATACCGGGTACCAAGTCAGTAAATGCTGATATTCTGAAGGAAGAAATGTGGATGGATGAATTACATCACATTATCGAGGAGCTGACAGGTAAGCATGTAGATATTATTTTGGAAAATAATGATACTGGTATGCCGGGTAAGAAACTGCATACAGATGCAGTAGAAGAATTTGCTAAGAGAGCAAATCTAGAAATAGAAACGGAGGATTTTTAAAAAATGGCAAAAAGAGGTGGATTCCCAGGCGGTGGAATGGGAAATATGAATAACTTAATGAAGCAGGCTCAGAAGATGCAGCGTCAGATGGAGCAGGCACAGGCTGCTTTGGAGACAGAGGAAGTTACAGCTGCTGCAGGTGGCGGAGCTGTTGAAGTTACAGTATCTGGTAAGAAGGAAGTAACCAAGGTTCATATTGATCCAGAAGTTATTGATCCAGATGATGTAGAGATGCTTGAGGATTTAATTATGGCAGCTACCAATGAAGCGCTAAGACAGATTGAAGCCAAGGCGCAGTCTAGTATGTCAGCAATTACAGGTGGTTTTGGCGGAGGTATGCCTTTCTAAGATGGAATACTATAGTAAGCAAATCAGTAATTTAATATCTGAATTGTCTACTCTTCCGGGAATTGGAGCTAAATCTGCTCAGCGATTGGCATTTCATCTGTTAAATATGCCTGAGGCGGATGTGGAGAAATTATCTACTTCTATGATAGAGGCCAGAAGAAATATTCACTACTGTAAGAATTGCTTCACTCTAACAGATCAGGAAATCTGTCCAATCTGTAGTGATGCCAAGAGAAACAAAAAGCTTATTATGGTAGTTGAGGATACCAGGGATTTGGCTGCTTATGAGAAGACAGGTAAATTCGACGGAGTATATCATGTACTTCATGGTGCCATATCTCCTATGAATGGTATCGGCCCGGCTGACATCAAACTGAAAGAGCTTATGGTGAGACTTCAGGGAGATGTGGATGAGGTGATTATTGCCACCAACTCCAGTATGGAGGGGGAGACAACTGCTATGTATATCAGTAAGCTTATAAAACCAACAGGCATCAAGGTGACAAGAATTGCCAGTGGTGTTCCTGTGGGTGGTGACCTGGAATATATAGATGAGGTTACACTTCTTAGAGCATTAGAAGGCAGAACTGAATTATAATTTTATATCAGATTAGATAAGAGACTTTGGGATTATTTCTCAGAGTCTTTTTTGTTAATTGCATTTGTTAAATAATTATAATCATTGTCTTATGCAGGTGATATTAATAAAATATGGCACCTGGGAAATATTCCATTAAAGTTTTGCAATGGGTGAACCGAAATAACATGTGTAGAAACAGGAGGATACTTATGCACATTGACCAGATTAAATTAGCTGATTATATCAAGACAGATGATGATAAGAAAGCAGGTATGTACGGAGCAGCTGCTGCAATTATACCTGATGATATAAATTCCAGGAATAATCAAGTGGGGGACAGAGGTGTCTCCACTTCTATTAGTGCGCCCAAAACTATTGGTAATGGGTTGGCCACTTCTGTATATAACAAGAATTCTCTGAAATCTGACACAGTAGCAGATGACATTGAAAACAATATACAGCACAACTCCAAAGGCATGGATATGCACAACAAGATGGCGGTATATGCCAATACTGTATCTGAGGAAGATTTTGCCAAGATGCAGGAGGATGGCTTCAATCCTATGGAGATGGAAGTCCATGATATTGTAACTGTGGCTGATAAAATCAAGGTGGCACTTGCCAAGGGTGGTCACGATGTATCCATGATGGGAGGCATATCTGATGCGGCTCTTCAGGAGATGACAGGCAGTGTGGTTGAAGCCAATAGGCTGGAAAATGTTATGACATCTGGTGGAGATGATGGCATAAAGGAAAATAATTCACAAACTGAAAGTAATGAAATGATAAAGGCAGCATTGGCTTCAAGGGATTTGCCTATGGATCAGGGACTTATTCAGTCGGCTTCTCAGGCGGT
Organism: Lachnospiraceae bacterium; assembly: GCA_017634455.1. Lineage (GTDB taxonomy): Bacteria > Bacillota > Clostridia > Lachnospirales > Lachnospiraceae > JAILFK01. The sequence goes on from JAGBNK010000018.1 coordinate 37,266, forward strand.
AAATATGCTGGAGGAGTTGCCGGAGGAGTTAAACGACGGAGCCAAGAAATATCTCATAGATAACAATATCCATCCTACTATTGAAAATGCATATCAGGCAACATTTGCCACATCTTCTATGGGAGACAGAGTTGTATCCATGGAGGAAAGTGCTAATAGTATTCTGGAAAATAATTCAGTAGATTCTGGAATCCTATCTCAGTTTGAATCAATTATTGAGGAAGCTGGACTTCAGGTGGATAATAAAACTCTTGGTGATGCCAAGTGGCTTATGGACAATGATTTGCCGGTAAATGGGCAAAATGTAATATATACACAGGAGTTAAATGATATTTCTGTAGATGTAACTGGCAAGCAAGCTGTAGATGTTGTGGTAGATCAGGTGGCTCTAGGCAATAATCCTGCAGAATTAGATTTGCGTCAGCTTAAGTCTATGATCTCTCTTCAGGAGACCAGACTTGCAATGACTACCAAGGCAACTTATCAGATTGCTCAGGCAGGATTGGATGTTGATACATTATCTATGCAGGAAGCCATTGATGGTCTGAAGGAAATGGAAGCCAACTTTGTGAGACAGATGCTGGCAGGAGAGACTGAGGCTGATACTGATATAAATGTGGACAGATTCAATACATTTAACAACGCATTGGAAGAGCTTGCGGCTGTACCGGCTCCTTTTGTATGGAAGTTAAATGGTTTTGCTGAGAAGACTATTGATACCATTACCAATGAGGCCAGGGCATATATTTCAGAGAATAGACAAAATGCAGATTTCAGGGCATTTCAGGAGAGATTTGAGACTGTAATGACTGCTCCTCGAGCAGACATGGGAGATTCCATCAAGAAGGCATTTGCCAATGTGGATGATATATTAGATGATCTGGGATTTGAAAGAAGTGCTTCTAATGAGAGAGCTGTGAGAATTCTGGCTTACAATAAGATTGAAATAAATGCTGAAAATATTGGAAGGGTGAAGGCCACAGATGCTGAGGTTCAGAAAATGTACAAGGCATTAAAGCCAGCCACAGTATTGTCATTTATCAGAGAGGGCAAGAATCCTCTGGATATGAAAATGTCAGATCTCACAGAGATGGCTGAGAATTTCAATGAAAATGATGGTGCTGAAAATCCTGAGGAGAAATTTGCGAAATTCCTGTGGAAGCTGGATAGAACCCAGGGGATTAGTGAGGTTGAGAGACAGAGTTTCATAGGAATCTATCGATTGATACATCAGGTGGAAGCCGGTGATGGAGCTGCAGTGGGAGCGCTTATAGCCCAGGGCGCAGATGTGACACTCAGAAATCTAATGACTGCTGTTAGAAGTGGCAAGCATACAGGACGAGAGTATGAGATAGATGATGATTTCGGTGAGATATCTGAGTTTAAGAGAGAGGATTTATCTATTACACAACAGGTGGAGATGGCTTTCCAATATAATGCTTTGCAGGAAGCTGGTGATATAATAACTCCAGCCAAGATGAGCACATTTGACAATACAGATTCATATATGAATATGTCGCCAGATAGATTTAGAGATGCTCTTGTGGCTGCATCTGAAAATCCTGAGGTGGTTGAGGCTGATAATGCACAGGAGGCAGAGTATATCAAGACTGTAAGAGAGGAAGTCAGTCAGGCTTTGAAATCAGAAGCAGAAGTGTATGATATGCTTCAGAAATTTGAGATTCCAACTACTCCTGCCAACTTAACTGCTATGCAACAGATGCTGGCAGACAGAAATCGTATGTATAGAGACTTGCAGAAATATTCCAAGGATTCAGAAGGCAAGAACCTGGTGTCAATTGGAGATTTAATAGATGATTTGATTGAGGATTATGGTGAAGCCTGCAAGACTCCGGAGGAGATGGCAGAGGCTCAGAGACGATTGGAGAAAACAGCAGAGAATGTCATGAAGACTATGCTCATAGAAAATGATGTGAGAGAGATTGACCTGAGAGGAATGAAGATGGTTATGACACAGATTAGAGAGGTGGGACAGATGTCTACACCAACTTCTGAGTCCTACAATATACCTATTATGGTTGAGGATAAGGTGGGAAATTTATCCCTGAAGATTGTACATGGTACAGAAGATAAGGGTCTGGTTGAAGTTGCATTTGATACAGAACCAACAGGTGCAGTGTATGGCTCATTCAGATACGAGGCTGGTGAGATTATTGGCGATATGGATTTCGCTGAGAGCAGAACTCGCCAGAATTTTGCAGAGCATATGGGATTATTTGCTCAGGATATGCAGGAAGCTACAGGTCTTCCGGTATCATTTGCATTTGCATATGATAAGAACCTGTCCTTAGATGGATTCTATAATGATCCAGAAGTAGATTTCCCATTGCGAGATAGAGATGATGAGGTTGATGACCAGACGAAAGCTGTGGAGGAAATTACAACCAGACAGCTCTATTCCATTGCCAGAAGCTTCATCGCTTCTGCCAGCGAGATATTGTCATAAGAATCCCATTAAGAATAATGTGGTTTCGACCGATAAATATAATGTGACCAAGGACGGTCCATTTGATACCGCACGGATGCAAGCGAGATTACACACCATGTTAGTGAGGTATAGAATATGAAAATTAATAACAATATATCTGCAATTATTACAAATAAGCAATTACTTGGAACAGAAAGTTCACTTGCAGCAACCATGGAGAGATTATCTTCTGGATACAAATTAAATCATGCTGCAGACAATCCATCAGGAATGGCAATTTCAAACAAAATGCGTGCTCAGATTCGTGGCTTGGATCAGGCTTCAAGAAATGCGTCAGATGGCACTAGTGTATTGGACACAGTGGATGGTGCATTAAATGAGGTTACAAGCATGATTCAGCGTATGAGAGAATTGTGTGTACAGGCAGCCAATGGCGTATATACAGATTCAGAGTTGGATTCATTGAATTCTGAGGTATCTTCTCTTAGAGAAGAGATTGATAGAATTGCTACTTCTACAGAATTCAATACCAAGGGTTTGCTTGATGGCTCTCAGGATGCCAAGGTATATGCTGATAGTGACAATATTGATGATTTCTCAAGAGCGGAGGTATCCTCAAACGTACCAGAGGGAAATTATGCCTTTACTGTAACAAGTCCTGCTACAAGAGCTGAGATGGAAATTGGAGTTTCAGTTAGTAGTCTGGTAGGAAAGAACGGTATCTTGTCAGTTAATGAATATGGCATCAGTATTAATGAAAATATGACTGAAGAAGAAATCTATGCTGCCATAAGAAATGGAGCAGAGAGAGGCGAGTGTGTTTTAGAGACACCTGGTAGTGCTTACGGCGATAATCTCAAATTCAAGTCAGTTGCATACGGTGTTCATGCTGATGTGTCTGTATCATTTACAACAACTGATGATATATTTAGAAGTGTTATGGAGGGAGCTGGAATTCCAGATTCCACAGATGAAAATGCTACACCTCTGGTAAATACAGGAGACAATGCGGTAGTTACTTTAAATACTAACGAGGATGAATCATTGTTCAAGAAATCAGCAACTGTAGCTTATGATGGCAACAAGATAACAATTACAGATAATAATAATTTCCAGATGACAATGCTTCTGACAGAGGACTTGACAGCAGGAACTGAGGTTAAATGTGAGGTGACTCAGGTTGGAGTTATGGACTTACAGGTGGGAGCCAATGAAGGACAGAAGATGCAGGTTCGCGTGCCTAGTATGACAGCAGAGGCTATGTATTTAGACAGAGTTGATATCTCCACAAAGCATGGTGCCAAAAATGCCATGGGTGTATTGGATGATGCATTGAACAGAGTAAATGCTGTAAGATCTCAGGTAGGTGCATATACCAACAGATTAGAATATACAGTTAACAGTCTGGATGAGACTGAGGAAAATATGGAATCTGCTATTTCTAGAATTATGGATGCTGATATGGCAGCTGAAATGACAGATTATACTAAGTACAATGTTATTGAGCAGGCTGCAACAAGCGCTTTGTCACAGGCTAATGAGTTGCCATCTCTGGCACTTCAGATTTTGAAATAGTACAGGTGATTTAAATGAAAAAAGATGATATTGATGCATTTAGCAGACGAATAGCCTGTGCAAATGCCAGCGAGATAATAGTTATATTGTATGAGATGTTCTTCACATATGAAAGCGATGGAATAGAAGCTATGAAAAAGCATGATTGGGATGCTTATATAGACAATATGAGACAGTGTTCACTGGTGCTGGAACACTTGAAGAATGCTTTGGATTTCCAGTATAATATAGCTAACAATTTATATGCATTATATAATTATGCGGAGGTTTCTATTTCCAAGGCTATATATTCCAGAAAAGAGGAATATATTGATGCGGCAGATAGAGTGATGAAGCCTCTGTGGGAAGCCTTTGTAGAGGTGGCTAAATCGGATGACAGTGATTCTGTAATGCAGAATTCTCAGAAAGTGACAGCAGGACTTACATACGGACGCAACAATCTCAATGAGAGCTATGATGATGGCAATTTAAACAGAGGATTTTTAGTATAATTATATATGGGGAAATGTTTGTAGAGGGTGATGAAAATGACAGTACAAGAGCTATATGAGAACTTAGGTGGAAATTATAATGAAGCTTTGAGCCGAATGATGAAGGATACATTGGTTGGCAAATTCGCAGGAATGTTTGTAAATGATCCAAGCTATAATCAGCTGGTTGCAGCTATGGATGAGGCTGACGCCCACAAAGCCTTTGAGGCAGCACATACTCTAAAGGGTGTAAGTGCCAACCTGGCTTTCAGCGTATTATTTGAGAAAGCAAGTGCAGTGACAGAAGCACTTCGTGGAGCAGATACCATTGATGGAGCAGTGGATTTGATGCCTGCTCTCACAGAGGAGTACAACAAGACTATAACTGCTATTAATGAATTTCAGGCATAGATTTGGAGTTGGATAATCAGCAAATACAATTGTGATTATTAGTAAATATAATTGAATTATGGAATGAATTAGAGAGCATCTCAGAGATTGGTCCTATGGCCAATATCTGAGATGTTTTTTGTCTATAAAAATTCCTTGGCATTTTTTCGAAAATGGATTGTGCAATTGCTAAAATCAAAAACGAAAAATTTCGTCAATATTTCACAAAAATAAAGTTGTCCTAAAAGTTCATGGACATATGGGAGGCTGCTAAATATAATTAGCAATACAACGAAAAAGGAGGTGTTGGGGGATTAACATTATGTTGGCCTTGGGACTTATGGTGACAGCTGTTTATACAGATTTGTCTACACAGCGAGTACCCAATGAGTTGATTGTATTAGGTATTATTACGGGGGGATATCTTCAATTCTCCCAATATGGACCATGGGGAGGTCTGGTATTGCTTGAGGATATATTCATACCATTTCTATTAATGTATGTGATATATCGAGTTGGAGGAATTGGCGCAGGTGATGTGAAGCTGATGATGGCATTGTCTGCAATAATTGGTTTCAGGGCAATCCTATCTATTATGATCTACTCGACAATTGTAGCTGGCTTATATGCCTTGATTGATTTGATTAGAAGTAAGCAACTTATATATAGGGTTGGATTATTTGCCAGGCATCTGGGAATATGCGTTACGGGACGGAGAATATATCTATATAATCCTATAGACAAGGAGGTTACTGAAATCCATTTCACAGTATGTATGCTGTGTGCATATGTGTTTTGGATTGTGAAGGAGGGGGTTATGTGACAAAACATAAGTTGGTAGTGTGCGATATGGATGAGGCTTATGTGGAGGCCTTTGCTGCATATCTACTAGAGCGTTTGGAAGATGTGACAATTAGTACTTATACCGATACATCGGATTTCCTGCAGGGAGACGGGAATGTATATGATATAGGAATTCTGGGCAAGGAATTTCTATATGTAATGGCTGATAGCAATATGGACAATATTCGAGAGAAGCTGTATCTCTGTGATGAGCGAGTGGCTGAGGAATTTGAATATTTGCCAATGGTTTATAAATATCAGTCCATGGAGATTGTGGAGGAGATGCTCAAGCGAATAAATATGAAGATTGGTGGAAGTCAATGGAAGAATAGAGATATTGATTTGAAAATGACAGGAATATATTCTCCTGTGGCACACGAGCTACAGATGCCCTTTGGACTGGCATTGTGTCAGGCATATAGCGAAGGCGGCAGAATACTGTATGTGGATATAGAGGAGCTGAGTATAATGCAGTCCTTGATGCACAGGGAAGGCGGCAAGAATATGCAGGACTTTTTCTTCTATATGAAGCAGGACAAAGAGGTAAGTCTGGGAGACTTCGTTGCCACATTTATGGGAATAGATTACATAAGACCATTTAACAATCCTGAGGAACTAAATGAGATAACAGGTGAGGATTGGCAGGGATTCTTTGAGGTGATTTCAAGAGGGGGCTATGACAGAGTGGTGGTTTTGTTTGGAAGAGCCATACAGGGCTTTGCACATATATTAAGCGACTTTGACGAGCTGATTATACTTACCAAGCAGGGTGATTATTATCAGAGAAGTAATGAATGTTTCCTGGATTATCTCAGAAAATTAAACTTACAAATCAAGATGGACAAGATAACTTTGCCTATGAATGCATCTAATCTCAATGCAGGTAATTTTATTTTAGAAGAGCTGGTGCAGGGCAATCTGGGAATGTATGTGAGGCGCCAGGTAATGAACAGAGAATCAGGTGTTGTAAATGGAGTGGCATAGGCAGCAGGATGTTTTGGAAGAAGATGTGAGAACTTATGTATTGCAGAGAGTGGACTTATCCAGAGATGTGTCTGATGCAGAGCTGTTAGAGATGATTCAGAATCGAATCTGCACTTTGTCAGAGGAAATTCATCTCACTATTGAGAGAAGACTTGAGATACAGAGACGAGTCTTTCACAGTTTAAGGAAGCTGGATGTGCTGGAGGATTTGCTGGCAGACAAGGCTATAACTGAGATTATGATAAATGGGCCAGATCATATTTTTATTGAGAAGCATGGCAAGGTATATGAGAGTGGTTATCATTTCACATCCAGGGAAAAGCTTGAGGATGTGATACAGAAAATAGCTGGGGCCAACAACAAAATGGCCAATGAGACTCATCCCATAATTGATACCAGGTTGTCTGATGGCAGCAGGGTGAATATTGTATTGCCGCCAATTGCTGTGGATTATCCAGTGATTTCCATAAGGAAGTTTCCAGATGATTATATTACTATGGCTAAACTTATGGAGTATGAATCATTATCCCAGGAAGTGAACGACTTTATATGTAAGCTGGTACAGGCTGGCTACAATATCTTTGTGTCAGGGGGGACTGGTTCTGGGAAGACAACATTTCTCAACGCTATGGCGGAGTACATTCCCTCGGATGAGAGGGTGGTAACCATAGAGGACTCTGCAGAATTGAACCTGGTATCTATACAGAACCTTGTGCGATTGGAAGCTCGAGATGCGACTATGGAGGGTAAATACGAAATCTCTATAAGAGAACTGCTGAGAGCATCCTTGAGAATGAGGCCGGATAGAATAATAGTGGGAGAATGCAGAGGGGCAGAGGCCCTGGAGATGTTGCAGGCATTTAATACAGGACATGATGGAAGTTTCAGTACCGGTCATGCCAATTCTGCCAGAGATATGGTATCCAGACTTGAGACTATGGTGCTTATGTCTGGAGAGATACCAATAGTATCAGTGAGAAGTCAAATTGCTTCTGCGGTGGATATTATCATTCATTTGGGCAGACTTAGGGATAAGAGCAGGAAACTGTTGGAAATATCAGAGGTTACAGGTCTTAGGAACAACGAAGTACAATTATCTACATTATATAAGTTTAGAGAGACATCATATGATGGGAGGATTAGTGGTGTTTGGGAGCGGATAGAAAAATTAAAAAACACGGAGAAATTACAGAGGGCAGGAATAAAACTTACGATGTAAGCTGGAGGATAATTCTTAGAGATATAGCATTTACCGGTATTATAGCCTGGCTATTTTATGACTCGGTTTGGGGTATTCTGTTATTTCCAGCTGTATGCGTGGTCTATAAGCGATTATATAATGAGGATCAATTAAGAGAGCACAAAGCCAAGGACCAAAGGGATTTTCGTGAGTTGTTGGAGCCGCTTCTAGGTTCTATGCAGGCGGGATATTCCTTTGAGAATGCCTTTATAAATGTTCAAAAGGAATTGAGCTTGGTGCTGGGAAGAGATAACAGACTTGTGGGGGCAGTGGATGAAATGAATAGAAGGGTGAGTATGAATATGCCGGTTGAGGCGGCTTTTGAGGCTTTGGCAACAAGTTTTGATTTACAAGAGTGTTATGAGTTCGCTGAGATAATCAAAATAGCCAAACGACTTGGGGGAGACTATAACAGAAATATTCGTTGGGCTGCTGAGAAAATAGAGGACAAGATTAGTCTGGCTGCCGATATTGAGGTTATGTTGGCGGAGAAGAAATTAGAGCTTCGAATTATGACAATTATGCCTCTACTTATAATGGCATATATTAAAGTTGGATCAGGGGAGATTATAAGTGCCATGTATCACAATATTATAGGTGTATCTGTTATGACCATATGTCTGGTCTTGTACGTAGCTATGATTAAGTGGGCAAAAAGAATTATAGCAATTGAGATATAAATTGAGGGAGGGTTAACTTGTTAGTATGTATTATATGTCTTGTTGCGGCCGTGATTTTATGCAGGAAACTTGTTAAGGACGGGATTATAAAAGAAAAGAAGACAATATATATCTTGATGGCTATTGAAATAGTGGGGCTGGTAATGGTTATAGCCAGCGGATTGAAAAATCTGAGTGTATCAAAATCCTCTATCCTGCGGCCGGAGGCAGGAGAGGGAGAGGAAATATTAGAATATGAAGTTGAAACTTCTGATTACAATGGCCCTGTGGAGATAACTGTTGATGATAAGACTCTGTCGAATGAGGAGATTGAGAAGCTTTTTCAGAAGGCAATAGAGGAAATAGATTCTAGCATCCTTGGGGAGAATGCCAATCTGAACGAGGTGGTAAAACCTCTAAATCCCAAGAGATCTTATTGTAATAAGTTAGTGAAGGCAACATGGGAATTTGGAGATGGAGATGTGATTATGTCTGATGGTCAGATTGATTATACTCAGGTGGATAAATCTCAGATTATACCAGTGAAAGTATTGCTGAAATGTGAGGGAGTAGAATACTTATATTCCTTTGATTTACAGATTGTGCCGCCAGGTGTGACAAGCAGAGCTGGCATAGAAGCTTATGTGAATAAATATGTAGGAAATGAGAAATCCGAAAAGGTTAATTTACCCGGAGAAGTTGGTTCAGAGAAGATAAAATGGAAGCTTCCAAAACAGTATGATGGATTAATCCTGATGGCGTTGGGATTGGTATTTATTATTATGATACCTTATATAGAAGCATACATGGGTCAGAAAGAGGTGGCGGCTCGGCAGCAGCAAATGGAACTTGAGTATCCTAATATTGTAGGCCAGTTAGCTATATATATTGGTGTTGGGTTAGGTATTAGGGATGCCATAAGAAGAATCGGGAAGAGTTATGAAAATGAAAATATAGAGAATTGTTATGGCAAGAAGATAATTGTGGAGCTGAGTCGCGAGCTTGAGGACGGAGTTTCAGAATATGTAGCTATGGAACATATGGCCAATAAGAGCAATAACAAGAATTACAGGAAGCTGGCATTGCTATTACAACAAACAGGTAGACAGGGTAATGAGAAGCTGGTTGAGGCTTTGGAGAGAGAGGATATATTGGCTTTTGAGATGAGACAGAATAATGCTAAAAAGGCTGGGGAGGAAGCCTCAACTAAGCTGCTGTTTCCTATGGTTGGATTGTTTGTTGTCATAATGATTATGGTTATAGTTCCGGCCTTACTTAAGATGCAGAGCTTATAATGCTATAAGAAATGGAGGAGAGAGTATGGAGAATAATATTAGAGATTTTATAAATGAGGAGACGGGTGCTTCCACCCTGGAGGTTGCTTTGCTTCTTTTGGCGGCCGTGGCAGCGGTTTTGATATTCCGTTCTCAGATTTTAAGTTTGATTAACAGTATATTCAAATCAATCCGGGATCAGGTTGAAGAGTTTTGATGAGGCAGGATAATAGGGGGAGCATAGCAATCTTTATGGCGTTGATATTGCTGGTGTTAACTAATCTGTTCTTCTCTATGGTGGAGGCTGTGCGTATATATGAGTACCATATGGAGGCTCGGGTGCTGGCATCAAAATTATGTGCAGATGCATTTTCAGAGTATGAGCCATATATGTGGCAGGAATATGGAATACTGGGGCTGGATATGGCATATGGCCATAGTACTGCTACTACTGCAAATGTAGAAAATCGCATGATTGATTTTGCTGAAGACAGACGTAATCTGGAAGTGACTGATGTTACCATAGATAGTTATGGATTGCTGACAGATGATGGTGGCAAACCATTTATCAAGCAATGCGCTATGGCGGCCCTTGCTATGCTGTCCCAGGAGGCTCTTGATAAGCTGCAGGCACAGACTCAGGCAGTGTCGGAAATTCTGGATGAAGACATGGATATAGATGACATGGTTGGACGAGGAGTTGATGCCATAGAGGAGGCTCAGGCTTCTATAGAATCTACAGATGACAATGAGAAGGAGCCAGACACACAGATAAGTATTTCGAAGGAAAATAATCCTATAGAAATATATCGCACAATAAAAGAACAGGGGTGGGTTGGCCTTGTTCTTGGGGAGAGAGAGTTGTCTGAGAAAGTTCTCTCTGATGAATCAGTAGTATCAAAGCGGGAGTTGAGGCAAGGTAGCAGTGATAATCCCATACAGGTAAATATGGCAGATTATTGCCTGTATGGATGGTATTTAGGACAGCAGTTTGGCAATTATTCATCTGTGAAAGAAGGCCGATGTCTGGATTATGAAATGGAATATATTGTGGCAGGAGGTAGCAGTGATCGGGATAATATAGCAGCTGTAGTTTTGCGGCTGTTAGCTATAAGAGAGTTATGTAATATTTCTACCATTATGACCAATGAGACTATGGTTCAGCAGGCTTATGCGGTAGCGGTATCCATAGCAGGAGTGACAGGTGTGCCGGCCATAATTGAGCCAGTGAAAATAGCAGTGATAGCCATATGGGCATTGCTGGAAAGTATACTGGATGTGAGAGCATTGGTAAATGGCAAGAAGATTCCAATTATTAAGACCTATGGGGAGTGGACCAGTCGGGTAGAAAATCTTGGAAGCTGTCTGTCTATGGAGGCATCTGCCAAGGAAAGTGAGAATGGTATTGGTTATGGTACATATCTGTATATATTTCTTATATTAATTGGAGATAGCAATCGTGCATATAGACCCATGGATTTAATTGAACAAACTTTAAGAAGCCATGAGGGATTTGAGGGAACCAGGATGGATAATATGGCATATGAGATGAATATCAATTTGGAGATTCAGGGAGAACCTATTCTGTATTCATTTATGCCGTTACAACAAGCTGGAATGGAATTGTATCAATGTAATGCCTATGGAGAGATTAGTTATATTTTATAGTTTATAGGGCAGAAGCATACAGGTGTCTTTGGCGTTTTTGGGAGTACTTGCACTATATCCCCTTGGTATCATAAATGGCAACAAAATCTCTTTATAATTATCTGACTGCTAAATAAGAAATGAATTCTAACAATAATAATGTAAACGAAAAGAAACGAATAGAGACGCCTGTATGGTTCTGCCCTAGAGGTTCATATACAGTTGAGGCGGCAATTATAATGCCCTTGGTTATGTCTTTTGTGGTGGGGTGTATATTTGTAATTCAATTCTGTGTATTAAAAGCGGGAGTTCAGAGGGCACTGGATAGAACAAGTACAGAACTGGCTTGTGTAAGTAATGATTCAGAAGAAGAGATAAACCTGTTTATGGTAGGGCTGCTATGCGATGGATATATTATGACAGAGGATATTCCTAAACATTATATAGTTGGAGATGTGGCAGGAATTAATTATCTTGGAAGCAAGTTGGATGGAAATTATATTCATTTGAAAGTAAGTTACTTTGTGAGATTTCCATTACAGATATTTGGATTGAAATTACTTCCTGTTATTCAGACATCTGATGCTAGAAAATGGGTGGGGTATGATCCAAATGAAGGTTTAGATTCTGCACAGTATGTCTATGTAACAGAGTATGGAGAAGTATATCATTTAAACCGTAACTGCACATATCTAAATCCATCAGTGAAGGCTGTTAGTATAGCTGATATAAAAGCTCAGAGAAATAGTGATGGCAGTAGATATATGCCATGCAATCATTGCCATAGCAGAGGCCGGGCTGGAAATACTGTATTTATTACAGATTATGGTGAGGTATACCATGCCAGCCTGGGATGTAGTGGATTGAAGAGAACAATTTATAGAAAGACATTGGAAGAGGTTCAGGGCATGGCATGTTGTAGCAAGTGTGGTGGATAGTTGATATGGATAATGTGAAGGTAGTTATAGTGGGAATTATGCTTCTTATATGTGCCGTGGAGGATATGTACTATAAGAAGTTACATGTGGCTTTGTTGGCAGCCTATGGAGTTGCTGGATTTGTGATTTATATAATGGATGGAGCCATGTCTATATTGGACTTCTCAGGTGGAATGGGAATTGGTTTTATACTGATACTTCTGTCTTACTTATCTAGAGGAGCAATTGGTCTGGGGGATGGAATATTATTTGTTATAACAGGTATGTATCTGGGGGCTGCAGTCAATATGATATTACTTTGGACTGCCTTGATTATTGCAGGACTTTGGGCTCTGTTTAGTATAGTTGTATTAAAAAGAAATAAGAAATATGAGATTCCTTTTGCCCCAATGGTTTTCCTTGCCTATTTCATAATCTGTATAAATGGAGCTGGAGGAGTAGGAAATGTGTGAGATTAGAAATTTTTTATATAAGATTCTGAGGCTTAAACTATCTGGCAGTTTGGTGGTGGAAGGCTCATGGATAATGTCAATTTGTCTGGTGTTAGTTGGAATGGGAATTCTGCTGGGATATAGAGTATATGCCCAGTCGGTGAATTATATTTTGAGTGAAATTCCTCAAGTTGATGTTGTGAGGAATTTTCGCATTGCAACTACAGTCAAGGATTTAATTAATCAGCAGTAGCATGGAGGGGAGTGCGGCTTATGGAAGTGTCTTATAAGAGAACTTATAAGGAGAGCTATCTAATAATTACAGGAACTTTAGGTAGTTATCAGTATGAGGAAATGATGTTAAAGGAGAATGAACTCAAGACGTTGCTTACGTTTTATACTATGGATGTAAATGGTAAGACACAGTTTTGGTATGACATATCTTCCAAGCAATCTATTAAGGATTACTTAGAACAGAATCCTATATCCTTTGAATTGTTAATCAGGATATTTGCTGCAATTATGGTTGCTTTTGAAGAGGTGGCGAAATACTTACTGCGGACGGAACATATACTCTTAAGTGCAGAGACAATATATGTAAGTCGTCAGGAGGGTCAGGAAGTTTATCTGTGTTATTATCCGGGTGACCAGGATGGGAAGTGTGGATTATCGGATTTTATGAATCATATAATAGGAGTTTTGGATTACGCAGATGATGATTTGACCAGGCTATGTTACAGTCTCTACGAAATGACTTTGGATGAGCATACTACCATTGGAGATTTATATGAATATATACAGGAGAATTTGCCAGAGGATTATATTCAAGCTTCTAACATGCAAAGAGGAAATTCCACGGGAAATAATTGTGCTCTGCAAAAGGAGGAGCATATATATGCAGAAGGTGATGAGCACATAGATTCTGTGGAAAATGTAGTGCCTTATGATGATATGGAAGAGCCTGCGGAAGAGGAAGTGGCCCAGAGGGAGTTTGATTTTGGAGGCAATGTATTAGAGGAAATATTTAACAGAATCAGAAGTAAAGGCCTAGAGATATATGACATGATAATGAGCTGGCAGAAGGGCAAGAAGGATAGGAAGGAAGATAATAAGCCTCTGGAAAATGATTTGATAATAGAGCCGGAGCCTGTGGAATGTGAGCCTACGGTATTTCTTGGAGCTAAGAGCAACAAGGTATATGGAAGTCTTCGGTATATCGGAAATGAGAAGGAGTCCGATTATATTATCGATAGTAATATTTTCAGAATAGGAACTCATGGGGCCAATGATGCCTGCCTGAATTCTCAGACAGTAAGTAGACATCATGCCAAGATTAATGAAATAGATAACCATTTCTATATACAGGATTTGAACTCCACCAATGGCACATTTCTCAATGATATTATGTTGAATTACAGTCAGAGCTATGAGCTGAATCCTGGGGATAGAATAACCTTTGCAGATGTGCCTTATATCTTCTCCTAACCTTGATTTTGATACCTAAAAATTTTATACTTGAGGGAGCAATAACTATACATGAGGGAATGATATGAAGGTTAATATATATTATGGTGGACGCGGAGTTTTAGATGATCCAACACAGTATGTAATTCAGAAAATGGAGAAGGTTTTGACAGAGCTTCGAGTGGAAGTTCATAGATATAATATCTATGAGAACAAGAGCATGATTGCAACTCTGCCACAGACCTTGAAGGATGTAGATGGAATTGTATTGGCTACAACGGTTGAGTGGCTGGGAATTGGTGGATATATGAATGAATTCTTGGATGCCATGTGGTTGTACGGAGACAAGGAGAGGATATCTCAGATTTATATGCAGCCGGTTGTTATGTCTACCACATATGGTGAGAGAGAGGGACTTCTTACATTGGAGAATGCCTGGGAGATTTTAGGTGGATTGCCATGTGCCGGATTGTGCGGATATGTAGATGATTTGGTAGCCTTTGAGATGAACAAGGAATATGCTCATATTATTGAGAAGAAGGCGGAGAACCTATATAGAACCATTTCACAGAAATCCAAGGGCTTGCCTACAAGTAATCAGGCGGTAACCAGAACGGTTCTTAGAACACCACAATTAGAACTTACTCCACAGGAGAGTGAGCAGTTGTCTCAATATGCTTCTGATGATAATTATGTGAAGAAACAGAAGCAGGATATAGAGGAGTTGTCTTCTATGTACAGAGGTCTTATGGGCCGTGAGGTGGGAGATCAGACCACAGAATATATTATGGAATTACAATCACATTTTATATCTCAAAAGGATTTTCATGCCAGATATTCCTTTATGATAACAGGCAAGAAGAAGCCTCTTATTTTGGATGTCAATAATGATGAGATTGTATGCAAATATTCTCAGGAGGAGGATATAGATGTATATATCAAGATTCCTGCAGAGATAATGACGCAGTATGTCAATGGACAGATTACTATTCAGAGAGCTTTCAGTGTGGGCGATATTACAGTTCGCGGTGATTTCAAGACATTGAGAAAGCTTGATGAGATGTTTTCTTTTACAGCATAGTAGATAATTAGTTTTAAATATATCAATAGGAGATGGAGAAAAATGAGAGACGATAATTGTATTTTCTGCAAAATTGCCAATGGAGATATTCCAGCAAGAACAATTTATGAGGATGATGATTTCAGAATTATTATGGATGCAGCACCTGCTACAAAGGGTCATAGCCTGATTCTTCCAAAGGATCATTATGCTAATTTATTTGAGATGCCAGATGAGTTGGCTGCCAAGGTATTGCCACTTGCCAAGAAGGTGGGAACGGATATGACTGCCAAGCTTGGTTGCGGCGGAATGAATGTGGTACAGAATAACGGAGAGGTTGCTGGACAGACAGTTCATCATTTTCATCTACATCTTATTCCAAGATATGAGGATGGCTGCAAGACAGATGTTACATGGTCACATGTGGACCTTTCTGATGCAGAATTAGATGATATCTGTAATTTGTTGAAATAGTAGGACCTATGGATAGAGCATTTACTTATATTAAGAGAATACCAATTACCATAGCCTTGGTTTTAATCAATATAGTGGTATTTGTGGCTTTAGAAATAGTTGGTGATACACAGGACGGATTATTTATGCTTCAGCATGGAGCCATGAATCCAGTGGAAGTTTTGTATAATCATCAATGGTATAGATTATTTACTTCAATGTTTCTGCATTTCGGTGGAGTACATCTATTTAATAATATGTTTCTGCTGGCAGTGCTGGGACAGTATTTGGAGCCTGCTTTAGGATATGTGAAGTATCTGGCCATATATCTGTTTTCAGGATTGGGCGGTAGCTTTGCATCCATGCTTTATATGCTGGTGCTGGGAGATAATAATATATCAGCCGGGGCATCCGGTGCTATATATGGTATAGTAGGAGGACTGCTGATAGTTGTTTTGGTAAATCGCGGTAAGTTTAGGGGATTTAAAACCAGAAGTATACTTATTATGCTTGCGCTGTCTCTCTACGGTGGATTTACGGGAACCCGAACAGATAATGCGGCTCATATTGGTGGCTTGATAGTTGGAATTATATTGACTTTTTTCCTTTATGGGATTAAAACTATAATTACATTAAAGAAGTTGAGACAGTATGATTTAGAGAATAATTTTGAGTATATAGATAATTAATGAGGTTGAGACTATGGATAAAGATAATGTGCTGGTAATCACATGTCCCTGCTGTGGCAAGAAGATTGAAATCAGTGAAGAAGAATTCGAGCGACGAATACAACAGGTAGGACGTATGGTTCCTATGTTTTGTACCAATGATTGTGCTATTAGATTTAGTAGCTGATTATGCTGAATATCCTCGGAAATGTCTAGGGGCATTTCCGGGGTTTTTTATTTGCTTCAATATGTACAATTAAGATATAAAACTGCCCCAAGCTTCGTCATTAAATCAGTGGAGTATGTTATAATTCAATAGTATGTAAAAAATTGTTGAGACAAAAGAGGAAGAAAATGGGAAAGATATCAGAACTGGAAATGATGGATATAGCCTGTGATGAGCTTGTAGATACTCTTGCTGCTACGGGAATTGATTTGATGCAGGCCATGTCATCCAAGCTGGATATAGATGCAGGATTACGATATTGTGCAGACGACAAGAACTTCTATATAGAAACTATCCATTCCTACATGGTAGATAATAAAATCAAGGAATTAGAGAAGCAGTATCAATTACAAGATTGGCGGGAGTACAGGATGATTGTACATACCATCAAGGGCGCATCCAAGACGATTGGCGCATTAGATTTATTTCAGGAAGCTGAGAAGCTTGAAATGGCAGCCAAGGATTTGGATGGAGATTATATATTAGCCAATCATGACAGCTTCCTTGAGGCTTATAATATATTGCTTGAGTTTATTCATGATACATTTCTGGCGGCCCAGAGAATTAACGACGGAGTAAATGATGATGTGCTGGCTTCTCAGGGAGAAGTGCTTAATTCCGCGCAGTATGTGGTAGACAGTCTGGAGAATCTAAATAACCAAATAGTGGGAACTTCCAGTGCAACCATCAGTGGAGCAGAAGTGCTGGCTTCTATGAAAGCCAGTATAGGTATGGCAAATATTTTGGTTGTTGATGATACCTATATGTATCTCCAGTTGATGAAGAAGATTCTGTCCGGTAAGCATAATGTATATCTGGCTGAGTCTGCTGAGGTGGCCCTTGAGATGCTTGACTTGATACATGTTGATTTGATGCTTCTGGATGTACATATGCCTGATGTGGATGGGCTGGAACTTCTGCGCATTATAAGAAATAATTCCAAGTACAATGAGATTCCAGTTATATTGCTGACAGCAGACGAGGATGAAGAGACTGAGAGTGCAGGTTTTGAGGAAGGAGCCATCGATTATATCAGGAAGCCTTTCAATAATACTATCGCTCTCCAGAGAATTCATAGGGTGTTGGAACTGTCATATCTCCAGAAGAGTCTGGTGCACGAGGTGGAGAAGCAGACTCGCAAGGCGGAGAGTAGACGAATCAGAGTGGAGAAGATGTCTACACAGGTTATTGCTGCTCTTGCAGGAGCAGTGGATGCCAAGGATAGATATACCAACGGTCATTCAAGTCGAGTGGCTAAATATTCTGTTATGATTGGTGAGCGAATGGGTTATGATGATGAACAACTGAAACAGTTGGAGTATGCGGCATTGCTTCATGATGTGGGCAAAATTGGAATACCAGACAGTATTATCAAGAAAAGTTCCGGATTGACGGATCAGGAATATGAGATTATTAAATCTCACCCGATTATAGGTTCACAGATACTTAGCAAGATTACAGAAATCCCAAATATTGAGATAGGAGCTAAGTGGCATCATGAGAGATTTGATGGCAAGGGATATCCGGACCATTTACAGGGATATGACATTCCGGAGGTGGCACGAATAATTGGAGTAGCAGATACTTATGATGCAATGGCTTCCAAGCGAAGCTATAGAGATACGTTGCCACAGAATATTGTGCGCCAGGAAATTGAAAAAGGCGTAGGAACCCAGTTTGATCCAGCCATAGCGCAGATTATGTTGGATATTATTGATGAGGATACAGATTACAAGTTACAGGAGTGATGAGAGAATTTGTAAAATGAGGGAATAGTATATGAGATTGAGATTAATGACACAGACTGTGATTATAATGATATATATGATAGAGCTGGCAGGCCTCATATTTGTCACACAACCTCAGTATAAGAAGAAGCATTATGTGCCTGTGAAAATGTTATGTAGCTTGTCTTTTGTAGGCGCAGCTATAGTATTTGGCATAGTAAGTGGACATGTAAATTATATGGCATATTTAATGGGACCCCTGGTAATGTGTGCCCTTGGAGATTTGTTCATGGGATTGTATCAGGTGGGCAGTCACAAGAGACAGTTGGTGCTTGGAATAATTTTTTTTCTGATGGCCCATATGGGACTTATATATATCATGTTTAGGTTAGATGGCAGGTTGGATGTAATTAATTTCCTGCTTCCGATAATGATGGTGATAATATTTCTCATAGTGAAGAAGAAATGTCATATTCATATGGGACGAGTGACATATTTAGCTTGTGTCTACTGCGGCTTTTTATCCTTTATGCTTGCCAAGGCCATAAGCTATATGGTATTTAATTTCAGCCTGGCTGGAGCCTGGATAGGTATAGCGGGGATTTTGTTTTTCGTTTCGGACTTTAGCATTATTTTCTTATATTTCTACAAGTTCAAGAACAAGACCAACAGACAGAAGGTTCATATTTTCAACCTCCTGACTTATTTTATGGCAGTTATGGCTTTTGATATCAGTATATTATATATGGTTATGATATAGAAAATAAGCACATCCCAGAATCGGCAAAGGATTCAATAGGATGTGCTTTATTTTTAGTAAAGAGGATATTTAGAGTTTACTAATTCTGTGAAGTAGCTGGCTTTGATACTGCATCCTGAGATACAAGAAGCTTTGGAGCAACAGCTGCAAGAACTCCCATTGCAACAGCTACGATAACTGTATCAGCAAGCATGTAAGAGCCATTATAGATAAGGCTGTACAAAGCAACATTCATTCCTTCTGGTGCATAGCTACCCCAGAGTACGATACCTGAAATGAAACTGCAGAGGAAACGAAGTGCTCCAACAATTACAGAACCACATACAGCACCTACAACCTTGTTCTTTTTATAGCCAAATGCGAATACCATACCAAGTCCTAATACAGAGAATGCCAAGAGGTAATCCAGGAGGATACATCCAAGCTGGGCTGCCAATGTAGCGCAGTACATTACATTGGAGAAGCCGATAATCATCTGCAAGAGACCATGTACAAATCCTGTAAATACGCCCCATTTAGCACCGTTTCTGAATCCCATTACTACAAGTGGAATCATTTCAAGAGTGATTGAGCCACCGAAAGGCATATCTCCGAATTTGAGAAATGATAATACTGTGGCAAGGGCAATAAGCATAGCACCTTCTACCATAATGCGTGTTTTTGACGAAGTGTTCATAATAAAAAATCTCCTTTCATGAACACATGCCAGGAGAATAAATATAGTTAGCTTCCTTCCGCCGGTATTATCCGGTTCAAGTGTTGAGGGTCGATGGGTTACACATCTCTCAGCAATTGCGCCCCTAGCATGTAGTATTATATTGTCAATCAACGTTTCTAATTATAAGCATTTACAAAAAACCAGTCAAGATGATTGATGGATTAATTATCAAATCATCTCAACCGGTCATTTAATTATTGTTCTTCAGTTTCAGCATCCTGTATTGAAGTAGAAGGAAT
Source organism: Lachnospiraceae bacterium (assembly GCA_017634455.1). GTDB lineage: Bacteria > Bacillota > Clostridia > Lachnospirales > Lachnospiraceae > JAILFK01. The sequence continues at coordinate 57,481 of JAGBNK010000018.1, forward strand.
ATCTACATCATCAGTATTTTCCATTTTGACATTGCCATCTTCGTCAAGCTCTTTTAAATAAATCTTGCAGCTGTTTGACTGCCTGAATATAGTATTGCTTGAACCTAATTGACATACAGTGATGGTGTCACCATTTTTTATGTCATCCAAGCTGATGGACAGGCATTGGCCACTATGATAAGTGGTATCTACCTTGGAACCATTTACATATACGCTGCTCCAGTTGGTGAAGTTCTCGCCATATATATGTAAATTGCCGTTAAATGCGTAGGCTCGATTGATAACAACATCAGCGATACCCATTTCCAAATCAGTGGCAGGATATAAGTCTGTGCCATTGTATGCATATCTCTTGCCATAGAGTAAATCGTATTGAAGCATTTCCAAATCATTCATATATACATGAGTGCCGGCTTTGGTATTCTTGTGGAGCATAGCCTGATTATAATTGGTCATAGTTCCCTGATGTATGCCCAGACGATCGAAGTATTCGGCAACCAACTGGTAGCTTGTTAAATCACAATCTTCCTTTGGCATATCGAAATTGTTCCAAGTGATATACTTGGTTTTGTAGAGATCTCCGGTAGCAACTTCGTCCTCTGTTAGGCCCATGGTTGGTAAATGATCTCCGAACATAATAACCAAAGTGTCTTCCCCGGTGGCATCGATTGCATCGATGAATTCCTTCAGGAATTTGTCTTCGTCGTGAAGGCGGTTTACATAATAATTCCAGCTGTTATTCTGGGCTTCTGTCTTGCCATTTGCCACTGTTGTAATGGCATTGTCATCTTCGTACTTGGTGGTTGGATAATCACCGTGAGTCTGGACTGTAATAGTGTAAATGAAATCAGCAGATTCAGTTGATTTCATGGCATTGACTGTGGCATCCACCAATATTTCATCTGTAGGCCAAGAGCCCATTGGTGTGTAATCTGTAATATCAAGCATTTCTTTACTCTGGAAAGTGTCAAATCCCATTTTAGAAAATGCATTGGCACGGCTGTAGAAGTTTCCGCCGTTATTGTGAACAACATGGCTTGAGTAGCCTAAGTGTCTTAAATCGCTGGCAAAACTCTCTAAACTAGGGCATGAGTTCTGCTTCAAAATGGTCTTCTGAGGATATTCACCCGGACCAAAGAAGGAGCAGGACATACCAGTTAGAACTTCAAACTCCGTATTACAGGTTCCGGCTCCCACAACCGGTACTGTCAGATGACCTGTAGAATAATTCTTTTCCAGGTAGTGGAAGTAAGGAATTGGATCTTCGGAAGTTTCCAGGAAATTACATTCTGACACATCGAAGTAAGATTCAAGCAATACAACCACAATGTTTGGAGCACTCTTTGTATCTAATGTGCTAGGCCCCTGACTTGTTTCTTCTACAACCTTATCTACATTTTCATCGGAATACATAAATGGAGCTTTCATGCCCCTGTCAAATACACTGGTGGCGAAACCGTATATATATCCGTTGTCTCTGTATCCCTGAGCAAGGTTGCCAAAGTAAGAAGATATAACTCCTGTCTCCTGTAAAGCGTCAGTGACGACAGGAACACTGGCAAATGATACTACAATCAGCAGAATCTTGCACCAGTATGGGAATCTAGGCTCCAAGGATTTGCCCTTGATAAATAGTAGAATCATCAATACTGCGTAACCACCGATGGCTCCTGCTGAAAGTAGAAATTGCTTGAAGCTGAAGTAGTTGGTATTCTGCATTGTGAGCAGGTCGCTTATCATGGCCAAATCAGTGAAACCGAAAGGCGTAACACGGTTGATAAGCACGATACAGTTTACAATTCCTAAAGTTACGAATACGGCACTGATTACCATTCGCATGAAAGTCTGTTTCTTGGTTATATAACATAAGGTGTAGCATACAAAAATCAGGAATGAGTTATACAGATATGGACCCGTGTGATCTACAACGAATGAACATGCTCCAAGAAATGAGTGACGACTGAGCCACTCCAGTACAAAGCACATAATAAGTGAAAGGGGTATATGTGCTAATAAAGAGTTTCTATTTAAAAAGTTCTTCATGTTTCCTCCTTAAAATAAGGACAATATCTATAATTAGTGATAAAATGTTTTCATGTTTAGCGTTTGCAATTATACCATTTTAAAAATGCATATGCAATAAATGAGGATATTAGGAGAACACATGGCAGTTCAATTGAATTTTAGGGAAAAAGGAATTCCCAAACAAGTAAAGGTTAGAATAGAAATATTGTTGGTAATATTTGTGCTGGCAATGATAGTATTTCAGTTTGTATTAAATAGAGGTAAGTCTACCACCGCCATGAATATGGATGATGCCACTTTGCCGGTGGTGGAAGTGGATGCCTTTGGCAAGACGGTGGCTGAGCTTCACGGCTATACTTCTGAGATGGATGCTTGCTATATGCGTGATGCTATTGTACCGCTGGATAGCGAGAGAAATATGAATCTGCGAATTGACACTTATGGTTATGAGATAGATTCTGTATCCTATGAGATTAGAAGTTTAAATACAGAGAGAAAAATCGCAGATACCAAGCTTGAGAATCTGGATTTATCCAGCGAGGAGATTCAAACCCAGATTATGGTTGAGAATCTGGTGGATGCGGATGAGGAATATTTATTTATATTGAAGCTTCACGGACAGGATCAGGATATATATTATTATGTTCGTGTGCTGTATCCTCAGGATCTACATATTAAGGAGTGTCTGGATTTTGCAGATGATTTCAGAAGCAAAGCCATGAGTCCTCAATATGAAGAGCTGGCTTCATATGTTGAAACTTCAGATTATGTTGATAAGGATACTTTGGCTGATGTCACCATTCGGTCCAGCATAGACCAGATTGGTTGGAAGAACTTCAAGGGCCAGGTGGTAGCTGATCCGGTTGTTGAAATAACTGATGTAAATGATTCCTACATTTCGGTGGTATATAACTACCAGATGCAGGATGAAAATATGAATTATTACAATGTGGCTGAATATTTTAAATTGCGATATACAGCTGAGCAGATATATCTGTTGGATTACAAGCGTACCATGGATCAGATTCTCACAACTGGCAATGTGGAGGTGGCCAATAATATATTGACTCTGGGAGTTGTGTCAGGTGACTTAGAATATCTGTCAAATGAAACGGGAAATGTAGTTAGCTTCGTGCAGGCAGGAGAGCTCTTTGAATATGATCAAAATGCCAGAAAGTTAACCAAGGTATATGGATTTATTAATACTCCTACAGATGTTAGAGAAAGATATAATCAGCACAATGTGAGAATATTGAATATTGATGAAAATGGTAACATGGATTTTGTGGTTTATGGTTATATGAACCGTGGAAAACATGAAGGACAGTGTGGTATTAATCTGTATCACTATGATGCTGCTGAGAGCAAAGCTATTGAGCAGGTATTTATCAGTACATCTCATCCATATCAGATTCTCAATGCCAATTTTAGTGATTTGCTCTATGAGAATGTGAAGGGTGACTTCTACATTATGTATGGCGGTACTCTCGCCAAGGTTGGTATGGATAAGCTTAATACAGAGGAGTTGGTTACCAATCTGAAATCGGATCAGTATGCAGTATCTCAATCAGGACAGTATGTTGCATGGGTTGAAGCTGAGGGAATGGCAGAAGAGATATATGTTATGAACCTTGAGACTGAGGAGATTCGAACAATTCAGGCTCCAAGTGGCACATTGATTAAGCCGCTGGCCTTCATGACTGAGGATCTGGTATATGGAGTGGCCAACAAGAGTGATATAAGAAATGATGCTGCAGGTTCAGTGATTTATGCCATGGCCAATATTAAGATTGTAAGTACAGTATCTGACTTCGAGGTGCTGAAGGATTACAAGGAAGATGGCTTCTATGTAACAGAGGTTAACAAGGATGGTTACACTCTGTATCTGGATAGAGTATCATTGCAGGGTGACACTTATGTGGCAGCTAAGCAGGATACAATCAAGGATAGCGCAGGCTTGCAGAACAAGATGATAGATGTTGCAATCAAGGCGGATTCTGTCAGAGGAGAGATTACTTCTCTTGTAATGTCAGAGTTGCCTGAGGACAAGACTATAACTTCTGTGGCAGGAGCTACAAGTGACCTGGCCAAGGCTTCTGGAGCCAAGGATCTGACTATTGTGCCAAGCAGTACACAGGAGACCTACTTCGTATATGTGGGAAATGAGATTGTCCTTACTACACAGAATTTAACCAAGGCTATTTCTCGAGCTGATCAGGATATGGCTATTGTAATTGATAATCAACAGAACTATATCTGGAAACGAGGCAAGGCTGTATATGTCAATGCCTTCCAGGATGTGGAAGTGGGAAGTATGGATGCCAACTCCGATACATCAGCTGGAGCATTAAGTGCAATGCTTTCCCGGGAGAAGGTAAATATAGAAGTTCATTCTCTACTCAGTCAGGGGGAGACACCTATGGCAATTCTTCAGGAGAATTTAGAGGATGCTTTGGTACTTGATTTGACAGGATGTACTTTGAATGAAGTGCTATATTATGTAAATTCAGGTGTTCCTGTATATGCCAGAACCGGAGATAACAGTGCTATTTTGATAATAGGATATGACGCTGCCAATATTATTTATTACAAGTCTGATACAGATACATATGCCAAGATGTCTACAGATGAGGCTACTAAATTATTTGAGTCAGCAGGAAGCGTATATATCTCATATGTAAAGTGAAAACTTGACAAAAGAAAATAAAGAACATAAAATGAGTGTACTAGGTGTGATAGTACACTCATTTTGTTTTGTATTATTATGTTTTTTAATGCAAAAGAGAAGTGCAACAGAAAATAGTGGAGGAAAATTATGGTATGGATTGATGTAAATGACTCTACGCCTATTTATGAGCAGATAGTCAATCAATTTAAAAATCTAATAGCCAGTGGTGTCTTGACTACAGATGAGAAGATACCTTCTGTTAGAAATCTGGCTATGGAACTATCCATTAATCCCAACACAATTCAAAAGGCCTATGCTGAACTAGAGAGACAGGGATACATTTACACGGTAAAGGGAAGAGGCAATTTTGTATGTCAGTCTGAGAAGCTTACGAAGCTCAAGACTCAGGAAGTCCTAGATCATCTTGAGGCGGTAGCTCAGGAAGCTGAGAAGTCGGGAATGGAAATTAAGCAATTGATTGATTATTTAGAATCGAGATAAGACGAGAGTCAAAAGGAGACGCGTATGATTGAGATTAAGGGAGTAAGCAAAAAGTTTGATAATTATCTGGCCGTAAATGATATTTCCATAAATATTGTGGAGGGTATTGTTTTTGGGTTACTTGGAACCAATGGTGCAGGTAAATCTACTATGCTTCGTATGATGTCAGGAGTATATAAACCAACCAAGGGAAGTATTATTATTGATGGCCAGGATGTGTATGATAATCCGGAGGCCAAGAAATTATTATTCTTTGTACCGGATGAGCCATATTATATTCAGGGTGGAACACCTCGGGATATGGCCAATTATTATAAGACAGTATATGAGAATTTCGACATGGATTATTTCTACCAGATGTTGGATAAGTTTGGTCTGGATAGTAAGCGCCCTATGAAGACATTTTCCAAGGGAATGAAACGCCAGCTATCAATATTGCTTGGATTGGCAGCCAAGACTAAATACCTATTGTGTGATGAGACCTTTGATGGATTGGATCCTGTTATGAGACAGGCAGTTAAGACTCTATTTGCAGCAGAGTTAAGTGAGAGAGATTTCACTCCAATCATTGCTTCACATAACTTGAGAGAGCTAGAAGATATATGTGATAATGTGGGCCTGCTTCATAAGGGGAGCATAGTCATGTCCCAGGAAATGGATATGTTGAAATGCAATCTCCACAAGTTACAGGTGGTTTTGAAAAATGAAGCTGACGAGGAGCGCCTGTACAAAACCTTTGATGTGGTTGCAGGAGAGAAGAGAGGTTCTCTTATTACATTGACAATAAATGGTAATAGAACTTGTATAGAGAGATTGATTGCGGACTACGATACAGTCTATGCAGAAGTACTGCCAATTTCTTTGGAGGAGATATTTATCAGCGAAGCAAAGGGGGTAGGATACGATGTCAAAAAGCTCATTTTGGATTAATGAAAGATGGAATTTTAAAACCAGACATGCGTCAATTATATTGAACTTTATGGCATGGTTTGTGGTTCTGACAGTTGTTACTTTGGTTTCCCAGATTTTGTTTAGAGAAGGAACTGTACGCAACTTGTGGGAGCGTACTGCCCAGATAATATATGGACAGACTGCCTTGACCATAGGCATGAATGTTATTGTAGGTGTTGGCATGGCTATAGAGGCCTTTGGCTGGATGAATAACATGTCACAGGTGGATATGTATAAGTCTGTTCCTGTAAAGGAAAGTACACGCTTTGCATATATTAATTTGAATTCCTTTATTATATATATAGGGGGATTCATGATAAATTTCCTGTTAGAGATTGTGCTTCTTGCAGTGAATGGTGCCATACATGAAAATGTGCATATGTATCTAATCTACATGGCACTTTTGAGTATAACTACATTCCTGGGTACTTATGCTTTGGCTTTGGTGGCAGTATTTCTCACAGGAAATAGTGTGCTGGCATTTATGGGTGGTGCATTTTTGAATCTGGTAGAGATGATTTTGGTGCTTATGTGGGGCCTCGGCAAATCCGTATTCTATGCTGGTTATGATTTCAATGTATCAATTGATGAGTATTTCCTGGGAATATTTACCCCAATATGCATGGCCATAAATAGTATGGGAGCACTGCTGGATGAGAGATATGCTGGATATTTGAAAGCTACATTTACCACGAAGATGATATGGATAGCTATGGTGGTTATATTGGTGCAGGCTGTTGTATATATGATTCTGGCTTACGGATTATATAAGAAGAGATATGCCAATGTGGCGGGCCGTAGAATAGTATTTGAAATGGCTAAACCTCCTATTGAAATCGCAATACTTGTGGTTGCTGGTTTTGCTACAGGACTTATGATGGAAATCTTAGGCGGTAGAAAAGTGGCTATTATAGTTGTGATTGTCATGGTAGTCATTTTACATGTTATCTTGAAAATGATACTGGATTCCAAGATTAAGTTTAGCGTGAGAGGCGGAGTTTCCCTTGCTATTGGAGCTGGGTTGGCTATACTGCTATTTGCTTATCCGGCATATGATTTGGGCGGATACAAAACATATGTGCCAGATTCCTCGGAAATAGAAGGATACAGCGTAATATTTAATTATTATGCAGACTATAACTATTATGAATTGCGTGAGGATAGCATAGATGATGTGAACTCAACTGCATATATATATGACAATGTAATTGTTACAGATGAGGCGGCTGTTGAAGAGTTCCTTGATGCTATGGAGGATGCTGTACATAATTCTGATGATGATATCAATGAAGTAGGCACAGTTAGAGTTAGATATCATATGAAAAATGGTAGAAGCAAATACAGAGAGTATAATGTGAACCAGGATCAGTATATCAAAGCATATGTGGCGACCTATAGTGATATCAATTATAGAAAAGGAGTCAATCCTTTTGAGTACAACAGAAATATTGTGGAGTACTTTGTAAATGATGAGGGCGCGTCATGGAATACAAGCTTATCATGTTTCTCTTTTGGAAATGAAGGCACAGATCAGAACTTTGATAAAGATATCTATTTCAGGTTATATGATGCAATGGAAGCAGATATGAATGAGAGAGATGTCAATGTTTTGGTTGGTGAGGCTCCTATAGGTGTTTTAGGAGTTGATTTAGCTATAAATGATGGTCCATACAGAGGTAATTATGTGAATATAGATGTGCCGGTTTATCAGTCAGATTTGCGTACAATGAAGATTGTTGATGAATTGGGTTGGATGCAGAAGACATCATCTGATTTTAATGATTCAATTTCGAAAATTGAAATTACTAAGACCCGTAGATATATGGATGATGGCGATGTATATACTGACGAAGATAGCATGGTAGAATTTGATGATCCAAAGGATATTGAAGAGATAATGAAATATGCTTACAGCGATGAGATAAATATTACTGAGAATTGCATGCTGTTTTTGGATTATGGATATTATGGAAGTATTGTAACTACGGAAAATGGCGGTGGTTATCATGGAATGTATTTTGCAAAAGACAAGGTGCCGCAGCTGGTATTAGATGCATTTGAGGATAAGGCAAATAAATAGATAAATGTATGAAGTTAATATGAGCTGATTATATAAATAAAGGAGACTTATCATTTGAGATAAGTCTCCTTTGCAATATGGAAAAATGGCTTTTCACACTAATTAATTCTAATATTCGCCGTTTTTGTACTTTGTAATAATCTTCTGAATTCTCTCGTATGGATTCAAAAGCTCGCTGATTGAAGCGTCATGATTCAAAGTATCAATGATGTAGGCGATATACTTGCTCATATCACAGCTGATGTAGTAGTCTCTAGAGAGAAGCTCTGGTGTCTGGTATACGAGGTTTGTTGTAACAACCTTGTAGAGGATACCTTCCTCAACAGCCTTGTCGAAGCTTGCCAAACCATTTGTGAACAAACCAAATGTACATACAGCGAAGATTCTGTTAGCCTTGCGCTTCTTTAATTCTCTAGCAACATCAATCATGCTTTCACCTGAAGAAATCATATCATCAACAATGATTACGTCTTTGCCTTCAACAGAAGAACCGAGGAATTCATGTGCTACGATTGGATTTCTACCGTCTACGATTTTGCTGTAATCGCGTCTCTTGTAGAACATACCCATATCAACTCCAAGAACACCGGCCATGTATACTGCACGACCTGTACCACCTTCGTCTGGGCTGATTATCATTAAGTGATCATTGTCAATTTGTAAGTCTTTTACATTCTTTAAAATGTTCTTGATGAACTGGTATGCAGGCTGAACTGTCTCAAATCCGTTTAATGGGATTGCGTTCTGTACACGAGGGTCGTGAGCATCAAAAGTAATGATGTTATCAACTCCCATGTTAATTAATTCCTGCAATGCAATTGCGCAGTCAAGAGATTCTCTTGAAGAGCGCTTATGCTGACGGCTCTCATAGAGGAATGGCATAATAACAGTGATTCTCTTGGCCTTTCCTTCGATTGCTGCAATAATTCTCTTGAGATCTGAGTAATGATCATCAGGAGACATATGGTTAATCTGACCAGCCATTTTGTATGTGAGGCTGTAGTTTGTTACATCAACAATAAGGTATACATCAAGTCCACGTACAGACTGTAAGATTGTACCCTTGGCCTCTCCTGAACCAAATCTAGGAATTGCAGTGTCAACAATGTAAGAGTCACTTCTGTATGCAGCAAGAGTGATGCTGTCTAAATGAGCTGCCTCTCTGTCGTTTCTCCACTTAACAAGATAGCTGTTTACCTTGCCGCCGAGTTCTTTACAACTTTCAAGAGGAATGACACCAAGTCTTCCTACAGGAACGCTGTTTGTTAGCATGATTTCTTCGTTTGCCATGATGAATTGTTTTCTCCTTTTTGGTGTGTTTATTATACTTTCTTTAAGCGAATATCATCGCCAAATAAGTCAATGAAATGATAGTTGCTTGCTATTCTGGATGCAACTCGCTCAGTGTAATTATCTCTAAGATCTCGTAGGCTTAGATTAGTAGATATAACAGTTGATTTATTATATATCAATCGGTTATTTATACATTTGTATAACTGAGCTATGGTATAAGAGTTGGCAAATTCTGTGCCCAAATCATCTATAATAAGTAAATCACATTCGAATATTTTGTTTCTGGTATCAGCAGAAGCCTTGTCTCGACCGAATTGAGATTTCTCAAAGACCTCAAACAATTGATCTGCTGTGAAATAAATTACAGAGAAACCTTGATCTAAAAGTTCCTTGGCTACGCAGTTGGATAGGAATGTCTTACCTACGCCCGTAGTCCCCTGCAATAATAGATTACCACCTTCCTGTGCAAAATTATGCACAAAATCCCTACATTTATCATAGGCTATCTTGGCAGATTCAAAAGGTGTTAGACCAGTTTTAGGATTTGTGGATTTATTATCATAGTATTCAAAGGAAAATGTATTGAAGTTTTCCTTCTCCAAAATGTCTCCCAAATGAGACTGAGAATATACCATGTTGATAATCTTCTGCTTGAAGCAATGACACTTCTCATTGTTGATAAAACCTGTGTCTTTGCAATCAGGGCAGTCGTATACTTCCTCTAGATAATTGGCTGGATACCCTGCCTCGCGAATGAGTCGCATACGCTTGGCTTTGATTTCCTCAAGCTGCTTGTGTAGAGTGTCGCCGTTGTTGGAATCTGATTCCAGTTGTGAAATAACAGATTGAACAGAAAGTGAAGCGGCCTGTTCATCCAGATTATGTAATTCTGGAATTCGTTCGTATAATTCACGCTGTCTGTCTAGGGCGCGCTGTCTGTTTTCAAATTGCTTTATCTCGTATTCGTGTATTAAAACATCATATTGAGAATTCGATAATGCCATATTTCTTCCCTTTTATTATTAATTCTTTGCTCGCATTCTACGTTCTAAATCTTCATAAAATTCATCAGAGTATTCTCTTTGCTCGAAATTATGAAATCTGCTGTTGGTAACTTTGGCCTTGTTGTTGCTGGATGCATTGGCAGCCTTCTGGCTTGCAACTGTCTGTTCGTGTGCTTCATCTAGACGAGAGATATCTTCCAAATGATGTATGCCATTGTCGTGCCATTTTGACAGAATTGAATCTGCATATTTGAAGCTGGCCTTACCTGTGCTTTCGATAGTTCGTCCGCAGGCTTCGTTGATTATATCCAGGCTGAAGCCGTAGGTGCTGACCCATTTATCAATGTAAGCAACCTCTGATTTAACAAGGGAACGGCCCTGTATACCCATGGCTTTCATAACTGAGTAGTGGCTCTGGCAGTGAATATTGGTTGTCTGCTTAGCCTTCTCAACAGTATTGATTCCTTCGTCGATCCAGTTAAGTGCAACCTTGTTCATGTAGTATATGCTGCTGTGGCCTTTTTCTACACAGTATTCAACCAGATATTCAATCAAATCAGCTGAGAAATGTAACTCCTCGTACCACGAATAGATTGTGTTAATCTCGTTCAATCCAAGGGGATGTCCCATATATCTCTCTGAGATAAACAGGATCTCGGAACCTTCCTCAGTTTCTTTGAAGCGCGCCATGCCTTCTAAGTCCATACCCTGGGCCTTTGGTGGGGCTGGCTCTGAAACTACTGGCTCTAATGTGCTGACATTTTCTGTTGTCTCGAAATCTGATGATTTCAATTGTGTGCTGGTAGTCTTGCGCTCGTCCTCCGGCGAAATGACATTAATGCAGCTAATATTGCCAGAATTATCATACTCCAGATGGAGCAGATTCTTCTTTTCCCAGTAAAGCAGACTTCTACGAACATCATTTTCTGTGAGCTCAAGCTTATCTGCAATCTGTGAAATGCTAATATTGCCATTTCGCTGACTTAAAGCGCGCAATAAATAAAGATATATTTTAACAAATTCTCCGTTTGCATTATGCATATATCTATCTATGAAAATATTTGGTACACAGGTAATAGAACACTCCTGTGAAGTGCAAATTTTAATATCGTTCATTTCCAAAAAGCTCTCCTTTTAGCAAGATGGATTATAGCATAACCAAACACCTTTGAGAAGAGCAAAATAATCCACCAAAGCCAGTAAAATCAAGGGGTTTCGAGGGTTGACTGAATGTGGATAAATCTCAAAAAGTCAGTAAAATAGGGCGTAAAAAATCCACAATCCAACGTGGATAATACACAGGTGTGGATTGTGGATAGAGTGGACAACTACATGTTCAAGAGGTCAGAGCCGATGTTTACAACATCTCCGGCTCCCATAGTTATCAACAAGTCATGGTTCATACAATTTTTTGAAATAAATTCTTCGATTTCAGAAAAAGTAGGGAAGTAGTAGCTTTCTACATTTTCTTTCTGAAGTAAGTCCAAAATGTTTTTCGAGCTTACTCCGTAGATATCCTGCTCGCGAGCAGCGTAAATATCTGCCAATATCACAATGTCTGCTAAGGACAATGCCTTGGCGAAGTCTTCGAGAAAGGCCTTGGTTCTAGTATATGTATGTGGCTGGAAGATACATATAATTCTGTTGTGAGGATAATTCTTGGCTGCCTCAAGTGTAGCTGCGATTTCAGTTGGATGATGAGCATAATCATCAACGATGGTTGCTCCCTTGTATTCACCCTTTATCTGGAAACGTCTATCTGCTCCGCTGAAGCTTTCTAAGCCTTTGATGATATTATCAGTGTCGATACCCATTTGAGTTGTTACAGCAATGGCTGCCAAAGCATTGGCGATATTATGCTCTCCTGGAATCTGCAAAGTTATGGCAGGAAGATTCTTGCCATATACAACAGGTGTGAAGATTCCGCAACCACGGTTGTTATATGATATATCTGCAGCGTGTACATCATAATCTGTGCTTAAGCCAAAGGTGATAATCTTCTGAGAATAACCTTCGGTAATCTCATGGAGATTTGGAATGCTTCCGTTAATGATGATATATCCATCTTTGGCAGTATTGCCTGCGAATTTATGGAAGCTTTGACGAATTTCGTTAATATCCTTGAAGAAGTCCATGTGATCTTCTTCCACATTTAATATAACGCAGTATTTAGGGTAGAAAGAGTGGAAGCTGTTGGTATATTCACATGCTTCTGTGATAAATGTATCTGATTGTCCTACTCTGATATTGCTGTTGATAGTCTTGAATATTCCTCCGATGGAAATTGTTGGATCAGTATTGGCCTCCAACAGAATCTGGCTAATCATGGAAGTTGTTGAAGTCTTGCCATGTGTACCGGATACTGCAATTGACTGACTATAATTTTCCATAATCTGTCCCAGAAGTTCTGCACGGGTAAGCATAGGCTTGCCTGTTGCCTCTGCTGCTTTGTACTCTGGGTTGTCAGGGTGGATTGCAGCGGTGTAGACGAAGACATCAGTGTCTGCATCTATATTGGATGCTGACTGTGGATAAGAAACTTTGGCGCCATTGGCTATAAGTCTCTTGGTTAAGTCGCTTTCCTTGTTGTCCGATCCAGATATTTTAAAACCTTTGTCCAATAGGATTTCAGCCAGTCCGCTCATGCTCACTCCGCCAATTCCTATGAAATGGATATGTAATGGGTTGTCAAAATCGATTTTATACATTTGAAATAACACCTCTTAATTTAAATACATTGTTAATAGCGTACCTTATATTATAGCCTTATTATGATTATTTTCAAGGAAGGAGCCTTTATAATGTGGGGTAAAATAGATTTTTCAGACGCGAATAAAAATTATATGAAAAAATATATACAATTATGGAATTTGTTGCGCAAAAACTTTGGGATATGATATACTTTTACTAAGACAATCAGCTCGGATCGTGTGAGCTGATATTATGCATTTTGCATGATCTTCCGTGGGGAAGATAGCTTGTATATTGTGCTAGAAAAGGGGTGACGAGATTATGGTACATAAGGAGATGATTGCCATGCTACTGGCCGGCGGGCAGGGCAGTAGACTGGGCGTCTTGACATCTGATGTTGCTAAACCGGCAGTGTCGTTTGGTGGAAAGTACAGAATTATTGATTTTCCACTTAGCAACTGTATTAATTCGGGCATTGATACAGTTGGAGTACTTACACAATATCAACCGTTGGTCTTGAATAGTCATATTGGTATTGGTATACCGTGGGACTTGGATAGAAACAGTGGAGGAGTTACAATTCTTCCACCTTACGAACGAAGCGACAATAGTGAGTGGTACACAGGAACAGCTAATGCTATCTATCAGAACCTGAAATACATGGAAAGCTACGAGCCGGACTATGTATTGATTCTATCAGGTGATCACATTTACAAAATGGATTATGAAGCGATGTTGGATTTCCATAAGTTAAATGGAGCCGATGTTACTATTGCGGCTATTCCTGTTCCTATGGAGGAGGCTAGTCGTTTTGGTATTGTTGTAACTGATGATAAACGACGAATTACGGAATTTGAAGAGAAGCCGGCAAAGCCAAGCAGTAATTTGGCATCCATGGGTATTTATATATTCTCCTGGGAGGTTCTAAAGGATGCATTGATTGCATTGAAGAATCAGTCAAATTGTGATTTTGGAAAACATATTATTCCATATTGCTTCGACAAGAAGAAGAATCTATATGCCTATGAATTCAATGATTACTGGAAGGATGTTGGTACTTTGGGTTCTTATTGGGAAGCTAATATGGAGCTCATTGATTTGATACCAGAGTTTAATCTATATGAAGAATTCTGGAAGATTTATACCAAGCAGGCTACAATTGAGCCTCAGTATATTTCGGGAAGTGCTTATGTTGAAAAGGCTATTATAAGCGCTGGAGCTGAAATATATGGTACCGTAAAGAATTGTGTAATCGGAGCAGGAGTTGTGATTGGAGAAGGTACCGAAGTCCATGACTCGATTATCATGGCTGGTACCAAAATTGGGGAGCATTGTTATATAGAGAAGGCTATCATTGCAGAGGATTGTGTCTTGGGAGACAATATTACAATGGGAGCCGGAGAAGAGGCGCCTAGTGAGCTGAATGAATCAGTATACTCCTTTGGCTTGGTAACAGTAGGTGCGAAATCAGTAATTCCGTCCGGTGTGACTATTGGAAAGAATACAGCTATTAAAGGTGAGACATCAGAGGATGAATATCCAGATGGCAAATTGCCAGCGGGAGGATTCATCGTGAAGGGCGGTGATGAGAAATGAAAGCTATAGGTATTGTACTTGCTGGAGGAGACAGCAAGAGAATGCAGAATCTATCAGATAAGAGAGCGGTTTCCGCAATGGAGATTAGCTGCAGCTACAGAGCTATAGATTTTGTTTTGAGCAATATGACCAACTCTGGTATTCAGACTGTTGCAGTTTTGAGTCAGTTTAATGCCAGATCTCTGAATGCACATTTGAATTCATCTAAATGGTGGAACTTCGGTCGTAAACAAGGAGGGCTATTCCTGTTTACTCCGACTATAACTCCAGACAACAGCTGGTGGTATAGAGGTACGGCAGATGCCATGTGGCAGAATATTAATTTCCTCAAGGAGAGACATGAGCCATATGTGATTATAGCCAGTGGGGATTGTGTATATAAGTTGGATTACAATGACATGTTAGATTACCATATTGCCAAGCAGGCGGATGTTACCATTGCCTGCGCCAAACTTCCGGAGTGGGAAGATGGTAAGAGATATGGAGTTGTACAGTTGGATGACAAGGGAGAGGTGATAAGCTTCGAGGAGAAGCCGTTAGCTCCGAAGTCAGATATAGTATCAGCAGGAATTTATATTATAAGAAGACGCACTCTTATTGAACTTCTGGAACAGTGTAATGAGGAGGGCAGATATAACTTTGTTACAGATGTCTTCATGAGAATGACAGGTTCCAAGAAGATTGCGGGATATAAGATTCCTGGATACTGGAGTAATATCGCCAGTGTAGAGGGATATTACAGAACTAATATGGATTTTCTGAAGAAGGATGTACGAGATTTCTTCTTTCATGAGGATCCGCCTATTTATTCGAAGTCCTATGACTTGCCGCCAGCCAAATACAACAATGGTGCCAATGTGAAAAATAGTTTGGTGGCAAGTGGATGTATTATAAATGGTACTATAGAGAATTCAGTAGTATTTAAGAAGGTATTTATTGGGACAAATTCAGTAATAAAGAATTCTCTGGTACTAAATGGTGCATATATAGGCGATGATGTATATCTTGAAAATTGCATTGTAGAAAGTAATGAGACTATTCTAAATGGTTCTCGTTATGTAGGTGAAGAAGGTAATATCAAGATAGTTGCTGAAAAGCGTAACAGATACGATTTGATGTCAGAAGACAAAGGAAGCGGGGAGGAATAATTTTATGCAGATTACAGACATTCGCATCAGAAAGATTGAAAAAGAAGGAAAGATGAAAGCCGTTGTATCTATAACTATAGATGGTGAGTTTGTAGTTCACGATATCAAGGTTATAGAAGGTGAGAAGGGTATGTTTATTGCAATGCCTAGCAGAAAAACTGCTGAGGGTGAGTACAAGGACATTGCACATCCTATAAAGTCTGAAACTAGAGAGTCATTACAGAATATGATTCTTGATGCTTATGAGAAGCAGATGGCAGAGGGCGAATAATAAATCTGAAAAATGGCACAATAAAGCTCCTAACCTTTTGGTTAGGAGCTTTTTTTGTCATTTATGTGGAAAATGATTAGGCTTCTTTCTTAGCTTTCTTTCCGTATTTTAACTGTAAGTCTTCATCTCTCAAACCAACAGTTCCATCAGCATGTTCAAATGCTGCAAGCTCAGGATGCTCAACCTTTTCCTTGGTGTAGTTTTCGTATCCGGTTTTAGCATGTTTCTGCTCAGCCCAAATCTTATCAGCAACTGGTCCCCATTCCTCAGAATAGTTATCACATTTTGCACAGAGATGCTCAACTGTCTCGTCACTCTCTGCATTTGTTCCGTGTGCGCCAGTTTTCTCAACCATTTCTCTTAAGAGTTTAGGATTCTCAAGCATTGGGCATGGACGTAAGTGATTTCTGTTAAATGGCTGTCCCTCATGGTATGCCTTGAAGAGAGGACTCTGTAACATCTCAAGGATTGAGTTGTCATGAATATTAGTATTTGAGAAGTGGATAAATACGCAAGGCTCTGCGTCACCCTGTGCATTGATATGGAAGTAGTTACGTCCACCTGCAATACATCCACCTACAAATTCGCCGTCATTCTGGAAGTCCATAGGGAAGAATCCGATATCGTTATCTCCTGTGCGGACCCAACGAATTGTCTCAACCATCTTAGCACGCTGCTCAACTGTAGGCATAAGCTCTGGTACTGCATTCTGTCCTACTGGCATATAGTGGAAGTAGAAACCGAATCTTGCACCCTTGTCAGCGATGAAACGAAGGAATTTCTCATCTGTTACAGCTTCGATGTTCTGTCTTGTGTAGCAGATTGATGTTCCGTATACAATACCATATTTCTTGAAGAGGTCCATTGCCTTCATAACCGCATCATAGTGACCGTCTCCACGTCTTGCATCATTTGTCTCAGGAGAACCTTCAATTGAGAGAAGGAATGTAATATTTCCTAATTCAACGACCTTCTCACAGAACTCTTCATCAATAAGTGTAGAGTTGTCAAAGATTGCAAACATTGCATCGTTGTGCTCTTCAGCAAGGCGAAGGATGTCTTTCTTGCGGACAAGTGGTTCTCCACCTGTCATCATGTACAGGTATGTACCTAATTCCTTACCTTCTCTTACAATCTTGTCCATGTCCTCATATGACATGTTGTTCTTGTGACCATATGTACCTGACCAGCAACCTACACAATGCATGTTACATGCGTCAGTTGGATCAAAAAGAATAAGCCATGGAATGTTGCAATCGTACTTCTTTCTGTTTTCGCGGATGAGCTTTGTTCCTCTGAAGAATGCCTCGTATCCCAAGTTCAACAAGAACTTTCTGGCGTACTGAGGATTTGTCTCATCTAATACTCTGTTAATGAATTTAACCCAGCGATTGTTTGGGTTCTTAACATACTCTTTGACAAATTCAAATTTTTCCTTGTCCTCTTCTGATGAACCCCAGAATTTCTGAGCCTTATCAATAAGCTGTAAATATACTTTTGTTCTTGCCTCGTCACTGTCAGCTCCCTGGAGTTTTCCAACTATGCTGTCAATGAGCTTTTCGAAGACTTTACGCTCAGCTGCGTGCTGAGTTCTTTCGATCATAGAAGCCATAATACTTCCTCCCATTCTTAACCTTTTTAATGTATTATTTCTCATTTAACACTTGTCAGTATATGAAAAAGTGAAAAAATATGACATATACAAAGAAAAAATTATGTTAGATACAATTATACATTTTCAAAGGTTTGTATAATTTAATATAGTTTGCCTGGTTGCCTATGGCTGATAGGGTATAGGAGCTGGGTAAATTTTAAGTAAACTTTGATAGGAATAGTGTGTTAAAAATTCTAGTACCTTGTATAAGTATGTGTTATACTAATTAAATAGGTATAAGTATATGTGTATTTAGCCTATTTGAGTTTATGAGATTTTACAAGGCTGGTTTGGAAGTTTAAGCTATATAACCCTGACATAGGAGGCTTAACGATATGAGGATAGAGGACTTGATAAGTACGTATTCATACGCAGGTGATATCATTAGTGCTATCACCTGTTTTGTGTTGCTTGTACTTATAAGGCAAGCGTTGTTTTTTACAACGGAAAACGATTTTCGGCAAGTGAGTAAGGCTATTAGGATTGTAATGATTGGTGCTCTGGCAAATATTGCCTTTGCCCTGGTGATTACCTATATGCCTGAGTCCACTGCTTTTGTCTTTCTGACAAGAGATGTATACCATTCATGCCTGCTTTGGGCATTATTCTTGTTTGCAATCTATATGACTAAACTTGTGGGATTCCCACCGAATAAGTTCAATACTTTGAGAGATGTTATGGGATTGATTGTAAATATTGGTATTTTCGCAGACATATTATCCCCTGTAACCAAGATTGGTTTTTATGAAAGTGATGGATTGTGGTACGACAGTACTTATGTGAAGCCTTTTACAGTGACATACATTATTTGTATGCTCTTTATTGCATTTATGTTGCTGGGATATAGAAGAAGGCTTATTAAGCAGCTTCGTATTACATTTATTATTGTGGAATTGATTGTGGCAGTGGTGATGATTGCGGAAAATGCAGTGGATTCAAATACATATACAACCTCGACTTTTCTGATTCCGATTATTGCAATATTGATTTTAGTTCATTCAAAGCCATTTGATTTGGTAACTGGTTCAATGGACAAGAGCGCACTGGCCAGCTTTATTCAGCATACAGGAAAACGCGGCCGTGAAGTGGATTATGTAATTCTGGAGATTAGATTGGATGATTTGCGAGAGATGCCTGAGGGCTTGGGACGCTTACTTTATTCTACATGGCAGACTTATTTCAAGGATGCTATGCTATTCAATTATGATAAGGGTATGTATGTCATGACTATAAGAAGACGCGGTGCCAGTGATGCGGCCAAAGCCAGATTATATTCTCTTGTTCAGGAAGAACTTCCTATATATTATAGAGACTACATGTTGGATTATAAGATTCTGGCATTGCATGATGTTGATTTCGTGAAAAATCTGGACCAGCTGAAGGATATTATGACATATGCTTTGGGCAAGATGGATTATAACACCTCGCGTATTGCTACTGAGGATGAGATTGAGAGATATTCCAAGATGGAATATATTGTGGAGCAGCTACAGGATATTGCGGAGAAGGGCAATCTGGATGATCCTAGAGTGCGAGTATATTGCCAGCCGGTGAAGAATATGCACACAGGTGCCTTTGATACGGCCGAGGCTCTTATGAGAATTGAGATACCGAAATACGGTATGCTATATCCGGATGTATTTATCAGAATTGCTGAGCAGAAGAAGTTAATTCATTCTCTTAGCCAAATTATAGTTCACAAGACCTGCAAAGCTATGAAACGGATTTTGGCTGATGGATATAAGATAGACAGAATGTCCATTAATTTCTCTCTGGATGAGTTGAGAGAACCTAATTTCTGCAATATTATTTTAGATATTATTCACAAGAATAATATACCTGAGAGTAAGATTGCCATTGAGTTGACAGAAGGTCAAAGTGATAGTGATTATGAGATTGTTCATGATAGAATCAGTGTGTTGAAGAAGTATGGCATCAAATTCTATTTAGATGATTTTGGCACAGGATATTCTAATTTCGAGAGAGTTATGAAGTTGGGAATGGATGTGGTGAAAATAGATAGATCCATGCTTATATATTCTCTGGGAGATCAACGAGCATGGTATATTATGAAGCATTTCGCAGGAGTCTTTAAGGAACTGGGATATGATATTTTATTTGAAGGGGTTGAATCTGAGGAGCTTGAGGATCTGTGTATAGATTGCGACGCGGATTATCTGCAGGGATACAAGTTCTCTAAACCGATGCCTGTTGAGGATTTGTGGAAATATTTGGAGAGATAAAATGTTGAAAACTACTGCTTCAACGAGTATAATCCTAGATTGAGTGAATGGAATTAATATAAGGAGGAAATATAAATGACAGAGTGGAAGAATCTTGATGCCCTTGATTCATTTAAGAAGTTGAAGGGGTTACAGAATGCAGTTGATTTAAAGTCTGAAATGTCTGGGGAAAATGGTGCTAACAGAGTTCGCCAGTATTCAGTGAAAATGGCTGCAGGAATGAATTACAATTATGCAGCTAAGCAGGTGAATGCTGATGTATTGCAGGCTCTTGAGGAGTTGGCTTCAGAGGCACAGCTTGTGGAGAAATATAGAGAATTGTATGAAGGCGCTGTTATTAATACTGGAGAGAAGAGACTTGTTCTTCACCAGTTAACTCGTGGTCAGTTGGGTGCTGACGTAGTGGCAGACGGCGTAAACAAGAGAGAGTTTTATGTAGAGCAGCAGAATAGAATTGCTGATTTTGCCAACAAGGTTCACAATGGTGAGATTGTAAATGGTGCTGGTGAGAAATTTACTACTGTAGTTCAGATTGGTATTGGTGGAAGTGACTTGGGTCCTCGTGCTATGTATCTTGCATTGGAGAACTGGGCCAAGGCAAATGATACATTCAAGATGAATGCGGAATTTATCAGCAATGTAGATCCAGATGATGCGTCTGCAGTATTGAACAAAGTAGATGTAGCTCACAGTATTTTCGTATTGGTTTCTAAGTCAGGTACAACACTTGAGACATTGACTAATGAGTCATTTGTCAAGGATGCTCTTGCCAAGGCTGGCCTTGATGCATCTAAGCATATGATTGCAGTTACA
Organism: Lachnospiraceae bacterium; assembly: GCA_017634455.1. Classification (GTDB taxonomy): domain Bacteria; phylum Bacillota; class Clostridia; order Lachnospirales; family Lachnospiraceae; genus JAILFK01. The sequence goes on from JAGBNK010000018.1 coordinate 78,419, forward strand.
AGTGAGACATCTCCTCTTGCCAAGAGTGATGATTATCTGGCAGCATTTTACATGGATGACTACATCGGAGGTAGATATTCTTCAACTTCTGCAGTTGGTGGAGCTGTATTATCTCTTGCATTTGGCCCAGATGTATTTGCAAGATTCCTTGATGGTGCAGCAGAGGCTGACAAGCTTGCAACCAATGCTAAGCTTACAGAGAATGCAGCAATGCTTGATGCTCTTATTGGAGTATATGAGAGGAATGTATTGGGATATGAAAGCACAGCGGTTCTTCCATACTCTCAGGGACTTAGCAGATTCCCAGCTCATTTACAGCAGTTGGATATGGAATCAAATGGTAAGTCTGTAAATAGATTTGGTGATTTTGTTGATTACAAGACTGGCCCGGTTATCTTCGGTGAGCCAGGAACAAATGGTCAGCACTCATTCTACCAGTTACTTCATCAGGGAACGGATATTATTCCTCTTCAGTTCGTTGGTTTCAAGAATAACCAGATTGGCAATGATGTTGTAATTCAGGACAGCACAAGCCAGCAGAAGCTTTGCGCAAATGTTGCTGCACAGATTGTTGCTTTTGCTTGTGGTAAAGATGATGAGAATAACAACAAGAAGTTTGAGGGTGGCAGACCTTCAAGTATTATTGTGGGAGACAAGCTCACACCAGAATCATTGGGTGCACTTCTTGCTCATTTTGAGAACAAGGTTATGTTCCAGGGATTTGTATGGAATGTTAACAGCTTCGATCAGGAAGGTGTACAGCTTGGAAAGGTTCTTGCCAAGAGAGTTTTGGCTCATGAGACAGAGGGTGCTCTGAAGGAGTACAGTGATATTTTCAATATCTAATATTTGAAAGCATAAATATAGCTTCCGGGAAGATTTTCCTGGAAGCTTTTTTACTCTATAGGAAATGCTTCGCATTTCCTATAGATTTGATTATCCTATGAATCATTCCTAAGGTTATGGTGAGAAGCATTCCTGCAAATCCAGTTGCAATAATGCCCATAATCATCTCTCCAATTAATAGGACTATGGGAGTGCTGGAGAAATATCCTGCCTTATAGGAATTGTGGCATAGAATTATAAACCCCAGGAGAGCTGCTCCGTATGAGATAATATAGATGATGTCTGGTATGCTGGCGAGATAGATTGCAATCTTGTTGGAAGAGCTGCTGGAATCTGCCTGATAGTTTTGTACTTCTTCTGTGTTTTTATCCTGGAATGCCATAGGCTTTGCAATTCTTTCTATAATATATGCTTTATACTTTATGGGATGAAAATAGCATTTTTTTTGGAAAATGTAAATGATATAGTTTATAATCATTTTAAAGTAAAGAAGACCTGGGCAAATTTTAGAAGACTGGGCTTTGGAGGGATTATTATGGTTAGATCGATTTTGGCAGTGTTATATCTGCTTCTATATCTGGTGTTAGGATTGCCAGTGCTTGGCTTGCTGCATCTATATAGCAAGGTCAGTGTCAAGAGAGCAGAGGACCTGACGGGTAAAATAGTTCGCTGGGGATTGAGCTGTATTACAGCTATTAGTGGCGCCGAAGTGGAAGTGCTTGGCCTGAAAAATATTCCAAAGGATACAGCAGTGCTTTATATAGGAAATCATAGATCAATTTTTGATGTGATTATTTCTTATCCATATACTGTGGAAAGAACTGGTTTTATTGCCAAGAATAATCTAGAGAAAGTGCCGATTCTCCCTATTTGGATGAATAGAATGCACTGCCTGTTTTTGGATAGAGACAATCCGAGAGATGGACTTAGAGTGGTTTTGCAGGCTATAGATTATATTAAGTCTGGCATCTCTGTATTTGTATTCCCGGAGGGTACCAGAACCAAAACAGGAGCTATGGCTCCTTTCAAAGAGGGCACATTTAAAATGGCAACCAAAACAGGATGCCCTATTATTCCAGTGGCATTTACAAATACAGACCAATTGTTTGAGAGGCATTTTCCATTTATAAAGCCAACCAAGGTGATTGTGCATTTTGGAAAACCTATAATGCCGGATGATATTGAGGACAAGAAGCGTGCCGGAGCACAGACACAGGCTGTGATTCAACAGATGCTCCTTGAGGACGAGAGATTGCTGTAATACGCTGTGGTGCTTTACTACAATAAAGGAAAACTTGAAAAGTTCTTCAAAGTATGGTAAACTACTTTCGATGCATCGGCTTGACCGATAGCGCTAGGAGGTATATTGTTCATGGAACATTCAGACGTAAATAAAGTACGTGCATCAGTACAGCAACAGTGTGGCAGCAGAGTAGTTATCCAGTTGGATAAGGGGCGTAATAAGATTGACATACAGGAAGGTGTCATTCAGGAAGCGTATCCAAGTGTTTTCACTATATTGACAGAAGATACTGAGGACAGACCTTCTCAGCTTCTTTCATTTAGTTATACTGATATTATTACCAAAGAGATTCGCATGAAACTTTGCGAAGCATAAAATTGAATATGAATTAGATGTGATTATCGCCATCTTCGGATGGCGATTTTTCATTTGTAAAATGCTTTTACTCCCATGGGTAATAGGGGATAAAACACAACATATAGATATATTTGAAAAAATATATTAAAATTTTAACTAAAAAAGGTAAAGTATTAAACTGTATTGTCCGATAGAAAATCTATAAATATATTTATGCCCTTTTTTAGGGGCGGACTATGGATAATATTTAATAGAAAAACATACAATATATTTAATAGAAAATGCGCCAATATGGTGCGACGAAAAAAATATAAGGACTTGAAATCGTTTGATAATCAGGGTACAGACGAAAGGAATAAAGGTGTTTCTATGAGACAGAATACAAGATTGAAAAGTAGAATTGAGGCGTTGGTGTTAGCTGCCGTTATGGTGGTTACAACAATATTTGCCGGACAGAGAATTCAAGCCAGTTACATGGGAGTGGGAGATGACGCATCTTCTTATGTATCAAGTGGCGGTTCTATTGCTCAGGTATGTACATCCAATGCTGCCAATTACGAGACGGTGACAGGTGGTAGCTTCAAGTTACTGCTGACAGAGGGTCAGACAGTCAACTATACTATTTCTTTATACCAGAATCTTACGGATACATCTAATCCAACCAGTGGCGAGAGAGTATGCGATATTAATAACACAGTGCCTGTTACAGGAACAGGAGAGACACGAATTGACTTTAGTGTTCCTACAACTATAACGGTTGCCAAGGGAGAGACCTTCTCAGTTGTTATTACCCTCACAAGTTCAACTGGTGTTATTTCATATTATAAGAGTACCGATGCATCTGCCGGAGTAGGATTCGAGAAGGAAGCCTCAGGGGGATGGTACAACAGAGGAGTAAGTGTATTTGATGTAAATACAACTCCTACAGATTCCGTATCAGATATTACAGCTGTAACCCTGAATCATTCAGCTGTATACTTTGATGCAGACGAAGATGCAACAGAGACATTGGTTGCTACCCTGACTCCAGCCTACATGAGAACGGTAGAATTCGCAGTTACTTCTGGAAGCAGTGCCATTGTTGAACAGGCAAGCGGTGTTGTACAGAAGGCTCCATCCAATACAACTGGTAAGTCAGTTGTTACAGCTACAGCTGGTGGAAAGTCGGCTTCTGCTGATATCTATGTAATTAAGTCCGAATTAGCTCAGACAGCTTATACTTATGATGGAACAGAGAAGAAGCCTGCGGTTACAGTCACTTGTGATTCGGCTCTTACATTGGGAAATGATTATACAGTAGATTATTATGATTGCACCAACATGGGAACAGCTCGTGCGGTTGTTACAGGAAAGGGTGCTTACGCAGGATATACCAAGACTTTGGAATATACAATTGGTGCTGCGACTTTTGATCAGGCAACTGTGGATGCTGCAACCTTTGGAATTGATATTAGTTCAGGAACAGTTACATCAGCAATTGTAGGAAGCCTTACAATGGATGTTGATTTTGTAGCTTCTGCTATTCAGACAGGAGTTAGCGCAGGTGGAAATCCTGTATATCAGATTACTGTAACGGGAATTGGCAACTACGCTGGAACAGAACTTACAAGAACTAATTATGAAGTGACTGCAAGCTCTACAAGTGCTATTGATATTTCTACAGTAGTGGATGTAGTTCTTCCATATACTAATATTGCTTTTGACGGAAGTCAGAAGAAGCCAACAGTTACTTATATTTCAAAATATGATGGCGAGACAGAAATTGCTAATTTCAAGGACAATGTGAAATTATCTTACGGCGAAAATATCAAGGCTGGTAAGGGAACGGTAACAATAACTGGTGATTCAACCAAGGGTTACACAGGAAGCATTACCAAGGAATTCACAATTGATAAGCGCAAGATTGCATCTGTAGATGTATCTGTAACAGATGCAGATGGCAATATTATTCCAACAGATGGAAGTGGTAAGTTCGTACACACTTGTTCGGCTATTACACCAAATGTATCTCTTAGCATTGATAATGGAGATGGTACATCATACAATCTTGTGGCTGGAACAGATTACGAAGTTGATTATGTAAATAACAAGAATATTTCTCGTAGAATGATGGTTGTTCTCACAGGTAAGGGCAACTTCAAAGGCGAGAACGAATTATATTTCTCAATCATTGGAGATTTCGAGAAGGATCCAATGGTAGCTGTAGGTGGAACTTCAGCAGTTGCGTTAAATGATAAGGTGGCTGCATCAAACTATTCTACAGTATACTCTGGCGCTAACCAGACCCCAGGCGTAGTAATTGAGATGGGCAATGTGGAGCTTGAAGAGGGAGAAGATTATTCTCTCAGCTATTCTGCTAACAAGGATGCAGGTGTTGCTGAAATCGCAGTTACTGGACTTGGAATTTATGCAGGCAAGAGCTTTAAGACAACATTTAAAATCACACCAAAGAATATGACTGGTTCTCTCTCAATTTACAGAGAGACAAGAACATTTACCGGGGCAGAAATCACACTTCCAGCATCAGAGATCACAGTTGTCTCTGGCGGCAAGAAATTAACCAACGGTGTTGATTATGAGATTACATATGACAACAATGTAAATGTGGGTGATGCTACAGTTACAGCAACTGGTATGGGAAATTATCAGGGTACATTGACATCTACATTCCCGATATCACCTCTAGATATTACAGGAAATGAAGATGTGACTGTAGAGCTTGATAAGACAGTATTTGAATATACTGGAAATCAGGTTAAGCCAACAGTTACTGTGAAATATCAGGGTAATGTGCTGAGAGAAAATGTAGATTATACATTGGGATTCACAGACAACATTATGGTAGGTAGCGCTACTGCTACAGTTACTGGTAAGGGTAATTTAACAGGAACCAAGACTGCTAATTATGAGATTACTCCAAAGGGATTCGCTGGATTGACATTTACAATTGGCGGAGAGGCGGTAACATTTGATGGAGTAAATTATACTACTGCTTATGAAGCTACATACACTGGCTATGATATTAAGCCTGAGATTGTAGTATATGATGGCAATACCAAGATATATGCTATCCAAAGCTACCTGGTATCTTATGCCCACAATGTAAAGGCAGGAGAGGCTACCGTTACAATTGACGGTGTGGGCGTGTACAAGAATGCACAGGCTGTTATAAACTTTAAAATTAATCCAAAGGATATCAACGACGAGTCTATTGAAGTTCTGTCAAATGGAACAGAGAAGAAGACTGTTGATGGCAAGACATATACAGTACCTAAACTTGTAATTAATGATAATTCTCTTGCAATTAAGAAGCTGAAGGTTGATGAGTCTTACACAATTAATGTGGGAGACGAGGCTATGACTTCCGGTGAGGGCAAGATTGCAACTGTTGCTGGTATGGGCAACTATACTGGTACAAGAGAGTGGGAATATACAATTGGTAGCCCAATTACTAATGCTGCATATACAGTTGCTGATCCATATACTCATGAAGCATACGGATCAACTGCAGAGGGAACCTTCTACATTGATTACATTGGAAATGAGAGACCTGAAATCAAGCTTACACTTTCTAATGGAACTGTAGAGCTGACTGAGGGCGTAGATTACGATATTACATATTACTCAGATACATTTAACAGCTCTGCTGATGCTGATACGTATAATACCAAGGGTACAATCAACAAGATCAGTGCGACAGTTACTGGTAAGGGCGATTACTATGGCTCATTTGTAATTGATTACAGAATTCAGCCGGTATCATTTGAAAACACATCCAAGACATTTGATGTGACTGAAGCTAATAACTTCAAGAAAACATTTGACGGAAACCCACTGGTTCCAAATCCAACTATTGTATACGACACAATGACACTAACCAAAGGTGTAGATTACAAGGTTGAGCCGGAAAATGTTGGACCAAATGTTGGTACTTATACAGTTACAATTACTGGAATCGGCAACTATTTCGGCTCAATGTCCAAGACTTATACAATTGAGCAGGCTGATTTGACAGAATATACAATCAGCAATATAGAAGATCAGATTTATACAGGCAAGAAGATTGCTCCATCTATTACAGTATCAAAGGGCGGAGTTGCACTTGTTCTGGATAAGGATTATGAGGTTGCTTACAACAACAACATAAATGTAGGCGAGGATACTGCGGAGGTAGTTGTTACTGGAAAGGGCAATTATTCCGGCACACTTACCAAGAACTTCAGCATCGTCACAAGAGATATTACTAATAACAGTAAGCTGACCTTCAGCCCAATTGATAATCAGACATATACAGGTTATGATATAACACCTGATATTACAGTATTCTATGATGGCAGACAGCTTGTGAAGGATACTGATTATGAGATTGTAAACTATGTAAATAATAAAACTGTAGGTGAGGCTACAGTAAATATTCAGGGTAAGGGAACCTTCAGTGGAACTGCAAGTACTAAGTTCAAGATTGTAGGTGATATTACCAACGGATCCCTCTTCACAGTGGAAGCATCAACCAATGTATACAATGCAACATTAGGTGCAGATGGCAAGATGAATGTAACTGGCCTGGACAAGAACAAGTTCAAGGTATATTACAATGATGTGACTACCGGAGATAAGACAACAGCTACAGTTCCAGCTGCTAATTACTCTATTGCTTACATTTGTGAGTATCCTGGAGTATGTGCTGTGTCTGTAATTGGAAATGATTATCTCACAGGTACAACAAGCTACAATGTAGATGTAAGAGGTAATTTGAATGATGCCAAGGTTATTGGCTTGAGAGATTACTATGATTACAATGGAACTGCAATTAAGCCAACAAACTTCGTTGTGACATATAACGGCAATGTACTTACAAGAGGAACAGATTACGCAGTTGAATATGGTGAGAATGACAGTATTGGTTCAGCATCTGGATCTATCGTATTAAAGGATGCATCTAATACATATTTCACAGGTTCTAAGACTGTGACATTTCCAATCAAGTATGATTTGGCCAATGTAGTTATATCTGGTGTGGATCCAAGCTATCCATACACAGGAAGTCAGTATAAGCCAAGTGTGACTGTAACAGGAAGTGACGGAAATCCGGTTCCTTCTGACAAATACAAGATTGAGTACGGCGAGAATATCAATGCCGGCAAGGGCAGTGTTACAGTATCACCTGCCACAGGCCAGGAAGATGCGGTAACAGGAAGCAAGACTGTGGAATTTGATATTGTGGGATTGGATATCTCTGCTTCTACAATTGGTGGAATTGATCCAAGCTACGAATACACAGGAAGCTTGATTACACCTAGTCCAAGCGTAACCCAGGGAGGCAAATCTCTGGTAGAGGGCAAGGACTACACAGTAAGTTATGCTAACAATATGAATGCAGGAACAGCATCTGTTACTGTGATTGGTAGTGGTAACTACTATGGAACCAAGAGCGTAAACTTCAACATCTCTGCAGTTGATTTCGCAAATGTTGATTTCAGAGTTGATGATGTGGGATATGCTGGTGGACAGAATGTTGTTCCAAATATTAATGTATCTTACAAGGGTCATACATTAACCAAGGATGTAGATTTTGCAGTAACATTTTCAAATAATACTGTAGTTACTGACCACGCTTTGGCAGTATTTACAGCAATGGGTTCTAATTATACAGGAAGCAAGACTGTAGAATTCAAGGTTACACAGGTTAACCTTCTTGGAGGAACAGTAAGTCTGGAGAACTCATCACAGGTATACACTGGTGGAGTGATTGTTCCAAAGGTAACAGTTACATGCCCAATCGGTGGAAGCAACGAGACATATACTCTGACAGAACATAATGATTACGAGATTACATACAATGGCTCTGGTTCTATCAAGGATGCTGGAAGCTACAACATTATTGTTACTGGAAAAGGTGGATTCTACAATTCACTTAATACTACATTTGTTGTAGATCCTAGACCGGTAGATGATGCAGAATACATCTCTATTGAGGTTCAGCAGGAAAATGATTATACAGGTCAGGCAGTTGAGCCACCTGTTGTTGTAAAGAATATTAAGTTGACAGGCTCTTCACAGACATTGACTGAGGGAGTTGATTATTCTATCGCTTACAAAAATAATGTGAACTCAGCAGGTAAGGATGAGACCCAGGCTCCAACAGTTACAATTACCGGATTAGGTAATTATGGTGGAACTATCGACAAGACATTTAACATAGGTAAATCAATTCAGAATGCAACTGTAAATATTGCTCCAAATAGATTTACTTATGATGGTAAGAAACATGTGCCAAGTTCATACAGCGTATACTTAGGCTCAGAACTTCTCAGAGAAGGCAGAGACTACGAATTGGTAGATGTGGATGATCCGATAAATGCAGGAACCAAGACATTTGCTGTAAAGGGTATTGGAAATTATTATGGAACCCCTTCCAAGACATATGAAATAGCTCAGAAATCTGCTAACTTAAGTAAGATTAGAGTTGTATTAGAAGGTCTTGAAAAGGATGAAAATGGTAAGTATTATGCTGTATACAATGGCAGCAGCTTCGAGCCAACTGTCAAGGTATATGATGATGAGATTTCAACAACAGAGCCATTGACAGAAGACAATTACGCATTTGAATATAACAACAATCACGATGTGAGCACAGCTGGAAGCAAGGCAAATGTTACTATACATTTGAAGGGCAATTATGCAGTTGGTGCGGATACCAAGGTATGTGAGTTTGAAATTAGACCAAGAGATATAACTGGTCAGTTCGAGATTAACTTCGCTGAGGACAGAATTCCTTATACAGGCAATGAGATTGTTCCAGTATTTACAGTTGATTACAACGATGGAGTAAATCCTACAGTAACTCTTGAGTCAACAGATTATGAACTTACTCTTACCAACAATGTAAATGCAGGCTTTGCTACAGCCAAGGTTACAGGTGTTGGCAATTATGTAGGTGAAGTTGAGAAAGACTTCATCATATATGCAAACCTGGCAGATGCTGAGGTAAATATTCCAACTCAGTTCTATACTGGTGAGGCAATTAATCCTCCAGTGACAGTGATCTGCGGTGGTAATACTTTGGTTCAGGATGTAGACTTCGAGGCTACTTATAATGAGAGCGAAACTCAGGGCGTGGCTACAATCACTCCTGTTAGTCAGTTCTACACTGGTAGCACAGCAGCTACATATGATATAGGATTTGACCCAGCACTTTTGATTGTATCTGGCTATGCAAATGAGATTGTATATACTGGCAAGGCAATTACTCCAGACTTTGTTGTGACAATGCCAAATGGTCAGGAAGTAAATTACGATCCAAAGAATGTGGTTTACACAGATGCAAAGGGTGGACATGACAATGTAAATGTTGGCGCTATAACAGTTACTATTCCTTTGGATATCAAGGGTCAGGAAGAAATCCTCACAGTGAACTTTGCGATTGTTCCAAAGAATATAAATGACTGCCAGGTTACACAGCTGATGAACAATACATATACAGGTTCGCCATTGAATCCACCTGTAACTATTGTGTATAATGATAAGGAATTGACATCTGGAAAGGAATTTATTGCAAGCTATAGCAATACAACATTCCCGGGAACAGCAACAGTTGAAGTACAGGGAATTGGTAACTTTACAGGAACCAAGATGCTTCACTTCAATATTGTAAGTCCAGCGGTGGTATCACTGTCAGCCAAGGCATTGTCCACAAGTTCCATTAATCTGGCTTGGTCTAGATTTGGAGCTCCAACTGGATACCAAATCTACTCACAGGATTGCAAGACATTATATGGTACTACAACAGGAAATAATTATGTGGTAGGTGGTTTGAATCCACAGACAGCATACACATTCAAGGTTAGATCTTATGTGGTACACGGTGGTGCAACATTCTTTGGACCATGGAAGGAAGTTACTGCAACTACTCAGGTTGCCAAGGTTGCAATGGCAGGAACTTCAAATATTTCCAAGAAGGCTGTATTGACATGGGGAGCTAATCCTGATGTAGGTGGATATGAAATCTACAGAAGTGATTCTCCAAATGGAAATTATAGCAAGGTTGCTGTTATGCCAAATACAGTTACATCTTATACAAATACTGGATTGAAGAGCGGCAAGACATATTACTATATCATCCGCGCTTACAAGAAGGTAAATGGAGTGTATGTATATGGTTCCTATTCAGATGCTATTGCGATAACAGTGAAATAGGAAGATAACATATAATGGCTCAGGAAAAAGATACACAGAAATCTAAATATTCAATCGGCGAATATTCTTTTGCATCATTTCATGAATACAGAGATGGTCTTGAGGATGTTCGCAAGATTGAGATTATAAATGAGAAATTAAATATTCAAGATCCAGAGGTGGCTGTACGTTTGTATAATGACATTCGCGAGGGGCGTATAGCCTTTAAGTCACCTATTGGTGATGAGTTTTATGCTCACTTGGCAGATATAGTAGCGGACAAATCCGTGGATTTGCTGGAGGATAAAGCCACAGTAGAAGAGGCAGAGGACAAGATGAAATACCAGAAGTATATAGGTCTGGCATTTATAATCGTGGCAGTTGTCTCTTTTGCTATATTTGGAATTGCAGAATTGCGAGACATAATAACCACCAGACAGGCTGCCAAGATGGCGGAACAGGTTCAGCAGGAACAGGCTGAGAAGGCTGCCCAGGCTGCCAAGGAACAGTCTGATAAGAACGGTGAAAACGGTGGAAATGGACAGAACACAGGTGATAATACAGTTGTAACTACAATGGAAATTCTTCCAGAGTATGTGGACTTGCATAACCAGAATAATGACATGGTAGGCTGGCTCAAGATTGAGGGAACCAATATTGATTATGTAGTTGTGCAAAAATCAGGAGATAATGAATACTATTTGAATCATGCTTTTGATGGAAGCAGTAATTCAAATGGTTCTATTTTCATGGATTACAGAAGCAATATTGTCACACCTACAACCAATACTATTATTTATGGTCACAATATGAAGAGTGGTATGATGTTTGGCGGATTGAAAAATTATCTGTCTGATGGATATTTAGATAGCCATAAATATATTAATTTCAATACATTATATGAGAACAGACAGTATGAAATTGTTGCAGTATGTCTGTCTCAGGTGCAATATCAGGATGACGCTTTTGCATACAGATATTATGATTTCATATCTGCTGGAACGGATGAGGAATTTGAGATGTTCAGGCAAAACGTAGACTCTCTGGCAGTTGTTGGCAACGCGGATGGACTTACAAGAGAGGATAAATTATTGACTCTGTCTACATGTAATAGTTATACTGAGGACGGAAGACTATTTGTAGTAGCCAAACAAGTACAATAGGTGTATAATGTACTATATATTGTAGAATTCTATACGGAGATATATCGATGAGAAGAGGAACAAAGATTGGATGGCTTTTAGTTGCCGTATCATTAATACTTTCTGTTTGGGTTATTTCAAGCCAGTCATCAAATGCTACAACACTTGATGGTGGATTTGAAGTAAGTGATGTGGACCCTACAGTATTACAAGGATATACAGGACCAGGTGGAGCAATTACTATACCTAGTAGCATTACATCCATCAATGCTGCTGTATTTGCCAATAATACTTCTATCACATCAGTTACAATGCCGGATACAGTTACATCTATGGGTTCTGGAGTGTTCCAGGGATGCTCAAATTTGTCCAGCGTGATTTTGAGTGGCGGTTTGACAGCTATTCCAGATAATACTTTCAGAGAGTGTACAAGTTTATCAAGTATATCTGTACCAGGAGGAGTTATATCAATTGGAAGCAAGGCTTTCTATGAGACTCCTATTTCAAGTATTTCAATACCAGCTGCAACAACATCTATTGCATCAGATGCATTTCAGCAGGCCAAGAACTTAACATCTATAAATATTGCAGGTGGAAGTTCAGCTTATTCTTCTTCTGATGGTTGTGTATATAATGCATCGGGTTCTAGACTTTTGATAGTACCTGAAGGCAAGACTGGAGTGACTATATCAGCAGGAACTACAACAATCGGTTCCGGAGCATTTAGAGATTGCACTAATAGTGCTTCCCTGTCATTGCCAAATTCTGTTACAACTATTGAGAACAACGCATTTAGCGGAAGTGGAATTGGTACAATTACAATACCAGCTGCAACAACATCTATTGCAACACAGAGTGGTTGGACACCATCTTCTATATATGGATATGCTAATTCTCAGGCAGAGACATATGCTATGGACAATGGTATTCCATTCTTTGTAATCGGTGGTAGCGAAGATGATGACAATGGTAACACTGATAATGGCAATGGTGATAATGGTAATACTGACAATGGCAACACAGACAACGGTAATACTGACAATGGCAATGGAAATAATGGCAATGGTGGAGCAGTAGATCCTGGCAATGGAACAGGAACTAATGGAGCTGGTGGAACAGCAGTAGATGCCAATGGTAATCCAATTCCTGGTGGCAATGGAGGCGTTGCAACAGGAACTGCAAATGGTACATCAAATGGAGCGGGCGGCCATACATTGGATAATACACCAACAACAGCAGATGGAATCGACACTAGATATTTCTTGTGTATCGCAATTTTTGCAGGCGGTGTTGGCGTGATTATGTATAGTAGATTTGGCAAGATGAAATATTTAAGTGAGAAAAAGAAATAGTTTTGCTGGAAAATAATTTTACATACCCTTCAGGTGACACAGCCTGGAGGGTATTTTTAAATATACGATTAAATAATTATAAATGGAGAACGAGAAAGGAAATATAAAAATATGCTGGACAATAGTGTGAAAGAATTTACTGAAATGCTTGCTTCAAAGACATCCATTCCTGGAGGTGGCGGCGCAAGTGCTATGGTAGGTGCTATTGGAATTGCCCTTGGAGATATGGTGGGAGAATTCACTGTTGGCAAGAAGAAATATGCTGACGTGGAACAAAACATGTATAAATTAATGAAGCGCGCTCAGGAAATTAGAGTGGAATTGTTGAATTGCATAGAAAAGGATGCTCTGGCCTTCGAGCCACTGGCCAAGGCTTATGCAATTCCCAAGGATGATCCCAATAGGGATGAGATTATGGAAAACTGTCTGAAGAGTGCAGCAGGAGTTCCGGCAGAAATGATGAAATTAACTGCAGATGCTATAGAGCTTCTGGGCGAGTTTGCTGCAAAGGGAAGCAAGATTGTAATCAGTGATGCGGCAACTGGAGTTGTAATGTGCAAGGCGGCAATGCAAGGCGCTGCGGTAAATGTGAAAATTAATACTAAATCCATGAAAGATGTGGAGTACGCAAATACATTGAATGATATGGTGGATGATTTGCTGGAAAAATATGTACCAATGGCTGATGAGATATATGAATCCATTATGAGCACATATAATAGAGAGTGAAATTGAGATATAAATGAGGAAAATAAAGTTATAAATCAGGAGGGTGAAATGGCAGAATTATTGAAGGGTAAGCCGGTGGCAGATGCCATAAATGAGAGAACTAAATCTGATGTTTTAGATTTGAAAAATAGAGGGATAAATCCGACATTGGCAATATTGCGTGTGGGAGAACGGCTAGATGATTTGTCTTATGAGAGAGGGGCTATGAAAAGATGCGAGGCTGTAGGTGTTGCGGTAAAATCAGTGGCCCTTCCAGAGGATATATCAGAGGCAGATTTTATGGGTGAACTTGATATATTGAATACGGACAATTCTGTTCACGGCATACTTATGTTTAGACCTCTTCCTTCTCAGATTGATTCTGAGAAAGCCAGATGCGCCATTGATCCTAAGAAGGATGTGGATGGCTGCACAGACGGTTCCCTCGCAGGAGTTTTCATTGGAAGCGATACAGGTTTTGCTCCTTGTACAGCTCAGGCTGCTATGGAGATTCTGAAATATTATAATGTGGAATTAAAGGGTAAGAAGGTAGCAGTAATTGGCAGATCTCTGGTGATAGGTAGACCTGTGGCTATGATGCTTATGCATGAGAATGCTACTGTTACTATTTGCCATACTAAAACCGAGGATGTTCCTGCTATAACAAGAGATGCGGATATAATTATTGCAGCATCAGGCCAGATGGAAAGCGTTGGCTCAGACTATGTAAGAGAGGATGAGAGTCAGATTCTAATTGATGTGGGAATTGGTTGGAATGAGGCCAAGGGTAAATTGTGCGGAGATGCAGACTTTGACGCAGTGGAGCCAAGGGTATCGGCTATAACACCTGTGCCAGGTGGTGTGGGCTCTGTGACTACTTCAATACTTGTGAGCCATGTGGTAGAGGCTGCCAGAAAAACTTTTGTGTAAAATGTCAAGAAACGACATAGAAATTTGTCATAAATAAGATATACCCATTATTCTCTTGCAATTATAATAGGTGATAAGAAATATTTAACAGGAGGTTTGTGATGAACAAGACACTTTGGGGAACAGATGGAAACGGTAATGATATATATACCTATGAAATCGCAGGCAAGGGCGGCATGAAGGTAAAGGTTATGGACTTCGGTGCTACTGTGTTAGAGATTCATGTGCCTGACAAGAATGGAAATGATGTAGACGTAGCATTGGGATATGAGAAGTTGGAGGATTATTTCACTAATGATCCATACTTTGGATGCTGTGTGGTTCCATCGGCAAATAGAATTGGTGGGGCTAAGTTTACATTAAATGGTAAGGAATATTCTCTTGATGTAAATGATGGTGAGAATAATCTTCACAGTGGCTTTGACTCTATTTGTCATAAAATGTGGCAGGTGACAGATGAGAAGGACGACTCCATTACATTTGCTTATGATAAGAAGGATATGGAATTGAAATTCCCTGGGAATGTACATATGGAGGTTACATATTCAGTATCAGATGACAATGAACTTAGAATTGATTATATGGCAAATAGTGATGAGGATACAGTATTCAATCCTACAAATCACAGCTACTTCAATTTAGGCGGACATGATAGTGGCAATGCGATGGATCAATTGGTATGGATCAATTCCAAGAAATTTACAGAGACAGATCCTCATTCAATTCCAAATGGTAAGCTTGTGGAAGTGGCAGGCACACCTATGGATTTCACAACAGAGAAGACCTTGGCTCAGGATATTGAAGCTGATTTCAATCAGTTGAACTGGGCTGGTGGATATGATCATAATTATGCTTTGGAAGGTCAGGAAGGTGAAGTGAGACTTGCTGCTTATATGAGAGATGTTAATACTGGAATCAAGATGGAAGTTTTGACAGACTTGCCAGGTATGCAGCTTTATGCAGGAAATTATATTCCGGATGGAGAGTTGGTTGGTAAATCAGGCAAGGCATATGTGCGCAGAGGTGGCGTGGCATTTGAAAGCCAGTATTTCCCAAATGCTATTAATATTCCAGAATTCTCACAGCCGGTTCTTAAGGTGGGTGTAGAGAAGAAGACTACAACTATCTATAGATTTAGTGCTAACTAATGTTGATTTTTTGCTTTATAAGTAGGCTTTTTATGACTAAATTGAACGGAAAACGAATATTTATAAAATAAAGCGAATTTTTTATAAGGTGATTTCGTGAGTATAAAGTAATATACGAATAAGATGTTACTAAAGTGTACCGTCAGAGTAATATCTGGCGGTGTATTTGCTTATTTGGAGGTGTTAGTATGCAATATGTATGTAATCCATTAAATATTGATTATAGATATCAATTTAATGTGGATCAGAGAAAAGGTGGTATTTTACAAATTTGTCGTGAAGCGGCAGATCCTTCTATGATAATGTTCAAGGGCAAATATTATATTTTTGCCTCAATGAATCTCAAGGTTTGGGTATCGGAGGACATGGTTAATTGGGAGAGTTACTTCTTGCCAGATAATCTTCCTTTATATGATTATGCTCCGGATGTTCGCGTGATTGGAGATTATGTATATTTCTCAGCTTCCAAGAAGGGCGAGGTATGCGATTTCTACAGAACTAGGGATGTGATAAATGGTCCATATGAGAAGATTCCTGGAACTTTTGAATTCTGGGATCCAAATATTTTCGCAGATGATGATGGCAGAATTTATTTCTACTGGGGCTGCGACAGCATGAAGCCAATCTATGGAGTTGAGCTTGATCCTGAGACTTTACACCAGATTGGCGAACCGGTGGAATTGATTTCAGGAGATCCATATGTCAAAGGATTTGAGAGAGTGGGAGAGAATAATTCTACTTTACCTGCCAGCGATGAGGAGATAGAAGCAGGGTTTAGACATTTCATGTCTTCTCAGGGCATGGATCCGGACAATCCACCGGCTCAGATGAGAGGCTATGAAAGTGCCATCAAGGGAATGTTTGCAAATAGACCATTTATTGAGGGCGCATGGATGACAAAGCATAATGGTAAATATTATCTCCAGTATGCATGTCCTGGAACACAGTACAATACATATGGTGATGGATATTATGTATCTGATTCTCCCTTGGGACCATTTACACTTGGCGCAAATGCACCATATTCATTCAGCCCAGGTGGTTTTATGCCGGGAGCCGGTCATGGATCTACAATGGAGGACGCAAATGGCAACTGGTGGCATACCGCAACAATGAGAATCAGCAAGAATCATGATTTTGAAAGACGTGTTGGAATATGGCCGGCTGGTTTTGATGCTGATGGTGAACTGGTATGTAATCAGAGATATGCTACATGGCCAATGGAAATCACAGGAAGCAAGCAGGACATATGGGCTAATCCTAAGTGGTATCTTTTGAACTATGGCAAGGAGGCTACTGCTTCTTCTGTGGCAGGGGACAATGTGGCTACAAATGTATGCGACGAGAACTGTCAGACATGGTGGAAGGCTGATACCAAGGAAGCCGGACAGTGGGTAATGGTTGATTTGGGAGAGGCTATGGATGTAAGAGCTGTTCAGATTAACTTTGGTGATGACAAGATTGATTTGGCTGAGGCACCTGGAGAAATCAGACCGGGAACACAGGCCAGATTTATTGATGACACAGTTTACAAGACTAGATGGATTCTAGAGGCTTCAACTGATGGAGAAAACTTTATGGTGGTTGAGGACAAATCACAGGTAGATACAGACTTACCACATGATTTGGTTGTGAGGGAAAATGGTATTTCTGCCAGATATATAAAGCTGACAGTTCTTGAAGTGCCATACAACCAGCCGGCAACAATTTCCGGGCTCCGAGTTTTCGGTAAAGGCAATGGCGAGGCTCCAGCGGTTCCAGAATTCACAGCCACTAGACAGGATAACAAGATTGATATGGATGTTACAATGGCTTCACAGGGTGCCCTTGGATATAATGTTTTATGGGGAGAATCTCCAGAGAAGTTGTATCATAGTTGGATGACATATGATACAAAACAGAAGGTGACAGCTCTTGTGGCGGACAGAGAATACTATGTAAGAGTTGATTCTTTCAATGAAAATGGAATTACTCAGGGTGAAGTGATTAAACTTCAGTAAAAATATAAGTGGATTATTTTATGCAAAAGGTGTATTATGACAATGCTTGTCAAATAGCAAGTCATCAATACATCTTTTTGCATTGATGTGATATTAATAATTGAAAACCATAAGATTTATGGGGTTTCAGGAGGAATAGCAATGAAAATAATTATAGCGGGAGCTGGTAAAGTTGGTTCCATGCTAACTCGTTGGTTGGTTTCAGAAGGTCATGAAATTATTCTTGTGGATAGACGCAAGGAAATCCTGGAAAATTGTTCAGAGCAATTTGATATTCTGGCTGTACAGGGAAACTGTGCTGCAGTAAATACTTTGAAACAAACTGGTGTGGAGGATGCTGATGTAATTATTGCTGTTACAGGTGGCGATGAATACAACTTGTTATGTTGTCTGACTGCACATACTTTGAATCCAGATATACATACTATTGCCAGAATCAGAAACCCTGAGTATGCAGATCAAATCTACAACATGCAGGAGACATTTGCTTCATCATTGGCCGTTAATCCGGAAAAGGATGCGGCTCGAGAGATTGATAAGCTTTTGAAATATCCTGGATTCCTTAGAAGAGATACATTTGCCAAGGATAGAGCTGAGATAGTGGAGCTGAAGGTTAAGCCTGGAAGCCCAATGGAGAATATCTCTCTTATGGATTTGAATAATATATTAAAGAGTAAGGTGCTTGTATGTGCCATTAACAGAGGTGGAGTAGTATTTGCTCCTTCTGGAGATTTCGTTCTTCAGACAGATGATCACCTCTTTGTTACAGGCTCTCGTGAGGAGCTTACCAAGATGCTCAAGAGCATTGGTATTATTACCAGAAAGGTCAAGAGCGTAATGCTCTGCGGCGGTGGTAAGGTTAGTTATTATCTGGCCAAGCTTCTGTCAGAGTCCGGTGTGCAGGTTGAACTTATTGAGAAGGACTACGAGAGATGTGTGCATCTGGCAGAGGTTCTTCCGGATGTATCTGTGGTAAATGGTGATGCCAGCAACCAGAACTTCCTTGAGTCAGAAGGAATTCAAAATGCGGATGCTGTTGTTGCCCTTACAAGTTTCGATGAGATGAATATGATTATCTCACTCTATGCCAAGAACTATGGTGTGGAACAGGTTGTCACCAAGGTTGATCATGTGGAGAATCAGATTATCAAGGATGCAGTAGGACTTGAGAGTGTGGTTTGTCCAAAGGATTTGTGTTGCAACCATATTGTGAGATATATTAGAGCTATGGAAAATAAAAGTGGTGCTGCCTTATCTGTTCATACCTTTGCAGACGGTCAGATGGAAGCCTTGGAGTTCAAGGTTGATGCAGACACAAGAAATATTGATGTGCCTCTCAAGGATATGAATCTTAAGAAGGGTGTACTTGTTGCCTGCATTACAAGAGGCGGTAACTTGATTATCCCAGACGGTTCATCTTCTTACAGAGTCAATGACGGTATTGTTATTGTAAAGAGTGGAGATGTAAACATCGGCAAGATAAATGATATCTTTGCATAATATAATCATATGTTTATTCATGGAAATGGAGTAATGAATTAATTATGAACTATAAAATGATTGGGCGTATATTGTCCATGGTTGCTCTTGCGGAATTACTATTTATGATTCCTGCACTGCTAATAAGTGTTGCATATGATAGAGATGGTGCTACTCATGCATTTGCTGTTACAATTGCTGCTGTTGGAATATTGTCTCTTATTACATATTTCGCCTGCATAAAAAGCGAGACTCGCTTCTATGCCAGAGAGGGATTGGTCAGTGTAGGTCTTGGTTGGATTGTACTGAGTTTGATTGGTTGCCTGCCATTTTATATATCTGGAGAGATTCCAAACTTCTTAGATGCTTTCTTTGAGTCAGTATCTGGCTTTACAACTACTGGTGCTTCTATCATGAGCAATGTAGAGGGTCTGACAGAGGGCATGCTTTACTGGCGTAGTTTTACTCACTGGTTAGGTGGAATGGGAGTGCTGGTATTTATTTTGGCAGTTATTCCTGCTTCCGGTAAAAGCAGTGGATTTACCATGCATCTGCTGAGAGCAGAAAGCCCGGGACCAGATGTAGGTAAGCTTGTTCCTAGAATGCGTCAGACTGCAGTTATTCTATACGGACTGTATATTGTCCTCACTATTTTGGATTTTGTATTTCTGTTGGCAGGACATATGGATGTGCTTGAGGCTATATGTACAGCCTTTGGTACAGCTGGAACTGGTGGCTTCGGTGTGAAAAATGATTCCATTGCCAGCTACAGCCCATATATTCAGAATGTATGTACAGTATTTATGATTCTCTTTGGAATCAATTTTACATGTTACTACTTCCTGCTTTTGGGCAAGGTGAAGGATGTGTTCAAGGACGAGGAACTTCGCCTCTACCTTGGAGTTATTGCTGCAAGCATTGTGCTTATTGCTATAAATATAAGACCTATGTATGACTCTCTGGAAGAGACTGTAAGACACAGTGCTTTTCAGGTGGCAACTGTAATAACCACAACCGGATTTGCTACTACAGACTTTGATATGTGGCCTACATTCTCCAAGATGATTATGGTTATGTTGATGTTTATTGGAGCCAGTGCCGGAAGTACCGGTGGTGGATTCAAGTGTGGTAGATTGTTATTGCTATTTAAGACTCTGAGAAGAAATCTGGAGAAGACACTAAATCCTCAGAAAATCAAAGTTGTAAGAAATAATGGCAGACCTGTAAATGAGAAGGTTCTCCTTAGCCTATATACTTATCTGATTGCCTATGTATTTATTATGATAGTAAGTATATTGGTAGTTAGTTTAAATGGCGAGAGCATGACAACTACAGTAACTGCAGTAATTGCCTGCTTCAACAATATTGGACCAGGTTTGGATGGAGTTGGCCCTACATGTAACTATGGCGGGTTAAATGTGCTTTCCAAGGTTACATTGATATTTGACATGTTGGCAGGTAGATTGGAAATCTTCCCAATATTGCTTTTGATTACAAGAAAGACCTGGAAGAAGTTGGTATAATACATATGGAAATCATTCATATGTGAGAGATTATTTATGGATAAACTTGTTGAACATTATAATAAATTTAATGAAGATAAGAGGCTTGATAGACGTCATGGACATGTGGAGTTTGTGACGTCTTTTAAGTATATAGAGAAATATTTAAACAAATATATACAGGAACATGAGCTGACGGCTTATGATCAGCTTCAAGTTTTGGATGTGGGGGCAGGTACTGGTAAATATTCTATTAAGCTGGCTCAGCTGGGGTGCCAGGTTACTGCTGTGGAATATGTGAAATATAATCTGGGCAGATTAAAGCAGAATGCCACAAAGGCCCAGGTTGATATCCAAGCATATCAGGGGGATGCCCGTAAGCTGAAGAAGTGCAGCGATAATACCTATGATATGACTTTGATATTTGGCCCTATGTATCATCTCTATACTGATGAGGACAAAGTTCAGGTATTGCAGGAGGCCAAGCGTGTTACCAAGCCGGGAGGCTATATACTTGTAGCTTATCTTATGAATGAATATAGTGTAATTGTCTATGGTTTCAGAGAGGGCAATGTAAATGAGTGTCTGAAGGATGGACGATTGGACAGTGATTATCATACCCATAGTTCCCAGGAGGAGCTGTATGAATATGTGAGATTGGAAGACATCAATCGCATTAATGACATGGCAGGAGTGACTCGCCAGCAGATTATATCGGCAGATGGACCTGCGGATTATATGAGACGAGAGTTAAATGCTATGGATGATGAGACTTATGAGAGATTTATAGAATATCATCTGAAGACCTGCGAGAGACCGGAACTTCTTGGGGCGGGAGCCCACACATTGGACATTTTGCAGAAGGCTTTATAATATTTATTACAAAAATAAAAACCATTATGGCTGGGAGCAATTATAGCTTCCAATACCATAATGGTTTTTGTGTTAAATATTATTATTTCAAACGAACCTTCATATATAGTGGATTGTGGTCTGAGTTAACAAACCCTAAATCCTTAACTCCTGCTTGCTGCACCATCATATTGTCGGATACGATGAAGCCGTCAATTATGTAGTACTGGAACTTGTCAGGAGATGTATCATTTCCTGTGAGAGGCCTGTCCAGAGATCTGCAGGATGCAACCTGATTGTCCATTATAAACTGAAGCTTGTCTGAGAACTCGTTGATGTCTACAACACCTGGCTGCCACATTTCCTCTGATACAAGTGGGTATGCGCTTGAGTCGATGTTGGAGAATATCTGATTGAAGTCTCCACCGGCAATTACATAATTACCCTTGTTGGCTTCCTCCTCCAATAATTCTTTCAACATATTGGTCTGGGCGATTTTGCCTTCGCCGGAATCATAAGCTTCTAAGTGCAGATTTACCAGAACCAATTCCTTGTCAGAATCCTCAATAGGAACTCTGTCAACCATGAGACATCTCTTGAGATTTCCGAGTCTTGCTGGATAAGAGAATGGACATGGCAACTGAATTCTGGTGGAGTCTGTTACATTATATTTAGAAAATGTAGCAATGCCACAATCTACATGACCCATTGGTGGCCATGGATAAGGAATGTATAATACCTTGTAATTTGTGGCAAATGTATTGCAATAACCAGTCAGGCTATCACGAATTGCCTCAAACTGATTAGTTCCATAGGATCTCTTGGAATTAACATCCACTTCCTGCATAAATACAACATCAGGATCAGATGCCACAGTTTCTGATGCGATGGCTGCAATGTTGTTTTCTACGGTAGCCTTGTCTGAACTTCTTACGCTTGTTCCCCCGTCCATGAAGAAGTCAGCACCTTCACCTAATCCGCAGTATCCCACATTCCAGGTTACAATGTTGAGAGTGTCTCCTCTTGCGATGGTCTTGGAACCTTCGCCGTTGATTTCGAGAACCTCCGTGTCTGCTGGTTTGAATTCTGTGATTGTCAGGATTCCGAAAAATACTACAACTGCAGCAATGAGAATTCCAATGATAATCAGCAGAATCTGCCACCATTTTTTCTTGGCTTTTACCATTTGCATTTCCCCCTTTTAAATTAGGTTTATATAGTAAATTTATTTTATCATATTTACATAATTAGGTGGTTAAAAAGTATGTAATAAAGCCATGAGAGATGTTATAATTAGCATAAATATAGTAAACACCAGGGGAGTGCGAAAGGAGTATATAATGTTAGGAAATACAAATTTTTCGGAGAATATAAAGTACATAGGAGTAAATGACAAGACTATTGATTTGTTTGAGAGTCAGTATGTAGTTGAAAATGGTGTGTCATACAACTCTTATGTAATTATGGATGACAAAATTGCAATTATGGATACAGTTGATCCAAGAGGAACTGCTGAGTGGGAAGGTAAGTTAAAGGCTGTTTTGGGAGATAGAATGCCAGATTATCTTGTGATACAACATATGGAGCCGGATCATGCAGGAAGTATTGGAAGACTTCTTGATATTTATCCTGATATTACATTGGTGGGAAATGCTAAGACATTTACCATGTTAGATCAGTTTTTCGAGGTGCCACCAACAGCAGAGAGACAGGTGGTAAAAGAAGGAGACACTCTTGAGCTGGGTAAGCATGTATTAACCTTTGTTATGGCACCAATGGTTCATTGGCCAGAGGTTATGGTCTCTTATGAAAGCAGTGAGAAGGTCCTCTTCTCAGCAGATGGCTTTGGTAAATTCGGAGCCCTGGATGTGGATGAGGATTGGGCTTGCGAAGCTCGTAGATATTATTTCAATATTGTAGGAAAATACGGCGCTCCAGTTCAGGCTCTTCTGAAGAAGGCGGCAGGTTTGGATATAGCAACTATTGCACCACTTCATGGACCTGTGCTTACAGAAAATCTGGAATATTATCTGGGACTATATAATACCTGGTCATCATATGAGGCTGAAACCAAGGGCATATTTATTGCAGTTGCTTCAATTCATGGTAATACCATGGCAGTGGCGGAGAAGCTGGCTGATATTTTGCGAGACAAAGGCGAAGAGAGAGTGGTTGTTGCTGATTTGGCCAGAGAGGATATGGCAGAGTGTGTGGAGGATGCCTTCAGACACGACAGAATGATTTTGGCAGCAGCCAGCTATGATGGTGGAGTATTTGCTCCTATGAGCGACTTCTTACATCATTTGGCATCCAAAGCTTTCCAGAACAGAGTTGTTGGTTTGGTAGAAAATGGTACATGGGCCCCATGCGCAGCCAAGGCTATGCGTCAGGAACTTGAGACTATGAAGGATGTGAAGGTTCTGGATGAACAGGTTACAATCAAGTCCACAATGAAGGAAGCTGATGTGAATCAGTTGAATAAATTGGCAGATGCCATACTATTAAAATAGGATTGAAAGTATGAAATTCTATATAATATGATGAGTAATTTTGTGGGATTTTGTTGATTTTAATATGTTTACATGATTTTGTCTTTTCCTTATAATTGATTTTGGGCGAGTGAAAAGAGAAAAAAGTAAACAGGAAAGTAAGACCTGTAGTATGAAAGGAAAATACTAGATATGGAAGCAATAACAATAGCATTAAAGATATTCAGTGGAGTAGCTTTATTTTTGTTTGGTATGTCTCTGATGGGAGACGGACTTCAGCGCGTAGCTGGAAAGAGTCTTGAGAGGACATTGTATAAATTGACAAGCACACCATTGAAAGGTGTTTTGTTAGGAACAGTTGTGACTGCAGTCATTCAATCGTCGTCAGCTACGACAGTAATGGTTGTAGGTTTTGTTAACTCAGGTATGATGAAGGTGGCTCAGGCCATTGGAGTTATAATGGGCGCCAATATCGGAACTTCTATTACAGGTTGGATTCTGTGTTTATCTTATATAGAGGGTTCAAGTGGAATCGCAACTCTGTTGTCTACTGCAACTATCTCAGCAGTTGTAGCAATAATTGGTATCATTTTAAAGAAATTCACCAAGAGAAGTGTATATCATAATGTAGGTGATATTATGCTTGGTTTTGCAATCCTTATGGTAGGTATGCAGACCATGAGTGGAGCAGTGGCTCCATTAAAGGAAAATGCTGGATTCGTAAGCTTGCTTACAATGTTTACGAACCCTGTAGTTGGTATTTTGGTAGGTGTTGCTATTACAGCAGTTCTTCAAAGTGCATCAGCTTCTGTTGGTATTTTGCAGGCCTTGTCTATGACAGGCGCAATTACATTTGCATCTGCATTCCCTATTACATTAGGTATTGGTATAGGTGCTGCAGTTCCTGTTCTGTTATCTGCAATTGGTACTAACAACAATGGTAAGAGAACAGCCCTTGTATATTTGTTAAATGATTTGCTTGGAATGATTATTTGGGGAACAATATTCTATACAGCCAATGCATTTGTCCATTTTGAATTCATGGATATGACAATGTCACCTGTGAAGATTGCACTTTTGAATACTGTTTATCGTATGCTTACAGTATTTGCATTGTTCCCATTTGTATCGGCTATTGAATCAATGGTATTTAAACTTGTAAAGGATTCAGAGGAAGATATTGCAGAGCAGGCAGATTTCGATTTGCTGGATGAGAGATTCCTTGCTTATCCTGAACTTGCCATCAGCCAGGCTGGAAAAGCTATGGAGGGAATGGCCAACACAGCCAAGGACAACTTGACTACAGCCTTCTCAATGATGAACGAGTACAGTGATGATATATGGGCCAAGGTAGAGAAGAAAGAGAAGCTTCTTGATAAATACGAGGATAAGCTGGGTGAGTATATTATGCTGGCCAGCAAGAAGAGCTTAAATACAAGCGAGATAACCAAGACTTCTAAGTATCTGCATGTTATTACAGATTTTGAGAGATTAGGTGATCATGCGCTAAATATTGCATATATTGCAAGACAGATTCAGGAGGAGAAGTTAGATCTCTCTGAAACTGCCATGAATGAAATCCAGGTAATGTCTGAGGCAATCAAGGATATGGTTGCTATTACAGTGGAAGCATTTGAAACCAATGATATCGGAAAGGCTCATAAGGTTGAACCTGCTTGTGAATTTATTAGGGATTTGTGTGACAGAATGAAAACCAATCATGTTATGCGACTTCAAAAAGAAGTATGCGCAGTGGAAAATGGTATGGTATTCAATGATCTGTTAAATAATTTCGACAGAATTGCAGCTCACTGTTCAAACATTGGTATCGCAGTTGTTGAGACAATGGACAATGCAGTTGAAGCTCATGATTACAAGCATGAATATAAGAAGAACAATTCAGAGGCTTATGCCAAGGACTATGATGTATTTGCTGACAGATACAAGATAAGCCAGTTTGAATATAAAAAAGATAAGAAACATAAGGATTCAGATTCCAAGAAGAAAGATAAGAAATCTGAGGATAAAAAGAAGGATAAGAAGTCCAAGGATAAGAAGGATAAGAAAGACAAGAAGGACAAGGAGAAGTAGGTAGTTTATATTATATTTTCGAATGTGGAGATTTGGGGATGAGTAGTAAGAAAAGATATACAATAGCTGTTGTAATAGGACAGAATAAATCAGAATATATCAATGATTTGGTAAATGGCCTGCAGATGAATGCCAGCGAGGAAGATGTGAATCTGGTATTTTTAAGCGAGGCCAAGATTCCAAAGTATTGTGGGGATATTCTGTCAGAGGAATTCTGCGCAACAAATGAATATCATTTTCACAGCATACATGAGTATATAAAATACATAAATCCGGATGTTATCATATTGGCTTATGGCTCTATGACAGGATTCAGATATGTTCGCAGTAAGAGCGAATACAAGGAGCTCTTTGGAGACAAGCCGATTTTAATGATTGAGGATGTGCCGGAAGATGATGAGATGCCTTATCTTATATCAGATAATTATGGCGGTATGCGTTCGGTTATGGAACATTTGGTGAAGAAGCATGGATACAGAAAAATTGTATTTATGGCTGGACCTAGAATGAATTATGATTCCAACGAGAGACTGAGAGCATACAGGGATGTCATGGAAGAGGCAGGACTTGTTATTACAGATTCCATGATTGAGTATGGAGATTACTCTGCGGAAGTAAGTACTCAGATTAATTCTTTGCTGGACAACAATGAGGATATTGAAGCCATAGTATGTGCTAACGACAACATGGCTCAATGTGCATATGTAGAATGTGAGAAGCGAGGCTTGTATCCCGGAGAGAAAATAGCAATCACAGGCTATGATGATTCAGACAATTGCAGGAAACTAAGCCCACCGTTGACTTCTGTATCTCACTCAGGAGTTTTATATGCATATAATGCAATAAAGGAAGCAATTAATTTGTGTGAGGGCAGAGAGGTTAAGTCCAAAAAGATAGCAGCTTCCATTTGCCTTCGTGGCTCATGCGGATGCGAGACCATTAAGACCTTTAAGTCTGGTCATGGAGTTCAGGTTGAGAATGCGAGAAATTATACTATTTCACGTCTGCATGATATTACAAATGAGATATACAAGAATATTCCATATAAGAAGCATGAAACAGAATTATACTATCTGTTGCAGGAAATGGTAGATTATATAGTATTTACTATTTACGATCCGGATAATAAGCATATATCTACTGATGTCTTGTCAAAATATTTGAGAAAGATTTATAAATATCCTTATATATCAGGAAATTCTGTGTTGGAAAATGTGGGAGCTCTTCTGATAGAGCTTGCCAATGGAATGAATGACATCAATGGTGGAAATGAATTGCTGGGAGTAATTAGCTATTTTACAGAATATGTATCAGCATCCAATGTACAGTCTGCCAGAAGAAAGAGCGCTGAGGCAGAGAAGCAGGCCTGGTTCTTGTCATCATTTACCAGAGATTTAGTTACAGCTCGTATGCCATTTGAGAGAAATGTCAGATGCATATTCCAGCGTATGAGAGATATTGGAATTCCTAGTGCTTATTTATACTTCTATCAGGAAGAATTTAATTATAAGCAGGGTGAGGGATTGCCGGATGATATATATTTGGCAGGTTATTACAATGAGGATGCCATGGAGACTGTGAAATATGCCAAGGGTATCAAGGTTGAAGAAGGCAAATATTTTACAGATGTTATGCCAAAGGATAGAGCCAGATGCTACTATGCATATGTGCTTTATGCAGGTGATAGGCATTTCGGCATGATTATGTGTGAAAATACTCAGGAACAGTTTGATTTTGTTCAGGCATGCTGTATGCAGATGGGAAGTATGTTCCATCATATGGTATTGCAGGATGAGAGGGACTTGGCCCAGAAGGCTTTGAAGAAGTCCATGAAGCAGTTGAAGGCTCAAAACAAGGTTTTGGACTTTGTATCAAAGCAGGATGAGTTGACCGGTCTTCTGAATCGCCGTGGAATGATGGAAGAGATTATGGCTGCCATGTCTGTTCATCAGGGTGAGCGAGGAGTTCTATTCTTTGCTGATTTGGATCATTTGAAAGAGATAAATGATTGTTATGGACATTCAGCAGGAGACTCGGCTATTGATATGGCAGCAGAGTTCTTGAGATTGAATATGCCTAGAGGTTCTGTAATTGGCAGAATCGGCGGTGATGAGTTTGTAGCCTTTACTACAAACCAGGAGCCGGATGCAGTCAGAGAGAAAGTAAAGGAAAATGTGAAATATTATAATGAGCATTCAGATGAGCCTTATTATGTAGAATTATCTATAGGATATAGCGAGTTTGTGTGTTATGATAATGTGGATATTGAAAAGGAAATTTCCAAATCTGATGAGCTTCTATATGTTGAGAAAAAGAAGAGAAGACGTAGCATAAAGAAGAAATAATACTTAAGGAGACATAAATAATGAGCTTAATAGAGAAAATATTCGGTACACATAGTGAGCACGAGTTAAAGAGAATCTATCCTATTGTGGACCAGGTTGAAGCATTAAGCGAGGAGATGGGGAAACTCAGTGATGATGAGCTGAGAGCTCAGACAGATAAATTTAAGGAGAGATTGGCACAGGGAGAGACTTTGGATGATTTGCTTCCAGAAGCATATGCAACTGTTAGGGAAGCAGCTAAGCGTGTTCTTGGAATGGAACACTTCAGAGTACAGATTATTGGTGGTATCATCCTGCACCAGGGTAGAATCGCAGAGATGAAAACCGGTGAAGGAAAGACACTTGTATCTACACTTCCAGCATACTTAAATGCGTTGGAAGGTAAGGGTGTACATATTGTAACTGTAAATGATTACTTGGCAAAGCGTGATGCAGAATGGATGGGTCAGGTTCATGAATTTCTTGGATTAAAGGTTGGCTGTGTATTAAACAGCATGACTCGCGAGGAGCGCCAGGAAGCATACAATTGCGATATTACATATATTACCAACAACGAGTTAGGATTCGATTATCTGAGAGACAACATGGTTGTTCGCAAGGAAGATTTGGTTCAGCGCGGACTTCATTATTGTATTATTGATGAGGTGGATTCTGTTCTTATTGATGAAGCCAGAACTCCTCTGATTATTTCAGGACAGAGTGGTAAGTCTACTAAGTTGTATGAGTTATGCGACAATCTGGCTCGCCAGATGAGACGTGGTGAGGATTTGCCGGAGTTTTCTAAGATGGATGCCATGATGGGTATTGAGAGAGAAGAGACTGGTGACTTCATTGTAAATGAGAAGGACAAGGTTGTTACTCTGACTCAGCAGGGAACCAAGAGAGTGGAGGACTTCTTCCATATTGATAACCTGTCTGATCCTGAGAACTTAGAGATTCAGCACAATATTATCCTGGCTTTGCGTGCACATAATCTGATGTTTAGAGATCAGGACTATGTAGTCAAAGATGATCAGGTATTGATTGTAGATAGCTTTACTGGTCGTATTATGCCAGGTCGTAGATATTCAGATGGATTGCATCAGGCTATTGAGGCCAAGGAGCATGTAAAGGTTAAGAGAGAGAGCATGACTCTGGCCAATATTACTTTCCAGAACTTCTTTAATAAATATGACAAGAAGGCTGGTATGACAGGTACAGCTCTCACAGAGGAACAGGAGTTTAGAGATATCTATGGAATGGATGTTATTGAGATTCCTACCAACAGACCTATTGCCAGAATCGATTTAAATGATGCTGTATATAAGACTAAGAAAGAGAAGTATCATGCTGTAGTAGAGGCTGTCAAGGAGGCTCATGCCAAGGGACAACCTGTATTGGTTGGTACTATTACTATTGATATATCTGAGGAGATTTCCAGACTTTTATCTAAAGAGGGAATCAAGCACAATGTATTGAATGCCAAGTTCCATGAGAAGGAAGCTCAGATTGTAGCAGATGCTGGTATACATGGTGCAGTTACAATTGCTACTAACATGGCTGGTCGTGGTACTGATATTAAGCTTGATGATGAGGCCAAGGCAGCAGGCGGATTGAAGATTATTGGTACAGAGAGACACGAGTCTCGCCGAATTGATAATCAGCTGCGTGGTCGTTCTGGTCGTCAGGGAGACCCTGGTGAGTCTCAGTTTTATATTTCTCTGGAAGATGATCTTATGAGATTATTTGGTTCAGAGAAGTTGATTAATATGTTTAACAGCCTTGGTGTTCCGGAAAATGAGCAGATTCAGCACAAGATGTTGTCAGATGCCATTGAGAAGGCACAGACCAAGATTGAGAGCAATAACTTCGGTATCAGAAAGAACCTGTTAGAATATGATCAGGTTATGAATGAGCAGAGAGAGCTTATTTATGAACAGCGTCGTCGTGTTCTTGAGGGCGAGAACATGAGAGAGCAGATTATGGGTATGGTAGAAGACAGAGTTCGGGAGTCAGTTGAGCTTTGCTGCTCTAATGAACTTGCACCAGATGAATGGGATTTGAACGAATTGAATCGTACACTTATTCCAATTATTCCAGTGAGACCTGTAACTCCTCAGGATTTGGATGGAGTGAAGAAGGTTGAGGATCTGGAGGAGAAA
This sequence comes from Lachnospiraceae bacterium, assembly GCA_017634455.1. Taxonomy (GTDB): domain Bacteria; phylum Bacillota; class Clostridia; order Lachnospirales; family Lachnospiraceae; genus JAILFK01. Next base: position 109,219 of record JAGBNK010000018.1, read on the forward strand.
CTCATTCAGGTTGCAAAGGATTTATACAAGGCCAAGGAAGCAGAATTCCCAGATGAGGAAACCTTCCGCGAGGTAGAGCGAGTTGTATTGCTTCGTGTTATCGATAGAAAATGGATGGAAGAGATTGATGACATGGAACAGCTGCGCCAGGGTATCGGTATGCAGGCTTTCGCTCAGAGAAATCCTGTTGATGAATACAAGGCAGCCAGCTACGATATGCTAGATGCTATGAATGATGCTATCAGAACAGAAACGGTTCAGATGCTCTATAGAATTAGAATTGAGAAGAAACCAGAGCGCGAGGAAGTGGCTCAGGTTACAGGAACAAACAAAGACGATTCGGCTTCAAACGCCCCAAAGAAGAGAGCGGTGAAGAAAGTATATCCAAATGATCCATGTCCTTGCGGTAGTGGAAAGAAATACAAGAATTGTCACGGAAGAAACGCATAAATTGTGGGGGCCATAAATTGTGGCTCCCTTTTTGCTACTTGTCATGTAGCTTTGGGAGACTTATATATGGATAGATTTGTATTACATTCTGAATTTAGTCCTATGGGGGATCAACCCCAGGCCATAGCGGAATTGGTGGATGGATTTAAAGATGGAAACCAGATGCAGACTCTTCTTGGAGTCACTGGATCGGGCAAGACATTTACCATGGCAAATGTTATTGAAAAACTGAATAAGCCTACTATTATTCTGGCTCATAACAAGACCTTGGCTACACAGCTTTATGGTGAGATGAAAGAATTCTTTCCGGAAAATGCAGTGGAATATTTTGTATCATATTATGATTACTATCAGCCGGAGGCATATGTGCCTCAGAGCGATACATACATAGCCAAGGACTCTTCTATAAATGATGAGATAGATAAACTAAGGCTGTCAGCTACAGCTGCACTTACGGAACGTAAAGATGTAATTATTATTTCATCTGTGTCCTGTATATATGGCATCGGTAGTCCTGAAGACTATCAGAATATGATGGTGTCTCTAAGACCGGGAGACGAGAAGGACAGAGATCAGGTGATCAAAGAACTGGTTGATATGCAATATGTGAGAAATGATATGGACTTCGATCGAGGTACATTTCGAGTGAGAGGAGATGTGCTGGAGGTGGTTCCGGCGGATGCATCTGATATTGTAATCAGAGTTGAGTTCTTTGGAGATGAGATTGACAGAATAACTGAGCTTGATTTCATAACTATGAAAACCAAGAGGGAGCTGAATCATATAGCTATTTTCCCTGCTTCTCATTATGTAGTACCCCAGGAGAAAATTGACAAGGCCTGCAATGAGATTGAAGTGGAGTTGGAAGAGCGTGTGAAATATTTCAAAGGTGAAGACAAGCTTATTGAAGCTCAGCGAATTGCTGAGAGAACCAACTTCGATGTGGAGATGCTTCGTGAGACAGGTTTCTGTAGCGGGATAGAAAATTATACCAGACATTTAACCAATCAGAAGCCGGGAGAACCACCGGCATGTCTCCTTGACTATATGCCTGATGAGTATCTTATGATTATTGATGAGTCTCATATTACAGTTCCACAGGTTCGAGGAATGTATGCGGGAGACAGATCCAGAAAGACTACTCTAGTGGATTATGGATTTAGATTACCATCTGCCCTGGATAACCGTCCACTGAACTTTGATGAATTTGAGACCAAGTTAGATCAGGTATTATTTGTCTCTGCAACTCCTGCAGAATACGAGGAAGAGCATGAGATGCTTCGAGCTGAGCAGGTTATTCGACCAACAGGTCTTCTTGATCCACAGGTGGAAGTGAGACCTATAGAAGGGCAGATTGACGACTTGTTGGGAGAGATTCGCAAGGAGATCAAGAATGGTAACAAGGTTATGATTACAACCCTCACCAAGCGCATGGCGGAGGATTTGACAGATTATCTGGCTGAGCTAGGTATCCGTGTGAAATATATGCATTCAGATATAGATACCATGGAAAGGGCGGAGATTATTCGTGATTTGCGTCTGGATGAATTTGATGTTCTGGTTGGTATTAATCTGTTGCGAGAGGGATTGGATATTCCGGAGATTACTCTGGTGGCAATATTGGATGCGGACAAGGAAGGATTCCTTCGTTCTGAGAGATCTCTTATACAGACTATAGGAAGAGCAGCGAGAAATGCGGAAGGCCATGTTATAATGTACGCAGACAAAATAACAGATTCCATGGAAGCGGCCATCAGTGAGACTAAAAGACGTAGAGCTATTCAGCAGGCTTACAATGAGGTAAATGGTATAACTCCTACAACTATCAAGAAGGCGGTTCGAGATCTCATTAGTATAGGCGTGGAAGAGAAGACAGACAATACTATGGACAGACAGCCTGAGGATATGGATAGGGAAGAGCTTGAGGAACATATTGCCAAGGTGAAGACCAAGATGGAAAAGGCAGCTGCGGAATTGAACTTCGAATTGGCTGCGGAATATAGAGACCAGTTGATTGAAATGAAGAAGATGTTACAGGATATGTGATTATGAGTGAGAGAAAATATATTAAGATAAAAGGTGCCAATGTGCACAATTTGAAAAATGTAAGTTTGGAAATTCCACGAGATGAGCTCGTTGTTTTGACAGGGCTCAGCGGTTCTGGAAAATCATCCCTAGCATTTGATACTATCTTTGCCGAGGGACAGAGGAGATATATGGAGTCTCTGTCTTCGTATTCCAGACAGTTTTTGGGCCAGATGGAGAAACCTGATGTGGAGAAGATAGAAGGACTTCCACCGGCAATTTCCATTGATCAGAAATCTACTAATCATAATCCTCGTTCTACAGTTGGAACTGTTACGGAGATATATGATTATTTCAGATTGTTATATGCCAGAATTGGAATTCCCCATTGCCCTAACTGTGGCAAGGAGATCAAGAAGCAAACCGTTGATCAGATGGTGGATCGAGTTATGTCTCTGCCTGAGAGAACCAAGATTCAGCTTCTGGCTCCTGTGGTTAGAGGTAGAAAGGGAACTCATGACAAGCTTTTAGAGAAGGCCAAGAAAAATGGTTATGTTAGAGCTATGATTGATGGCAATCAATACGAGCTTTCAGAGGATATTAAACTTGAGAAGAATATCAAGCACAATATTGAGATTGTTGTGGATCGTCTGGTAGTGAAGGAAGGTATAGAGAAGCGATTGGCAGATTCTATTGAGACGGTGTTGAAACTATCCAATGGTCTGATTTATGTGGATGTGATTGAGGTCGATAGAATTACTATGTCCGAAGGCTTTGCCTGCCCGGATTGTGGAATCAGTATTGATGAAGTTGAGCCTAGAAGCTTCTCCTTCAACAATCCTTTTGGTGCCTGTCCTGAGTGTTTTGGCCTGGGATACAAGATGGAGTTTGATGAGAATCTAATGATTCCGGACAAGAAACTTAGTTTCAATGAAGGTTGTGTACAGGTAATGGGATGGCAATCCTCTTCTGATCCCAAGAGCTTCACCCATGCTCTTCTTGTGGCTTTGGCAGATGAGTATGGATTCTCCCTGGATACACCATACAAGAAATTACCGGAAGAAATCCGTTATATGTTTATAAATGGTTTTGACAGAAGTGTGCCTGTGCATTACAAGGGCCAGCGAGGTGTAGGAGTATATGATATTCAGTTTGATGGATTGGTAGCTGATATTAACAGGCGCTACAGAGAGACTCACTCTGAGATCATGAAGAAGGAATATGAGGAATATATGTACTTCAGCGACTGTCCACTGTGTAAAGGGCAGAGACTTAAGAGGGAATCTCTGGCTGTAACTGTAGCTGACAAGAATATATATGAAATGACACAGATGCCTATTTGTGATTTGTCCAAATTCCTGGAAGATATGACTCTGTCTTCTCAACAGCTGAAGATTGGACATCAGATCCTAAAGGAGATAAAGGGACGAGTAGGATTTCTGGTGGATGTAGGATTGGATTATTTATCACTGTCCAGAGCTACAGCTACACTATCTGGAGGAGAGGCTCAGCGTATCAGACTGGCAACACAGATTGGTTCCGGTCTGGTAGGAGTGGCATATATTTTGGATGAGCCAAGTATTGGATTGCACCAGAGAGACAATGACAAGCTGCTTGCATCCTTAAAAGGCTTGAGAGATTTGGGCAATACTCTAATCGTGGTGGAACATGATGAGGATACTATGTTAGCCGCAGATTATCTGGTGGATGTGGGACCTGGAGCAGGAAAGCATGGCGGTGAAATTGTGGCAACAGGAACACCTCAGGATATTATGAATAATCCTGATTCTATTACAGGTGCATACTTAAGTGGTCGCAGATGTATCCCTGTACCAAAGGAGCGCAGACAGCCTACTGGATACTTACATATCAAGGGCGCCAGAGAAAATAATCTGAAAAATATTGATGTGGATGTACCACTTGGAATAATGACCTGTGTGACAGGTGTGTCTGGTTCGGGAAAGAGCTCTCTCACCAATGAGATATTGTACAAGACTCTTGCCAAGGAGCTTAACAGAGCTCACAAGGTTCCTGGCCAGCATGATGAGATAGAAGGAATCGAGCAGCTGGACAAGGTTATTGATATTGATCAATCTCCAATTGGAAGAACGCCTCGTTCTAACCCGGCTACCTATACTGGTGTATTTGACATGATTAGAGATCTCTTTGCATCCACTGCAGATGCCAAGGCCAGAGGTTACAAAAAGGGACGATTCAGCTTCAATGTAAAGGGCGGTAGATGTGAGGCTTGCGCAGGCGACGGTATTATCAAAATTGAGATGCATTTCCTGCCGGATGTATATGTGCCTTGTGAGGTGTGCGGAGGCAAAAGATATAATAGAGAAACCTTGGAAGTGAAATACAAGGGCAAGTCTATATATGATGTTCTCAACATGACTGTGGAGGAGGCTTTGCATTTCTTTGAAAATGTGCCAAGCATTCAGAGAAAGATTCAGACTCTCTATGATGTAGGATTAGGCTATGTGAAACTGGGACAACCTTCCACAGAATTGTCAGGAGGAGAGGCTCAGAGAATTAAGCTTGCTACTGAGCTTAGCAGACGATCTACAGGCAAGACAATCTATGTGTTGGATGAGCCAACTACTGGTTTACATTTTGAAGATGTGAACAAACTGGTAGACATATTGCGCAAGCTGTCAGATGGAGGCAATACTGTTGTTGTTATTGAACATAATCTGGATGTTATCAAATGTGCCGACTACATAATTGATATGGGACCTGAAGGTGGAGACCGAGGTGGAACTGTGGTTGCAACAGGAACACCTGAGGAGGTTGCCAAGAATAAGAAATCATATACGGGAGCCTATGTGAAAAAAAATTTGACCAAGTAAAATCTATGGTATTTCGGTTTGATATTCATGTCGAAGCTGTATTATAATTAGAGGGAAGACATAGTGATAAGATAGAGTGAATGAGAGGGATTGAAGATGGATTTAAAAGAGAAACATATGATGCAGAATAATAAGATGTGTATGATTTTGGGACTTGTAATACATTTCTTTATTATTTTAGCTACAATTCTATATAATAAGGGGCGTGTAGGTTTTATAAATACGCCTATAATGCTTGTCATAGAAGTAGTTTGTGTGATAGTGAGCATACTGGGATTTGTTAAACTTGGCAAAGATGAAAAGGGGCATTATCCACAATTGCTGAGTCTGGCAGTGGCATATATGGTGATGCTTCTGGGATCAGCTCATGTACCATATTTGTGGGCAATGGGTGTTCTCATTGGAGTGGCAGTTATTATTTACAACAGTGCACGTATTTGCTTGCTTGCCTCTGGAACCGCCGTTTTGGAAAATATTATTTTTGTAATTATATATTATCAATCTTCTGTTAGTCATACAGAGCCATATGGAAGTATTAAATATATGGTGCCAACTAATATGGCAATTCTTGTATTGTTTGCAATCATGAGCTATATAGTTGTTAATGTAAATGATATGCAGATTAAAGAGACAATGAATGCCATTCAGGAAAAGGCAGCAGAGCAGGAGAAGAGCTCAGAGAGAATCCGACATACTTCTGAGCAGATTTCTAGCAAGTTGGAGGATGCTCATGAGGCTATGGATAATTTGTCAAACAAGGTAAATTCTTCTGCTGAGGCAATTGAACAAATTTCTGGTTCGGTTAATCAGACAGCTCAGGCTATTCAGACACAAACAGAGATGAATGGCAATATTATGAGTTCTCTTGAAAATATCAAGAGTGAGTCAGAGGATATGAGTAAGCTTTCTGATGTGGCAAGAAATAATGTGGAAGATGGAAGCGTCATTATTAGAGATTTGGAATCTCAGGCGGTACAGACTGCAGAGATTAATGCACAGACTGCAGAGATGACAGCTGCACTTGCTAATTCTGCTGAAACTGTAAAAGAGATTGTGGAGACAATTTTGGGAATATCATCACAGACAAACCTTCTTGCATTAAATGCTTCTATTGAGGCGGCAAGAGCTGGCGAGGCTGGTAAGGGATTCGCTGTAGTAGCAGATGAGATTAGAAATCTGTCAGAGAATACCAAGGAATCCGCAGAGCAGATAGCAGCTACAATTGATGTGCTTATTCAGAATGTTCACAGTGCTTCTGAGAATATGAAGAGATCTGTTGAATCTTCTAATCGTCAGGGGGAGATGATTTCTGAAACAGGAAATAAGTTTGCTGAGATTAGAGAATCAGTTGATTTATTATCCAAGAGTGTGGATGAGATTCATGAGAGTGTAAATGAATGTGCACAAGCTACAGATTTGGTTATGCAGGCTATTACTGATTTGTCTGCAACATCTGAGGAGGTGGCAGCATCTTCTGAGTCATCACTTGAGCTTTCTCGTGAATGTACAACAGATATGAATACAACAAATGATATCTTGAATGTTATTTTGGATATAGCCAGAAATGATGACTAAGAGCATTATGGCTTAGAAATATAATAGCTTAGTAAATATTGTAATGAGATAATCAAAGCCTTCTTAATATTACTAGGAGGGCTTTGTTTTATTGTATGATGGTTTATAGCACAATAATTTCTGGCGTGAGATTTTCTGATGTAATAATTATATATGTAGAGATGATAGCAATAAAAAAGAGATTATCTAATGAAAGATAATCTCGTTATTTTTGGGGAGTGCTCCGAAACAAAGTCTCGGAGCTTGAGTTATGAAAAATATATTAGCTAAAACCTAGCTAGTACGATAAAGTATATTAAAGGTTAATTGTGATAATTCTGTGTCTAAAATATGAAAAAATGTGTAAAAAGATTGAAAACATTTCATAAATATTTCAGAAAAAATCAATTGAAAAAAATCCCTAGTTATATATAATTGTAATAGATAACATAACTATGATTAGGTGGAGTGCGCCCATTTATAAAACATTAATAGGTCGCTCTAAATATACAACTATAGAAAAAGGAGTTTTGCATAATGGTAGCAAGTGATATTGGAATCGATTTAGGAACAGCCAGCATACTGGTTTATGTAAAGGGCAAAGGTGTAGTATTGAAGGAGCCTTCAGTAGTGGCCTTTGATAGAGATACAAATAGAATTAAGGCAATTGGAGAGGAAGCTAGACTTATGCTTGGTAGAACACCAGGTAATATTGTAGCTGTTCGTCCTCTTCGTCAGGGTGTTATTTCTGATTATACAGTTACAGAGAAGATGATTAAGTACTTCATTCAGAAGGCTATGGGCAAGAAGAATTTCCGTAAGCCTAGAATAAGTGTATGTATTCCTAGTGGTGCAACAGAGGTTGAGAAGCGTGCTGTAGAAGATGCTACATACGCAGCTGGTGCCAGAGATGTATTCATTATTGAAGAGCCAATCGCTGCTGCTATCGGTGCAGGAATTGATATCTCAAGGCCATGTGGAAATATGATCGTTGATATCGGTGGTGGTACTGCTGATATTGCTGTTATTTCTCTTGGTGGTTCTGTTGTTAGTACTTCAATTAAGGTGGCTGGTGATAACTTTGATGATGCTATTGTGCGTTATATGAGAAAGAAGCATAACCTGCTTATTGGTGAGCGTACAGCAGAGGATATCAAGATCAAGATTGGTACTTGTTTCCCACTTCCAACACCAGAGACAATGGATGTTAGAGGACGTAATCTTGTTACAGGTTTGCCAAAGACAATTGAGGTTTCTTCTGAGGAGACAGAGGAAGCTTTGAGAGAGCCAACATTGCAGATTGTTGAAGCAATTCATTCTGTATTGGAGAAGACTCCACCAGAGTTGGCTGCTGATGTTGCTGACAGAGGTATCGTTCTTACAGGTGGTGGAGCTTTGCTTCGCGGACTTGAAGAGCTTATTGAAGATAGAACAGGTATCAATACAATGACAGCAGATGATGCTACAACTTGTGTAGCCATTGGTACAGGTAAGTTCGTGGAATTCCAGTCTGGAGATATTTCAGAGGGTTAAGAAATCCGGGCTTAATGTCGAAATAATAGATGTTAAAGTATACATTTACATAAACAAATACAGGAGGAAGTATGGTAAAAGGTTTATATACAGCCTACACCGGTATGGTGGAAGAGCAGAGACGATTAGATGTGACAGCAAACAATATGGCCAATTCTGCCACCACTGGATACAAGGATGAAGGCGTGGTAAATCAATCCTTTGACCATCAACTTGCTATCAAAATCAAGGATACTTCTGCTGCAAGCATGCCTCGCAGAATTGGAGCGGTTACCCTGGGAGTTAAAGTTGGAGAGACATATACTAATTGGGATCAGGGAAGCTTCCAGATTACAGATAATGATAGCGATTTGGCATTGTCAGGTCAGGGATTTTTCGCAATTGCATTTACTTCCAAGGATGGAACTACATCTATTAAATATACCAGGGATGGAGCTTTTACAATCGATACAGAAGGTTATATGAGAACATCCGATGGAGACTATGTTCTTAATATGAATGGCGCACTGAATTCTGATTTGAATCAGAATAATTATGTGCGCGTCAATCCTAATTTCGATTATACCGTGGATAAGCAGGGATATATTTTCCAGGAGGGCAATAATATCGGCCAGGTAGGTATAGTTGATATTGGAGATTACAATTACATTTCTAAATATGGAGAGAATATGTATGACCTGGTAAATGGTGGTACTATTATTCCTTCCAATGCTTCCATTGAGCAAGGATGCTTAGAAGCTTCAAATGTCAATATAGTGGACGAGATGGTTCGAATCATTACATTGTCTCGTGCTTATGAGGCGGGACAGAAGATGATTCAGACAGAGGACTCGACTCTTGAAAAGGCAGCTAACGAGGTTGGCAGAGTATAGTCAAGGGAGACTGACATCTGCTTATAGGAAAGGGGTGCATCCATTATGATGAGAGCATTATGGACTGGTGCTTCAGGAATGAAAGCCCAGCAGACCAATGTTGATACAATCGCAAATAATATTTCAAGTGTAAATACAGTAGGTTATAAATCTCAGAGCGCACAGTTTAAGTCTCTGCTGTACCAAACTCTTCGTACAGAGACTACAACTGCCAATGCTGAGCCAAAGCCAACCACTGCACAGGTGGGACTGGGAACACGAATTGCTTCCTTGAATACAAGCTTTAAGCAGGGGGCTATGACTGCTACAGATTCAGCTACAGCACTTTGTATTGAAGGAGAGGGATTCTTCTCTGTGAGAGATGTGGATGGTTCTGTAAAATATACCAGAAATGGTGACTTTATGTGGTCACTTGCTATCGATGGTTCTCGAGTTTTGACAACATCTGAGGGCTATAATGTGCTGGATAATGATGGAAATAGAATTACACTTCCTGATGGAGTAGGCGGTGATAATGTTTCTTTTGGTACAGAAGGACAGCTGGCTTACAGAGGGGCTGATGGTAATTATATTCAGACAGGACAGAGCGTTGCTTTATACCAGTTTAATAATCCTAAGGGATTGGAAAAGGTTGGAGAGAGCATGTGGCAGGCTACAGAATCTTCTGGCGCTGCCAGAAATGAGGCTACTGCTGCTGGAATTACAAGAAGCAAGATTAATCAGGGATACCTAGAAGCATCTAATGTAAATGTTGCAGATGAGATGGTTAATCTGATTGTGGCACAGCGTGCATATGAATTGAATTCAAGAGCTATTACAACATCAGATACTATGCTTGAGCAGGCTAATAATCTGAGAAGATAAATGGTTTAAATGACATCATAGGCTAGATATGTTTTGAAGGAGGATGCATTATGGAATTATCCGGTATTACATCTTATTTAGATCAAAGCAAATTGAATAGTACAACAGGAGCTAAGTCTTCGGGAGTGTCTAAGTCTCTGTCGGGACTTTCTTCCCAATCCAGTGAGGAGGAAGTTACGGAGGCTGTAAAATCATTTGAGGCATTTCTGCTAGAGCAGGTTATCAAAGAGGTGAAGGATAGCTTGTCTGTAGATGATGAAGATGAGAATACTACAATGAGCCAATACAAGGATATGTACTTAGATGCTACTATATCTGAATTGGCCAACCAGATGGTTGATGATTATGGCGGAACATTGACAGAAGATCTGGTGAATCAGGTGAAGAGAAATTACGGTATTGAATAGGATTTTGCGCTGAAAGATGGAAGAACAAAATAAGATTGAAGAATTAGAAGGTTATGTAGATCATATTATATTTCGTAACCAGGATAATGGATATACAGTATTGAATTTCATAAGTGATGAAGAAGAAATCACATGCGTAGGAATCTTCCCCGTAGTAAATGAGGGGGAGATTCTTTTGCTTAGAGGGGAATATACCAGCCATCCTTCTTATGGTGAACAGTTCAAGGTCGCATCTATGGAAGCCAAGGCTCCTACGGATGTGGTATCTATGGAGAGATATTTGGCTTCGGGTGCCATAAAAGGAATTGGTGTTGCACTGGCGGCGAGAATTGTTCGCTGGTTTGGTGAGGACACATTTCGCATAATAGAGGAACAACCGGAACGTCTGGCTGAAGTGAAAGGTATCAGCAAGAAGAAGGCTATGGAAATATCTGATGCAATGATGGAGAAGAAGGACTTGCGTGATGCAATGATTTTCCTGTCTGGCTATGGTGTTTCAACAACTCTTGCAGTGAGAATATATAATACTTACGGATATGACCTGTATAAAATAGTCAAAGAGAATCCATACAAGCTGGCGGAGGATATAACTGGAGTGGGATTCAAAATTGCGGATGAAATTGCATCCAGAGTTGGTATAAGCGCAGATTCTGATTTTAGAATTAAATCAGGTATATTATATGCTCTGGGCCTTGGAGCTATGTCTGGGCATACCTGTCTGCCGAGAGAGGAGCTTGTGAGATATACTTCGGGCTTGCTGGGAGTTGATCCAAGTGGCGTGGATGCTTTGATCTCTAACCTGGCTATGGACAAGAAGGTTGTAGTAAAAGGAGATTTCATATATGCCCGCTGGTATGACTATGTGGAGAGCTCTATTGCCAGTTTGCTGTGCTCCCTAAATCAGAGATATCCTGAATCTGAGGACAAGATGGATGCATATATTGAGAGGGTGCAGCGTGAAGAAAATGTTGAGTTGGATGAGTGGCAGAAGGAAGCTGTTAAACAAGCGGTTACTAATGGTCTCTTTGTAATTACAGGTGGACCGGGAACTGGTAAGACTACAACCATCAGAGCGATTATTAATTACTATGATAGTGAAGGCTATGACATTATGCTTGCGGCTCCTACAGGAAGAGCGGCTAAGAGAATGAGTGAGGCCACAGGTTACGAGGCCAAGACTATACACAGACTTCTTGAGGTAAATGGTGCTATGCCTGAGGAGGATGATGGCAGCGCTGCTTCTGCCAGAGGTATGTTTGAGCGAAATGAGAACAATCCTCTGGAGGCTGATGTGGTTATTATAGATGAGGTGTCCATGGTGGATGTGAATCTGATGCATGCTCTTCTGAAAGCTATTCCGGTTGGAGGCAGATTGATTCTGGTTGGAGATGTGAATCAGCTTCCTAGTGTAGGTCCGGGAAATGTACTTAGAGATATAATTCAATCAGGCACCTTTGAGACAGTTACATTGCAGAAGGTTTTCAGACAGGCTGCTACAAGTGATATTGTCATGAATGCCCATAGAATAAATGAGGGTGAACATGTTGTGGCAGATAACAAGTCCGAGGATTTCTTCCTGCTTCGCAGGAGAGATGCCAATGGAATCATTACTACTATGATAGAGCTGGTTTCCAAGAAGTTGCCTAAATATGTACAGGCAACACCTTTAGATATACAGGTTTTGACACCTACGAGAAAAGGTCTGGTGGGAGTGGAGAATTTAAATATTCAGCTTCAGAAATATTTGAATCCGGCAAATATTAACAAGAAAGAGCGAGAGTTTGGTGGCAAAATATTTCGCGAAGGTGACAAGGTTATGCAGACCAAGAATAATTATCAATTGGAGTGGGAGATAAGAAGTAAATACGGTATTGCAATTGATAAGGGACTAGGTGTGTTTAATGGTGATGTGGGAATTCTCACAGAGATTAATGAGTATACTAGCTCACTGTGGGTGAAATATGATGATGGCAGAATGGTGGAGTATCCTTTCAAGAACGTGGATGAATTGGAACTGGCCTATGCTATTACCATTCATAAATCTCAGGGTAGTGAATATCCTGCTGTTGTGATGCCGCTTCTTCCGGGTCCTCGTATGCTTATGAATAGAAATTTGTTGTATACAGGAATTACAAGAGCCAAGAAGTGCCTCACCATTGTGGGAGATGAAGCTACATTTTATGAAATGATAGATAATGAATCTCAACAGAAGCGCTATTCAGGATTGAGAGAACGAATTGAGACAATTGTATCTATGTAGACTAAGTAGAACAAAATATTATTTACTATAAATGTAATATCATGTTAATATGAAACAGGAGGTAGCCTATTGGCTAGCCTCCTGTTTTTCAACACGCTTGGTTGTGGAACCTATCTCATATTCCTCCAGAAATTCTTTTCTTTCATGGAAGGATTTGGGGAAGGTTATTTCCAGAGCGTTTGCTATTTTCTTATTATATAATTTTTCATTTTCATAATTAGCATTTTCTATTTGTGTAGTAGATGGATCTTCTCCATTTACCAGGATTCTGTATGTTAATTTTCCAGCAGCATAACCAATTATATAAGGATCTTCATGGAGTGAAGCCAAGGCATATTCTGAAGCCTCCGAATCATTGGTGATTGTTGGTATATGTGCCTCGGTTGCCTGATTGCATATATCCTTGGCGAACTGGTCGATTCCAGTACATGATGGTATATACAAGCAACTGTTTTGGCTGCAGGCCTCAGCAATGATTTCGCTGTTTGAACCATTTAATTGATACTCGTTATATTTTAGTCCTGCCTGCAAAATCATTTTCTCCATAATCTGTGCCTGATATATTGCATCGGTATCACCTTCTGGATAAATGATTCCTATAGAATAAAGAACAGGTGTACATTCAATAATAAGTGACAGCTCTGATTCTAAATCAGACAGTGAGGAAACGCCGCACAGGTTGATTTTGGTGGTGCCATCCCATGTTGACTCGACTTCAGCATTGGAATCTGATGCGTTATCAGTTTCAACATTGGAGTCAGCTGAATTAGTATCACCGTCCTGAGCGGGTTGGTTATCGGTTGAGTCCTTGGTGCTTGCATCTGCTGGATTGTCTTCAGAGGTTTGGACATTATCTGTATTACTAGAGTCGCTAACCTCATTGTTGGAATTGTTATCTGCATCTTCCAAGGTGATGTTGGTGGCAACTGAATTCAAGAGGTTGTCTCTTTTGGCTTGAATGCGACTTAACTCGTCCTGAAAGTTTATGACTCCTGCGCCTACAATAGGTGTGGTTTGCTCAGCGGCAGCAATTGCAGTAACAGATTGGGGACCGTTGGCGAAAACCAACTGAGGTTCGCTGACTGCGTATGCTTCAGCTATTTGATCTACGGAGATAAACTCGTTGGAAACAGAATGTTTGATTTCAACATGCTTATCGCCAAAGAGATCATTTAACGCATCCTTGTAACCCTGTAGCACGTCATTGTAGTAATCAGAATCATTATCCTGCATTACATAGATAGTATATACTGTATCATCTTCCTCTTTTATGGGATTATATTTTACTTCCTTCTCGGGTTTCTTGCAGCCAGCCAGTGACAGGGCCAGGGCACATGCCATACCGACAGCGGCAATTCTATATATTTTTCTCATAGGAGAATGCCCTCCGTTTTCTTATTATTTACATCACTAAATTTTATAGACAAGGAGAATAAAAGTCAATGAAAGAAAAAACTATATTTAAAGTTATAGAAAGCATCTATCCTCACAGGTGCCCAGGCTGTGATGCTGTTATAGCCAGAAATAAAGCATTTTGTGATAGGTGTGGAAGCGACATATTATATGTAGGCGGAAACTTCTGTATGAAATGTGGAAAGAGGATGCCGGTAAATAGTACTAATGAGTTTTGTGGAGATTGTAGAAGGAGAAAGAGATTATTTGATGAGGGCCGGGCAATATATGTATACAGAGGTCCTCTGAAAATGGCTATGTACAGATTGAAGTATTCTAATAGGAGATGTTACGCCAGAACATTTGCCGGGGAAGTGATGAGATGCTGCGGAAAATGGAGAGGGTTAAAGGAGTTAGATGGAATTATTCCTGTGCCAATGTATAGAGATAAGGAGAGGGCTAGGGGTTATAATCAGGCGGAGGTGCTTGCGGATGCCATTGGTAGGATTCTTGGAATACCGGTGTACAAGGATTATGTGGCAAGAGGTAGAGAAACTGCTCCTCAGAAAAATTTGGATGATGAGGAGAGAAGGTATAATTTGAAAAATGCTTTTATTATCAAGCAAAATGGTGTAAAATTAAATAGAATTCTGATAATTGACGATATTTTTACTACCGGTAGCACCATGGAGGAAATATCGAGGGTGTGTAGAAAAGCCGGAGTGTCAGAGATATATTGCTTGTGCATATGCACAGGACAGGAGGTTTGACATTATGGATGTTAGAAATTGTAAAAACTGCGGGAGACTTTTTAATTATTTAAATGGGCCTAATATATGCCCGGCTTGTAGAGATGATTTGGAGAAGAAGTTTGTTGAAGTAAAGGAGTATGTACGAAATAATTCTGGAGCATCAATACAGCAGGTTGCTGATGAAAATGAAGTGAGTGTTCAGCAAATCAGACAGTGGATTAGAGAAGAGAGATTGGAATTCTCTAAAGATTCTCCTGTAGGTATTGAATGTGAATCCTGCGGAGCTACAATTAGAACGGGTAGATATTGTGAGGCGTGCAAGAGCAAGCTTCAGAAGGATTTTGACTCATTGGTTCCAAAGAAGGATCCTCGAGATGATATTCGTGCCAAGAGAAAAGAACGTGAGAATAAGATGAGATTCTTGCAGAGTTAATTAGGTATATATTGTTTTATGAGATTTACAGACCGTGCCAGTTTTGGTGCGGTCTGTTTGATTTAGTCTATCAATATGATATAATGTCAATAACTATGCAAGGTGGTGAATTATGCTTAACGAAGAGAGAGTTGTACTCATGACTGAGCTGGCTATTTTCGAGGAAAAAGCCAATCATAAATTACAGCCTGCTACTCGATATACAAAGCGGGATTATATTACACTATGTACAATAGGCGGCATTGTATTTGGCAGCCTGTTATTTGTGTGCCTATATGGTGTGGCTATAGCAGCTGTTATGTCTACAGCAATTACCAACATATCTCTGTTGCTGGCAATTGTATTTGTCATCTTGGGCGTGATTTTATATGCCCTGTTTATGTATTTCTATTTGAACAACTTAAGACGCGGGGCTATTAAGAGATATGAGAGAAGCAAGAAACTAGTGAAGAAGCAGAGACAGGCTTACGCGAAACTTATGAAGCTATATGAGAAAGAGGAAGCACAGGATGTTCCTGAAAACTGGGGGTAATATATGACTTTTTGGATTGGGTTGAGAACGAAAATCAGAAAACTTGTTATGAATAACGAGACCAATTTCATAAGAGGAACCAGATTCGTAATGGCGCTAATTGCCCTTGCTATGATAAATTTTAATTTCGGTTATCAGAAGGCACTGTCCCATTGGTGGACTGCATTGATTGTGGCAGCAATCTGTGCATTTATACCATCCCAAGCTGGCAGTGTGGTTGTAGCCTTTGTATGTATAGTTCAGCTGATGGCTTTGTCTACAGATGTAGGTATTGCCGCTCTTGTAATTGCAGTTGTTGCATATGCTGTTACAGCATATTTCAAAGCGCAGAATCAGTACAACAATGTAGCAATTGCGGTGAGTCACCAGATGAAGATTCCATTTATCATTCCTGTTGTATCAGGACTGCTGGGTAACTTCACTGACATGTCAGGTGTTGTATGTGGTAGTGTGGTTGCTTATTATCTCAAGATTGTGAAGGAGAATGCTTCTGCCTTTTTGGATGAGACCAATGAAATTTCTGCCACAGAGCTTATTCAGACTAAGATGATTTCAAATACAATGTTTTATGTATATATAGCTGCCATGGTAATTGGCTTTATGCTTATTTATTATCTTAGAACCAAGGAGATTAAGCACGCCTGGATATATGGCGTAGGTCTTGGATGCCTGACACAGTTTGTGATTATGTTGGCAGGTTGTCTCTTCGTGGGAAATAAGTCTGCTGTACCTACAGTGTTTTTGGGAAGTATAGTTACCTTCCTGCTAGGACTACTGATTATATTCTTCTTTCAGGGACTTGATTATAGCCGTATTGAGAAGGTGCAATACGAGGATGATGATTACTATTACTATGTAACAGCTATTCCAAAGACTCACATTGCAGAGCAGGAGAAAGAAATTAAGAAGATTACTGATGCTGAGAGTCTTGGTTTGGAAAATGTTGAAGATGAGGATGCTGAATAATGAGCAATGTTATTGACAGAGTAGATATTTTTCTGGATGAATATCTGGATTTAAATATACCGGTTGTGCATGTGGTTGATGTTGTTGAAATATTAATCATTGCATTTTTCCTGTATCAGATCTTGAAATGGTTCAAACAAACCAGAGCCTGGAGTCTGTTTCGCGGACTCATGGTTGTGGTGGTCTTCTTTATTGTAGCAGCATTTCTTCAAATGAATACAATATTGTGGTTGGGTGAGAAATTACTTAATTTCGCACTCATAATGCTGGTTGTAGTATTCCAGCCGGAACTGCGCAAGGCCCTGGAGGATTTGGGCAATCGTAAGTTCTTTGGATTCCTGTCGGCGTTGGGTGCCAGAGGTCTGGCAAAGCGTTTTGAGGATAGAACCTTAAATGATATGGTTATTGCCAGCTTTGAGATGGGAGCGGTTAAGACTGGAGCTCTTATTGTTGTAGCCAACAATGATAATCTGGATGCATATGAGAGAACTGGAATCAGACTTGATTCTATTTTATCTCGTCAGCTATTGATAAATATTTTTGAGAAAAATACACCTCTACATGATGGAGCTGTAATTGTAAATGGGGATAGAGTGGTATCTGCCACCTGCTATTTACCTCTTTCAGAAAATATGGATTTGAGCAAGGATCTGGGAACACGACACAGAGCGGCCATTGGTATCAGTGAGACAACAGATGCTCTGGTTATTGTGGTTTCAGAGGAGACTGGCAAGGTTTCTGTAGCCCAGAACGGTGTGCTCACAAGAGATGTGAACGATAATCAATTGGTTGAGATACTTAGAAAGATTCAGAAGCCGGTTGATGAAGAGGAAGCGAGAGCTGTAGAGAATAAAGGTAAGGAGGAAGGGCATGAATCAGCAGATTAAGCTTAGACTAAAGAGAATCTTTACCGAGTATATAGGACTGAAAATATTGGCACTTTTGGGCTCGGTTTTCCTATGGCTTCTGGTTGTAAATGTAGATGACCCGAACCAGACCAAGACCTTTACGGTGGCGGTTTCAGTTACGAATGAAGATGTGTTGGAAGAAGCCGGTAAGTATTACACCATTGTGGATGGCAACAATACTGTCAATTTCAAGGTTACAGCCAAGAGATCTGTTATGGAGAAAATTTCCGACAGTGACTTTGTGGCAGTGGCTGATATGAACTACATGGAGGATGACAGTAGAATTCCAGTGTCGGTTTCATACAGAGGCAATTCCAACAATGTAACCATATCGGCGAAGAAGTTGTACATATATATTGAAGTTGGTACACAGGCCAGCAAGACCTTTGATATTCAGGTTGAAACTACCGGAAATGTGGCAGAGGGACATGTGGTATCCCAGGTTGTTGCAGATAATGAGGTGGTTGTGGTAAATGGACCTAGCGATGTCATAAGCACAATTGATAAGGTGGTAGCATACATAGATGTAACAGATGCTTCTGCAGATATTAGCAGAAACTGTTCACTGCATCTGTTGGATGCAGCTGGCCAAGATGTAGATTATGGCGGACTGATGATGGATAAATCAGTAGTTAGATGTACTGCCAGCATTCTGGCATGTAAGTCAGTGCCTATTTCATTTAAGACAACAGGTACTTTGGGCAATGGATTAACTCTGGAAGGAGTTACATTTAACCCACAGACTATTGAAATAATGGGTGAGAGCAGCGCGGTAAATGAAATTTCATCAATTGAGATTTCAGGAAATGTGTTGAATCTAACCAATATTACAGAAACTACAGTTCAGACTGTTGATATAACAAGTTACTTGCCTTCAAATGTGGAGATTTCACCTGGTAGAAGCTCGCAGGTTCAGATGACTATCAAGGTATCAGGAGAGACCAGTGTGGTTATTGGAGTTCCTGGTGAAAATGTGAAGGCAGTTAATGTGGCAGATGGATATACTGCTGAGATTTTGGATTCTACCATAAACCTGTCAGTCAGTGGTGAGCCAAGCGTCTTGAAAAATGTGGCTGGAAGCAGCGTCACAGGTACTGTGGATTTATCAGGACTTGCTGAGGGAACTTATGAGTTGAGCGTAAAATGGAATGTTGATGAAGGCGTCACTGTAGATGATGTAAAAGTAAAGGTTTCAATTAAATCTTGAGGGCAGATAATAAATGCGAGGTATAGGATTATGATTACAAAGGTTGTAAAGATTGTTAATCCTACCGGCTTACAGATGCAAGCGGCAGGAGATTTTTGCCAGGTAGCAAATGGTTTTTCTTCAAAGATTACTTTTCTATATGGAAAGAATAATACAGCTAATGCCAAGAGCGTGCTTAGCGTCCTGGGGGCTAGTGTAAAAATGGGTGAGGAAATTGAGTTATGCTGCGAAGGAGAAGACGAGGAGGAAGCACTGAATCGTCTGTCTGAACTGGTTGAAAATGGCTTTCAAAGCTAGTACAAGTTGAAGTGTTGTTTGTTGATTACATTTCTTGCATATTGAAGTAGTGCAGAGGTGATCATATATATTGTTATAAAAATAAAAAGGAAGGAAGAGAAGATGTTAAACTACAAGAGATACAAGAGAAATCCTGTAATAGATTTTCCAGAGAGACAGTGGCCAAATAAAGAGATAGAAAAAGCTCCAATTTGGTGTAGCGTGGATTTGAGAGATGGTAATCAGGCTTTGGTGGAACCGATGAATGTGGACGAGAAGATGGAGATGTTTGAACTTCTTCTCAAGTTGGGATTCAAGGAGATTGAAATCGGATTCCCGGCAGCTTCCCAGATAGAATATGATTTCCTGCGTAAGCTGGTGGCAGAAAACAGAATTCCAGATGATGTGAAAGTACAGGTGCTTACACAGTGCAGGGAGGAACTGATTGACAAGACATTTGAAGCTATAGAAGGTATCAAGAATGTAGTTGTTCATATTTACAATTCTACATCTACACTTCAGAGAGATGTGGTTTTTGGCAAGTCTCAGGATGAGATAATTGACATTGCTGTAGCTGGAACCAAAATGGTGAAGGAGAGATTGAAGGACTTCCAGGGAAACATTCAGTTGGAATATTCACCGGAGAGCTTCACAGGAACAGAGGTGGATTTCGCACTTCGTATATGTACTGCAGTTCAGAAGGCATGGGACCATGCAACTGATGCACCAATTATATTTAACCTGCCTGCAACAGTGGAGATGAATACTCCAAATGTATATGCGGATCAGATTGAATGGATGAGCACACATTTTGAGGACAGAGATAATATTATCCTGTCTGTACATCCACATAATGACAGAGGTACAGGTGTTGCCATTACTGAGTTGGCTCTTCTTGCAGGAGCAGACAGAGTGGAAGGAACTCTTCTGGGAAATGGTGAGCGTACAGGTAATGTTGATATTTTGACATTGGCCTACAATATGTTCTCCCAGGGTATTAATCCTGAGCTGAATATTGAGGATATAAAAGAAATTATTGATGTGTATGAGAGATGCACCAAGATGTCCATTGATATGAGACATCCTTATGCCGGCAAGCTGGTATTTACAGCATTTTCCGGATCTCATCAGGACGCCATCAACAAGGGTGTCCATGCTATGCAGGAGAGACACAATCCATATTGGGAAGTGCCTTATCTGCCTATTGATCCAGCAGATATTGGAAGAAAGTACGAGCCGGTTGTTCGTATTAATAGCCAGTCAGGTAAGGGCGGAGTTGCCTTTGTTATGGATACAGTTTATGGATATAAGATTCCAAAGGCTATGCAGAGAGAGTTCGCTGATGTTATTCAACTTATGTCAGAGCATGACGGCGGTGAGGTTGAACCTCAGAAGATGATGGAAGCCTTCAAAGCAGAGTACTTAGAGCTGAAGGAGCCATTTAAGCTGGTATATGTTGACATAGATGATAATATGAATGAGGACGAGACTCATGTGAAGCTTGACTTCGAATACAGAGGTAATGCCATTCATTCAGAGGCGGATGGAAATGGTCCAATCGATGCTGTTAAGCTGGCTATTAAGCAGTGCGTGCCAGAGGTTGATATTACAGTTATGGACTACAGTGAGCACTCGCTGGGTGAGGGCTCAGGCGCCAAGGCAGCAGCATATATCCAGATGAGAGATAATCGTCGAGGCAATATTACCTTTGGTGTTGGTGTCAGCTCAAATATTACAAGAGCATCAATTCGCGGAATGTTCTCTGCGTTAAATAGAATTGCCAGAAAGGCAAATGATTAATAGGAGTATTACTTAAAATGAAGAAGATATTGATTACAGGTTGCAATGGCCAGTTAGGTCGTGCGGTGCAAAAAGAATATGGAAATGAGGCAGAACTTATTTTGACTAGTGGTACTGCAAGAGAAGGCATAATTGGTCTTGATATATCTGATTTGGATCAGGTTATGGAACTGGTGTCTAATCAGAAGCCAGATGTAATCATTAACTGTGCTGCGCATACTAGAGTGGATGCCTGCGAGCAGGAGTGGGATGCAGCATATCAGATTAATGCAATTGGTCCTAGAAACTTAAGTATTGCAGCGACTTCTGTGGGTGCCAAGATTATTCATGTATCTACTGATTATGTATTTGCGGGAAATGGAACAAGACCATATACAGAGTTCGATGAGCCGGGCCCAGTTAGTGCCTATGGCAAGACTAAGCTTGAGGGCGAGAAATTTGTACAGCAGTTTTCAGATAGATTTTTTATCTTAAGAACGGCATGGCTCTATGGAGATGGCAAGAATTTCGTCAAGACAATGATTGGAGCTGCTCAGACTCATGATGAGGTTTATGTAGTATGTGATCAGGTTGGAACTCCAACATCAGCGGCTGAATTGGCTAGAATGATTCATTTCTTGGAGCCTACAGACAATTATGGTATATTCCATGCAACCTGCGAGGGAGATACCAATTGGGCTGATTTCACTGAGGTTATTTATGCAAAGAAGGGAATTAACTGCAAGGTGAATCATGTGACAAGTGAAGAGTATGCTAGAATGAATCCTGCAGCAGCCTCGAGACCTGCATATTCCATTTTGGACAATTATATGTTGAGGCTTACAACCAAAGATTTTGCAATGGCAAATTGGGAAGATGCTTTGGATGAATATTTGCAAAATTTATAATGCGAGGATTGGATTTTGAGTAATAAGGTGGAAGCTGGCAATACATGCGACATGCCATTGGTTAGTGTGTGTATTCCGGTTTATAATAATGCTGATACAATCATAGAGACTATAGAGTCTATTATGAATCAGACCTATTCTAATATAGAGATTCTCATTGCAGACGACAGGTCTCAGGATAATTCCTATGAAGTGATAAATGATTATATTTTGAATATGGATAATAATCCTAGATTTGCTGGAAAGTCTATCGCCCTGGAGCAAAATGAGAAGAACCTGGGAATGTCAGGGAATTGGAATCATTGCCTGGAAATGTGTAATGGTAAATATATTAAGCTGATTTGTGGAGATGATTTAATCCATGAGACTCTCATTGCCCGAGAAGTGGAAATTATGGAACAACACCCGGATGTGAATCTGGTTCAGACAGATACCAGGTTCATTGACATGAATGGCAATGGTACAGGATTCTATAGACGATATCACAAGTCAGGTGTGGTTGATGGAGTAGATGCTTGTAAATTTAGTATATTTACCAGAGATTATTTGGGAGCTCCCCTTGCTAATTTAATTCGCAAGAGCGCCTATGATGCATGGGGCGGATTTGATCCTGAATTTTCATTTATCATTGACTATGACTTCTGCATGAAGTTCTGCAGTAGAGGCAAGATATATATATTACATGAGCCATTGAATTATTTCAGAATAAGAAATGATTCCAACACATCACAGGTTATGAATGGTGAGAAGGGCAAGATGTATATTGATGAACACAGACACCTGGTGGAGAAATATGCGGATGAATTGGGTCTGAAACCATGGCAGATTAACTTAAGTGTGCTGATTCGTAGAATCACTATTGCCCTGGGTGGTATATATTTGAAAATATTTGTTAAATAATAGGAGCAATATTTTGCAGCGTAGAAATAAATTGGTTATTATCCCTGCTTTTAACGAGGCGGGATGTATAGTAAATACAATAGAAGATATTAGACAGAATGCGCCGAGCTTTGATTATGTAGTTATCAATGACTGCTCTAGAGATGAGACCGGTGCGCTGTGCGAGAAATATCATTATAATGTGGTGAACCTGCCTATTAACAGCGGTATAGGTGCGGCGGTTCAGACTGGTTATATGTATGCCAAGAGATATGGATATGAATATGCTATACAGGTTGATGGAGATGGTCAGCATGACGCGTCCTTCTTGGAGGAAATGGCAGAGATAATAGAGCACAGTGATGTAAATATGCTTATAGGTTCTCGCTTTATAGAGAAAGAGGGATTTCAATCCACAGGACTTCGAAGATTTGGAATCAGATATTTCACTGCATTGATTAGACTTCTCACGAGACAGACTGTCACCGACCCAACAAGTGGAATGAGAATCGTTGATAGAAATGTTATCAATATGTTTGCTGAGGATTATCCCAAAGATTATCCAGAACCAGAGACGGCTGTGACAGTAATCAAAAACGGATTGACTGTAAGAGAGATTCCAGTGCGCATGAAAGAGCGCCAGGCTGGAGTTTCGTCTATATCATTTAAGAAATCTGTATATTATATGATCAAGGTATCCCTGGCATGCTTTATGGCAGCTATTGGGGTAAAGTGATTATAGTACAGATGGTTTTGGAAATGTATTTGTATATTTCACATATAGACGAAAATAATTTGGAAGTATATATTTGAGGTGGTTAAATGTCAGGAACAGTTCAACAGGTTGTTGGAATATTGTGTATTATAGCAATTCTATATATAGGAAATCTGGTGCGTGTTAAGAGGTTGGAATTGAAATATGCTCTGGTATGGTTTGCAGTTGGAGTCATGCTTTTGATTTTTGATCTTGCTCCTGGAATTATGGAGTGGTTGGCCAGATTGTTGGGCATAGCTCTTCCTATTAACATGCTATTCTTTCTGGGATTTGGATTTGTGTTGATTATCATTTTGACACAGACCGTTGTTATATCTAATTTAACCAGGAAGACCAAGAGACTGACTCAAGAGGTGGCTTTATTGCATCGTCGAATCGACAATATTAAGACTCGAGAGGAAGAGACTAAAGAGATTATTGCATCCATTCAGAATCCTAATGTGGGTGTGGTAAATTATATAGATAGTGAAGAACCATAATAGAAAATAACAGAACTTATACAGTTCGATTAAATAAATAAGAATTTTAATGCGAAGGTAAAATTCGCAAGGAGGAAAAGAAATGAGAACATATTTAGTAACAGGTGGAGCAGGATTTATTGGAAGTAATTATATTCATTACATGTTCCGCAAGTATGACAACGAGATCAGAATTATCAATGTTGACAAGCTTACTTATGCAGGTAACCTTGAGAACCTCAAGGATATTGAGGACAGAGATAATTACACATTTGTAAAAGCTGACATTTGCGATAACGATGCAATTGCCAAGATTTTTGCAGAAAATGATATTGATAGAGTAGTACATTTTGCAGCTGAGTCTCATGTAGACCGTTCTATTAAGGACCCTGAGGTATTCGTAAGAACTAATGTACTTGGAACAGCAGTAATGCTTAACTGTGCCAAGGCTGCCTGGGAGCTTCCTGATGGTACTTTCAAAGAGGGCAAGAAGTTCTTGCATGTATCTACTGACGAAGTATATGGAACACTTGATGATGATCCAAATGCATACTTCTATGAGACAACACCATATGATCCACATAGCCCATATTCAGCATCAAAGGCTTCTTCTGATATGCTTGTAAAGGCTTACATGGATACATATAAGTTCCCTGCAAATATTACAAACTGCTCAAACAACTACGGTCCTTACCAGTTCCCTGAGAAGTTGATTCCACTTATTATCAATAATGCTCTTCAGGGCAAGAAGCTTCCTGTATACGGAGATGGTAAGAATGTTAGAGACTGGTTGTATGTAGATGACCATGCCAAGGGAATCGATATGGTTCAGGAGCATGGCAAATTATTTGAGACATACAACATCGGTGGACATAATGAGAAGCAGAATATTGAGATTATCAATATTATCATCGAGACACTTCTTGAGATGCTTCCAGAAAATGATCCAAGACGTGCCAATGTAAGCACAGATTTAATTACATATGTAGAAGATAGAAAGGGACATGATCGTCGTTATGCTATTGCCCCAGACAAGATCAAGGCTGAGGTAGGCTGGGAGCCAGAGACAATGTTCAAGGACGGTATCAAGAAGACTATTGCTTGGTTCTTCGAGCATGAAGAGTGGATGAAGAATGTGACATCTGGAGATTATCAGAAGTATTACGAGGATATGTATGCGCAGAAATAAAAACGAGGTTGTGATTGTAACTTACAACCGTTTGAGTTTGCTGAAGGAATGTATAGACGCTGTGCTGCAACAGACGATTCCTTTTTACAAGGTTATTATTGTTGATAACTGCAGTACAGATGGAACTGGAGAATATTTACAACAGTTTGAAAATGATGATTTATTTCACATAATACATGAGAAGGAAAATCTGGGTGGAGCCGGCGGATTCTATGATGGAATGTCGGTGGCTCTGGCGGATGCTCCTGACTGGTTACTTATTATTGACGATGATGCAATTATTGAGCCGGATTACGTGGAGAAGCTGCTTAAATATGCTACTAATCATGGTGATCATGCAGCATTGGCTGGCAAGGTGGTTACTGATGGCAAGATTGATGCTTCCCATAGACGACGAGTTACCAACAAAAAGCTGTTTATTGAGACACCCGTTTCGCTGGATGAGTATAAGCTTGGATCTTTCCCGTGCGATACTGCTACATTTTGCGGGCTTATGATAAATGGCAGAGCTCTGCAACAGGTGGGATTGCCTAAGAGAGAATATTTCCTGTGGTATGATGATACAGAATATTCTCTTCGACTGGGTGAGTTCCAGTCCCGCAGATATCCACAGTTAGAGCAGACATTGTCAGATTATAGAGAAGAGCTGACTCGTCTGAATCATGTGGGGTCAGAAGTTAGTGAAATAGTGCGAGTTCCTAAGCTAAAGGCTAGATTGGGTAAGGGAAAATCTGGAATCATGGTTATTCCAGAAGCAACTCTTAATCATAAAACCAAGTTGCCGGAAGCCAAGAAAGGGATTCTTGATAGAACAGATTGGCGTATGTATTATGGCTATAGAAACAGACTTGACACAGCCAAGAATCATTTTGGGCCTATTAGTGCCATGTGCATCAGATGGGAGTATACAGTATTCTCTGTGATTAGTCATTTGCAGTTGCTGGTTCCATCCAAGGCTTCTCATGCCGGATTTAATATTCGACTTTTGCGAAGAGCAAAGCATGATGGTAGTTTTGGTAAACTTGGAAAGAATAGACATTATTTACCAGGCGGAAATGCTGATAAATAGGAGAGATAAATGAGAGAAAATGTGTGGGCTGTTGTTGTCACATACAATAGATTAGATCTTTTAAAAGAGTGTATCGAGGCGGTGCAGAGTCAGAGTGAGAAATGTCATATTTTGATCGTTGACAATGCAAGTACAGACAATACCCAGGAGTATTGTGTGTCTCTATGTGAAAATGATATTAATATCTCTTATAAGAGAATGGAGAAAAATATTGGAGGAGCAGGTGGTTTCAGCCGAGGAATGGCTTATGCTGTTGAGCATGGCGCCAAGTATGTATGGATAATGGATGATGATACCATTCCAAGACCGGATACTTTGGAGAAATTGGTTGAGGCAGCAGGTAGAATTGAAGCTGCTGACGATCACAGTTTTGGCTTTGTGTCATCGGAAGTGCTGTGGGTAGATGGGCAGCCTTGCAAGATGAATAAACAGTTGACCAGACAGCCTATTGATGCAGTGGAATCTAATCTGTCCAGAGATTATGGCATGATTCCTGTGAAAAGCGCCACATTTGTTTCTCTTCTTTTTTCAGCGGAAACTATTGCGGAATGTGGATTGCCTATAGAGGAATATTTCATATGGGGAGATGACAAGGAATACACTTTGCGTGTGTCAGATGCCCATCATTGCTTCAAGATAAATGATAGTGTGGTCCTTCATAAAATGAAGAATAACGAGGGCTCCAACATTACTCATGATGATTTAGACAGAATTGGTAGATATTTCTATGCTTATAGAAATGATTATTGCACTGCCAAGAGACAGGGACTTGAGCAATTTGTGGTATACAATATTGCATTTGCTCTGAATATGCTTCGTGTAATTGTGCATGCCAAGTACAAGAAGCCTCGATTGGAGACTATGCTTAGGGGGAGAAGAGCTGGAAGACATTTTAACCCTGGAATAAAATATCCTGAGGTTTATAAGGATAAATAGGTAGAAAAGGATAGACTATGAGAATTCAAAATATTATTTTCCCTAGCAAAGAAATATGTAATGAGTGGAAAATGTATTTTCAAAGTGATGTGCCACAGAACTGTGATGCCACAGTTGATTATAGAAATAATGACGATGATGTAATTAAACTGATGGAAGAAAACGGGCACAAGGTTGAAAATGACGAGATTACGTTTGACGAAGAAAGTGATTTGATAAAGGTTAAATCAGGGTGTGCTATAAGTCTTGAATCTTATTTTAATGCTTTCTCTATTGGAAAATGGTCCCGGTATACAGGGATTGACTCTTTGGAAATTGAACTAGAGATTGCAGGTGATGCTGAGATTCATATTTATCATGCTGTTGGACAGACTAATGAGGTGACCCAGAATAGTTTGGGAAATTTGGAAATGTATAGTGGGTTGTCGGTGCATCGTGATTGCATTGATGATGAATGTGAAGTCTCCTTTGATAATGGAATGTGCCAGGTACTGATAAGTAAAATGTATGATACCGGTATAATATATCCGGTGATAACTGCTAAAAGTGACATTGTTATTTCTGGAGGTGCATATAAAACAAATGCTTCTCCAATAAATGATATTAATATCGCTTTGGGAATTTGTACATTTAAAAGGGAAGACTTTGTTACAAATAATGTGGCAAAGGTTATTAGAGATACAATTGCTAATACAGAATCTCCGCTATACGGTCATTTGGAAGCCTATGTTTCAGATAATGGGCAGACACTTTCGATGGATGATTTCCTTGAGGCATATAGATGCCTTAATGGATTAGATAATATTAAAGATGTGGAGAATAAGATTCATTTGTTCCCTAATATGAATGCTGGTGGCGCAGGTGGATTTACTAGAACTATCATAGAGTCGCTTATTAAGCGTGAGGACGCGCCTTTTTCACATATAATTCTTATGGATGATGACATTATATTGGATTGTAGAGTTTTAGAGCGTACATATAATTTGTTGTGTTTTTTGAAATCGGAATACAAGAATTCTATGGTGGGCGGAACAATGTTTGAGCTTGACTATCGCTTTTTGCAGTTTGAAGGCGGTGCAAGGTTTGGTGGCATTGAAGTAGAGTTTTTCAATAAAAAATGGGATATGAGATTTGCTGATGCAGTTGCCTGCAATGAGGTGATTAATCCAATGAATTATAGTGGGTGGTGGTATAGCGTCATACCATCTTCTATAATAAACGAGAATAATCTTCCGATTCCTCTTTTTATTCATTATGATGACATCGAGTATGGAATTAGAAATGAAGAAAATGGAACAATATTAATAAATGGTATTTGCGTATGGCATCCTCAAGGTGCTAATAAAGCTCCTATAAGCATGAATTATTATGATGTGAGAAATATGCTGATTGCTAATGTTGGAAGACATGATGAACTGACAGCTGAGCAGCTGATTTTCCATATGAAAAATAGAATTGTTGGAGATGTTATACGATATAGGTATGAGGCTGCTGAAAGAGTGTTTGAGGCAATAGATGATTTCTATAAGGGACCTCAATATTTTATGAATTTGGATCCTATTGAAAATCATAAGAGGTTAATGTCTGGGAATTATAAGATTCAAACGCCAGAAGAAACGGGAATAGATTTGTCTAAATGTGTAGAAGTGGAAGATATAGATGTGCCTAGATGGTGGTATGTGTGGGATGCATTTTGTTGGTTGTTGCCTAAGTTTAAGAAAGTTAGAGTGGCTGGTGCAACAGACCATGGCTTACCATATTTGGCAGGAAGTATATACTTTTATGATGAAAGTAAAAACGGCGGCTTTCTAGTAAAAAGAGATTATGGCCGCGCGTGGAAAATGTGTAAAAAATTCTTCTCAACTCGTCGAATGATACGAAATAATCATGAACGAGTTATGAAAGAGTGGGCCGACGCAAAGAAGGAATTTGTATCGTTAGCTTATTGGGAGAAATATTTGCAAATATAAAATGTAATTACATATAACACTAATTAATTGGGCAATCCGTATGGGGTTGCCCTGTAATTTATAATTCAGGAGAAATATATGGATACAATAATAGGACAGAACTATTTCGTGGAAGAGTATATGGATGACAGGGAAGACCTGGAGCGCAGCATTGAATTGCTTCAGATGGAATTGGAGAAATTCGTGAATATGCATCAGGACGAGGATTTGCAGGAGGCAGATGCTGAGGTTCAAAACGAAGCTGGATTTCTGCTCTATACCATTGGCAAGAACTTCTACATGTTACAGGACTACGAGACTGCAGCGGAATATTTTGAGACAGGTCTGGCATTTAATCTGGATGTAAATGATGATTATGTATTGGAGATGGCCACAGCTTATGGCCTGTCTCTGTTGAATTGCAACAAGGGCCGTGAGGCTATTGTGCTTGAGGCGGTATATGATTTCTTTGATGGACAGGCAGACTTTGTGTTTATGATGGGCCTGGTTTATATGGAGCAAAATCAATATGAGCAGGCTGTTATGGAATTTGCCAAGGCTTCTATGCTTATGGATGGCAAGATTGCCGGGGCGAATACATATTTGCCCCAGTACTATACTGGAATGGCTCGCGAGAAGCAGGGCAGAATTGAGGAGGCTCGTGCCATGTATGCCAAGGCAGTAGACTATGAGCCTGCAAGGGAGCGTCTGGCGAACTTATAATATATAGGGAGGTTGCATATGGCCAAAATACTGGTGTATAGATGGAAGGCATACAATTACATTGATGTTATGTCTACCTTTGCTAAATTGGGTTATGAGATTGACGAAATCAGTCAGCCTCTTATGAATTATGATGTGGATGAAGAGTTTGGCGAGATGCTTCGGGACAAGATTCGTTCTGCGGTATATGATTTCGTATTTTCCATAAATTACTTTGGGATTATATCTGATATATGTCAGGAACAGGGCATCTTATATGTGGCATGGAGCTGCGATAGCCCCATGATCAGTATGCACCATGAGAGTGTGTATAATAGCTGCAATAGATTTTTTGTTTTCGATAGAAGCAACTGCTTGGAGTTCGAGACTTATGGTGTGGAAAATGTATATTATCTGCCCCTGGCGGTAAATATGGACAGAATCAATACCCTTCTATCTAATACAGATGAAGTGAATTCTGCGTCTTTCTATGAAAATGATATTAGTTTTGTGGGGTCTCTTTATGAGAGAAATAATTATGACGAAATATATGAGAACCTGCCAGAATATCTCAGAGGATATTTTGACGGTGTGATTGAGGCTGCTTTGCAAACCGGGGAAAATGGACTCCATGAGAGGATGCTAACCCCTGATGTGTTAAATGAGCTGGAGGGCTGCTTTGATTTCGTTCAGTCTTCTCAGAGGTCCTTTTCAAATTTGGAACTGGTATTTGCCAACAATACATTGGGCTTTAAGATTGCCAGGGAAGAGAGAATTAGAAATCTCATAGAGATTTCCAAGAGATACAAAGTGGGTCTCTATACTGGTAGTGATACTGATGAACTTATTCGTGTAGAAAATCGCGGACCTGTAGATTATTGGAAAGAGATGCCCTGGGTATTTGCCAATTCCAAAATTAATCTGAATATGACAATTCCAAATATTAAGACCGGGATTCCTCTTCGTGTGTGGGATATTATGGGAGCGGGTGGATTTGTATTGACTAATTATCAGCTGGAATTGGATATGTATTTTGAGGACGGCAAGGATCTGGTTACCTATTCTGACAACCATGATATGTTAGAGAAGATAAAATTCTATTTGGAAAATGATTCCCTGAGAAATGAGATTGCAGCTCGTGGCGCGGACAAGGTGCGCAAGTATCATACTTATGATGAGAGAATTAAATATATGCTTCAGATTTTAAAGGAGTGTAAATAGAAATTCTTCTTATATAATATGTTTTTATATAGAAGAAATAATAGATATGTATAAAATATCGCCCATGAGGAAAGTGAGATTGGTAAGTGGTTTCACTTTGACTCATGGGCGATTTGTGTTAATCATATTTACTTATATTACAAGGACTGATCAACCAGTAATCCTGAATAAGCACTAGGTGCGTATGGTGCAGTTAAAGTCTTGCCAGGATTCTTGTATTCTACAATAACCTTGTCTACATATTTCATTGGATTGAGAGAAGCTTTATTTGCCTGTCTCTTCAATGCATTTTTCAAGGTGTTCAAAGTCTTGTAAGACTGAGAAGCATTATTTCCGAAAATAGAAGCTACCAATTTGTCTCTATCAACTTCCATATAGCCGTCGTCGTTGGCGGTGATGCCGATTTCCTCCAGGTCTGTGCGAATACCACGGGTTACTGCTACGGTCTCATTTAACAGAGATTTGTTACCGTGAGCTTCGTGATATTTATGTCCGATGGCAATCATGCCATTGTAAGCCAGTGATAATGAATCAACAGCATCTGCAACAGTGTCCGCGTCGGCTTTGAATCCGATGTGAACAGGATCATTTTCTTTGGATACATTTTTCATAGTAACTTCAAAGGACTTATCTATGGTAAATGTATTTGACAGAGAAGAATGTTCCTTGCCATTTAATTTAAATATTGAATTAGAAGCCTTGCTGGAAATATTTGATATACCAAGCATTCTAATTTCATTCCATGAAGTGCCGGAGTTAATATTGAAGAGAGTCTCTTCATCTTCGGCAAGTCCGGTTTTCTTGGATACAATCTGTAATGCGGACTCATTATTATTTTCAAGAACCTCTGCAGTTAATCCGATATCAGACTGATTGATGAGTCTTGCGATTTTGTCCTGTACATCTCTGTTGGTATCGCCACTGTTTACGGACATCTGGAACTCGTATGAGGTGTGTCCTATATCCAAGTCAAAGGAGAAGGAACCTTCCTCGAAGTCATGACCGTTGGATGTGAGATAATTACCTGTGTTAATCTGTGGCTCTGCCAACTTGATAACATCCATATCGAAGCCTTCTCTAATATCGCTGCCATGTTTTTCTACAAAATCAACTGAGACGATATCATTATCAGAAGATACAGCATGTTTCTTCTTTAATATAGAAGAGAAATCTTCGTTGTCGCCAGATATGAGATTTACCGCATGGGTAATGTTGTTGGCATTTTCTTTTATATCAAGGGTAAACTCAGTTAAATCTCCGGTCTGAGCAATCTTATAGAGGGGAGACTCTTTGTTTATCTTCACTATGTCGTTGTAAACTGAGCGCAGTTCGCTCTTCTTATGGGTATCATAACGAGATCCTGTTGGCTTGCCATAGGTCGTTAATAGATAATTATAAGCGGCATCGATCTTTGCCATAAGACTTCCCCTCCTTTCTTCCTTGAAATCTTAACGTGTGTCTATCTTGGAAATCCTTTATCCAATATGTATAAACTACACGCAGGGTATACTAATCCATTTATTCATTTATATTATACGATGGAAAGGGGAATTTGTCATCTACTAAATCTAGTTCTTCCTATTATAATAGAAACAAGTAATTGTGGAAAAATGGAGTTTGACCTCGGCTGTGGAATATAAATAGGTAAAAAAGTATCTTATAAAATGCAAAAAAACATTGACGCTGGGATTGTCCTGTGATATATTTGTTAGGCGACGGAAGTAGGTCTTTTTTTTATGCCTAAATTTTCGGCATGAAAAAACACACAAAAAATAAGTGGAGGTGGATGTTGTGCGCACAAAGATAACATTGGCATGTACAGAGTGCCAACAGAGAAATTACAACACAACAAAGGACAAGAAAACTCATCCAGACAGAGTTGAGACGAGCAAGTATTGTAAATTCTGCAAGAGACATACTTTGCACAAAGAGACTAAGTAATTAGTGGCGAGGTGTAAAATATGGCGGAGACAGAGAAGAAAACAATGTCACAGCGCTTCAAGGCTTTAAAGAACGAGTTTGACAAAATCATTTGGCCTGAGCCAAAGGATGCTGGCAAGCAGACAGTTGCGGTTGTGGCAACATCAGTTGTAATTGCACTGATTATCGTAATCCTTGATTACGTTATTCAGTACGGTGTTGACTTTCTAGTTAATTTATAATGGAGGCATAGGTATATGGCAGAGGCAAAATGGTATGTAGTTCATACCTACTCAGGATATGAGAATAAGGTCAAAGCGGATATTGAGAAAACCGTAGAGAATCGTCATCTGGAGGATCAGATTATTGAGGTTCGTGTTCCAATGCATGAAGTAACTGAATTGAAGGACGGCGTTAGAAAAACTTCAGAGAAGAAGATGTTCCCTGGATATGTTCTTATCAATATGGTTATGAATGATGACTCATGGTATGTTATCAGAAATACTCGCGGAGTTACCGGATTTGTTGGACCTGGAAGTAAGCCTGTTCCATTGACAGATGCTGAAATGAGACCACTAGGAGTCAAGACAGAGAACGTGGTTGTAGACTTTGAAGAGGGAGATACAATTTCTGTTGTAGCTGGTCCTTGGAAGGATACAGTTGCTGTAATTCAGACAATGAATCCTGGAAAGCAGAGTTTGACAATCAACGTTGAATTGTTCGGTCGCGAAACACCGGTAGAAATAAGTTTCGCAGACGTTAGGAAAATGAATTAAGGAGGCAAAATCCAATGGCAAAGAAAATCGAAGGATATATCAAATTGCAGATTCCTGCTGGTAAGGCTACACCTGCACCACCGGTTGGTCCTGCACTTGGACAGCATGGTGTAAACATCGTAGAGTTTACAAAGCAGTTTAATGCAAAGACAGCTGACATGGGTGATACAATTATCCCTGTAGTTATTACAGTTTATGCTGATAGAAGTTTTGACTTCATCACAAAGACACCACCAGCAGCTGTATTAATCAAGAAGGCAGCAAAGGTTGCAAAGGCTTCAGGCGAGCCTAACAAGAAGAAGGTTGCCAAGATTACAAAGGCTCAGGTTCAGGAAATCGCTGAGACAAAGATGCCAGATTTGAATGCTGCTACACTTGAGGCTGCTATGAGCATGATCGAGGGTACTTGCAGAAGTATGGGTATCGAAGTAGTAGAGTAATTTGTTAAATGATTTGTAGAAATTATCACCAGATTAATTCGAAGATGATTTCTCAAAACACAAAATGAATTGAAATTAAGTGGGAGGGTCCTCTCCCGATATTACCACAGGAGGTATTATAGTAATGAAAAGAGGAAAGAAATATCTTGATGCTGTAAAGACATATGATAAGTCAGTGCAGTTAGAGACAGCAGAAGCAATCGCGCAGGTAAAGAAGAATGCTACTGCTAAGTTTGACGAGACAATCGAAGCTCATATCAGAACTGGTTGTGATGGACGTCACGCAGATCAGCAGATCCGTGGTGCTGTTGTATTACCACACGGTACTGGTAAAGAGGTTAGAGTTTTAGTATTTGCAAAGGGACCAAAGGCTGACGAAGCTCTTGCAGCTGGTGCAGATTTCGTTGGAGCTGAGGAATTAATTCCAAAGATCCAGAACGATGGTTGGTTCGAATTTGATGTTGTAGTTGCTACACCAGACATGATGGGTGTTGTAGGTCGTTTGGGACGTGTACTTGGACCTAAGGGCTTAATGCCAAACCCAAAGGCTGGTACAGTTACAATGGATGTTACTAAGGCTGTTGCTGATATCAAGGCTGGTAAGATTGAGTACAGATTGGACAAGGCAAACATTATCCATGTGCCAATTGGAAAAGCTTCATTTACAGAGGAACAGTTAGCGGACAACTTCCAGACTCTTATGGATGCAATTAACAAGGCTAAGCCAAGCAGCTTAAAGGGACAGTACCTTAAGAGCATTACACTTGCTCCTACAATGGGACCTGGTGTAAAGGTTAACACTGCAAAGGCAGCTCAGTAATTGTTATTGACATCACAAAAATATAATGATATAATGCACAAGCATGTTGCCGTAGACAGTAGGTGCCACAAGGCGTAACGTATACAACCTACCGAGGACTATCAATCGCTTAATTGCGGTATGATTATGATTTTTTCAAACCTCTCTGTCTATGCAGAGAGGTTTTTTATCTCTTATAGAAGAGATGACGTAAGAAAATCTCCGGTCTAAGCAAGATGAAATAAATAAGGAGGTAAGAAAACGTGGCAAAAGTTGAATTAAAGCAGCCAATTATCGAAGAAATCTCAGCAAACGTTAAGGACGCACAGTCTGTTGTAGTTGTAGATTATCGTGGATTGACTGTAGCAGAAGACACAGAGTTGCGTAAGCAGCTCAGAGAAGCTGGTGTTACATACAAGGTTTATAAGAATACTCTTATGACTCGTGCTTTCGAAGGAACAGATTTTGAGAGCCTTGCTCCTGTATTAGAAGGACCAAGCGCTATCGCAATCTCAACAGAGGATGCAACAGCACCTGCTCGTGTAATTGCAAAGTTTGCAAAGAACGCACCTGCTCTTGAAATCAAGGCTGGTGTAGTAGAAGGAACATTCTACGATGCTAATGGAATGATGGCAGTTGCTTCAGTTCCATCAAGAGAGGAATTACTTTCAAAGTTACTTGGAAGCATTCAGTCTCCTATTACAAACTTCGCAAGAGTGCTTAATCAGATCGCTGAGAACGGCGGTTCTGCAGATGCACCTGCAGCAGAGGCTCCAGTAGAGGAAGCCCCAGCAGCAGAGGCAGAGGCACCAGCTGAGGAAGCTCCAGCAGCAGAAGCTGAAGAAACTCCACAGACAGAGGAGTAATCCGATTATAGTCAGGAGAGATGACTTGAATCTCTCAATCGAATAAATAATTTTAATGAAAAATAATGGAGGAAATTTAAAATGGCAAAGATGACAACAGAAGAATTTATCGAAGCTATCAAAGAGTTAAGCGTTTTAGAGTTAAATGATCTCGTAAAGGCTTGTGAAGAAGAGTTTGGCGTTTCTGCAGCAGCAGGCGTTGTAGTAGCAGCAGCAGGTGCTGATGGAGCAGCTGCAGGTGCAGAGAAGGACGAGTTCGATGTAGAGCTTACAGAAGTTGGTCCTAACAAGGTTAAGGTTATCAAGGTTGTACGTGAAGCTACAGGTCTTGGACTTAAGGAAGCTAAGGA
Source organism: Lachnospiraceae bacterium (assembly GCA_017634455.1). Lineage (GTDB taxonomy): Bacteria > Bacillota > Clostridia > Lachnospirales > Lachnospiraceae > JAILFK01. Next base: position 145,518 of record JAGBNK010000018.1, read on the forward strand.
AGTTGTTGATGGCGCTCCTAAGGTTATCAAGGAAGGTGCTGACAAGGCTACAGCTGAAGACATCAAGACTAAGCTTGAGGCAGAAGGAGCTAAGGTTACTCTTAAGTAATTTAAGTTTTTCTGAAAATCATTTAGAATTGATTATGAGAATGCTCGCAGGTTATACCTGCGGGCATTTTTTGTAACAGGAAATTGCTTTAGTTTCTGCAGTGCTACATTCTTTTTCTCTTGAAATAAAATAATATTTGTAGTATAGTATAGAGTGCTTTATTGTGGCAAGGTAGGCTTTATGGGTGCGGCCCCTTTATCCCGCGGAAAGCAGTATTTGCTTTTCACCAAACCTTATATATTGCAAAAAATACAGAAAGGTGAAACATCGATGGAGAAGAACAGAATACGTCCGGTCGTAGCCGGAAAGAACATGCGTATGAGTTACTCGAGACAAAAAGAGGTACTTGAGATGCCTAACCTCATTGAGGTTCAGAAGGAATCATATCAGTGGTTCTTGAGAGAAGGCTTAAAGGAAGCTTTTGCTGACATCTCACCAATCTCTGACTACACAGGCCATTTGAGCTTGGAGTTTGTTGATTTTACACTTTGCGAAGAGGATAAGAAGTATACTATCGAGCAGTGTAAAGAGAGAGATGCTACATATGCTGCACCCCTTAAGGTAAAGGTTAGACTTTACAACAAAGAAACAGGCGAGATTCCAGAGCATGAGATTTTCATGGGAGATCTTCCTCTTATGACTGACACAGGTACATTCGTTATTAACGGAGCTGAGCGTGTTATCGTCAGCCAGCTTGTGCGTTCTCCTGGAATTTATTACGCAATCGATCATGACAAAATTGGAAAAGAATTATATTCATGTACAGTAATTCCTAACCGTGGAGCATGGTTAGAGTACGAGACAGACTCTAATGATGTATTTTATGTGCGTGTTGATAGAACTCGTAAGGTTCCAATTACAGTACTTATTCGTGCACTTGGAGTAGGTACAAACAACGAGATTATAGATTTATTTGGCGAAGAGCCAAAGATTATGGCTTCATTTGGCAAGGATCCTTCTATTACAGAAAGAGAGCCAAACGGTAGCTATGAGGCAGGTCTTCTTGAGCTTTACCGCAAGATCAGACCAGGCGAGCCTCTTACTGTAGAAAGTGCAGAGAGCCTTATTTCTGCAATGTTCTTTGATCCACGTAGATATGATTTGGCTAAGGTTGGTCGTTATAAGTTCAACAAGAAGTTGGCTTTAAAGAATCGTATTAGCGGATTTACATTGGCAGAAGATGTTGTTGATATGACAACAGGAGAGATTATCGCTGAAGCTGGTACTGGAATCACTCGCGATTTAGCTGAGCAGATCCAGAATGCTGCTGTACCTTATGTAATGGTTCAGACAGAGACTAGAAATGTGAAAGTTCTCTCAAATATGATGGTTGATATCAAGACTTATGTAGATATTGAAAATCCAAAGGAACTTGGAATTAATGAAGCTGTATACTATCCAGTATTGGCTCAGATTCTTGAGGAGAATGCTACTAAGGAAGATATTATCGAAGCTATCAAGAAGAATATTGATGATTTGGTACCAAAGCATATCACAAGAGAAGATATCTTTGCATCAATCAACTACAATATGCATCTTGAGTATGGTGTAGGACATGATGACGACATTGATCATTTGGGAAATCGTCGTATTCGTGCAGTAGGTGAGTTGCTTCAGAACCAGTATCGTATTGGTTTGTCTCGTATGGAGAGAGTAGTTCGCGAGAGAATGACTACACAGGATTTGGAGAGCATTTCTCCACAGACACTTATTAATATTAAGCCTGTAACAGCTGCTGTAAAAGAATTCTTCGGTTCTTCACAGTTGTCACAGTTCATGGATCAGAATAACCCTCTTGGTGAGTTGACTCATAAGAGACGTCTCTCAGCACTTGGACCTGGTGGTTTGTCAAGAGACCGTGCCGGATTCGAGGTTCGAGATGTACATTACTCTCACTATGGTAGAATGTGTCCTATCGAGACACCTGAAGGCCCAAACATCGGTTTGATCAACTCTCTTGCATCATATGCAAGAATTAATGAATATGGATTCATTGAGGCTCCTTATCGTAAGATTGATAAGAGCGGAGATGAGCCTGTAGTAACAGATGAAGTAGTTTATATGACTGCTGACGAGGAAGATAATTATCATGTAGCTCAGGCTAACGAGAAGTTAGATGAGAATGGACATTTCGTACGTAAGTCTGTATCTGGTCGTTTCAGAGAGGAGACACAGGAGTACGATCGCAAGATGTTTGATTACATGGATGTATCTCCAAAGATGGTGTTCTCTGTAGCTACAGCCCTTATTCCATTCCTTCAGAACGATGACCCTACTCGTGCGTTGATGGGATCTAACATGCAGCGTCAGGCAGTTCCACTTCTTACAACAGAAGCTCCTGTTGTTGGAACAGGTATGGAACCTAAGACAGCAGTGGATTCAGGAGTTTGTGTAGTTGCTACTGCTCCTGGTGTTGTTGAAAGCGCTGAGTCAAATAGAATTATTATCCGTGAGGAAGATGGTAAGTTACATGAATATGCTCTTACAAAGTTCTCTCGTTCAAACCAGTCTAACTGCTACAACCAGAGACCTATCGTATTCAAGGGTGATCATGTAGAAGCTGGCGAGGTTATTGCTGATGGTCCATCTACATCAAACGGAGAGCTTGCCCTTGGAAAGAATCCACTTATTGGATTCATGACATGGGAAGGTTATAACTACGAGGATGCTGTACTTCTTTCAGAGAGACTTGTGCAGGATGATGTATATACATCTGTACATATCGAAGAGTATGAAGTAGAAGCTAGAGATACTAAGCTTGGACCTGAGGAAATCACTCGTGAAGTACCACAGGTTGGTGAAGATGCTGTCAAGGATCTGGATGAGAACGGTGTTATCAGAATTGGTGCAGAAGTTCGTTCCGGTGATATTCTTGTTGGAAAGGTTACTCCAAAGGGAGAGACAGAGCTTACACCAGAAGAGAGACTTCTTCGTGCTATCTTCGGTGAGAAGGCTAGAGAAGTTCGTGATACATCACTCAAGGTACCACATGGTGAGTACGGTATTGTTGTAGATGCCAAGACATTTACAAGAGAAAATGGTGATGAGTTATCACCTGGAGTAAACAAGGCGGTTCGTATCTATATTGCTCAGAAGAGAAAGATCTCTGTTGGTGATAAGATGGCTGGTCGTCACGGAAACAAGGGTGTAGTTTCACGCGTGCTTCCTGTAGAAGATATGCCATTCTTGCCAAATGGTCGTCCACTTGATATTGTGTTGAACCCATTGGGTGTACCTTCACGTATGAATATTGGACAGGTCTTAGAGATTCACTTGAGTCTTGCTGCCAAGGCACTTGGATTCAACGTTGAGACACCTGTATTCGACGGAGCCAAGGAGATTGATATTCAGGATACTCTTGAGTTGTCAAATGATTATGTAAATCTTCCATTTGACAAGGCAGAGGCTAAGCTTGAGAAGTGGGCTGATGCAACAGAGAATTTTGAAGATAAATACAAAGATGTTCTTAATAAGGAAGTTATGACATACCTTTCAGAGAACCGTGACCACAGAAAGTTGTGGGAAGGTGTTCCTCTTGGAAGAGATGGAAAGGTTCAGCTTCGTGACGGACGTACTGGTGAGGAATTTGATTCACCTGTTACAATCGGACACATGCATTACTTGAAGCTTCACCATTTGGTAGACGACAAGATCCATGCTCGTTCTACTGGTCCTTACTCTCTTGTTACACAGCAGCCATTGGGTGGTAAAGCTCAGTTCGGTGGACAGCGTTTCGGAGAGATGGAGGTATGGGCACTTGAGGCTTATGGTGCATCATACACATTGCAGGAAATTTTGACAATGAAGTCTGATGATGTTGTTGGACGTGTTAAGACATACGAAGCAATTATCAAGGGCGAGAATATTCCTGAGCCAGGAACACCTGAGTCATTCAAGGTATTGCTCAAGGAGTTACAGGCATTAGGACTTGATGTCAAGGTTCTTGATGAGAATAGAGAAGAAGTTCGTTTAATGGATACCAGCGAATATGGTAATACAGATTTGAACTCAGTCATCTCAGGAGACAAGAATTTCGCTTTTGAAAGCGGAGAGACATTCGAAAAGAATGGATTCATTCAGCAGGAATTCGACGCTGAGAGCGAGGAACTTGTAAATGTAGATGCAGGATCTGATGATTATATGAGTGATAAAGATTCATATGATGATTATGATGAGGAATAATTTGAAAGGAGATAAGTAATGCCAGAAGCAATGAATAAAGAAGCTACAAATCAGCCAATAGAATTCGATGCAATTCAGATTGGTTTGGCATCACCTGAAAAGATTCGTGAGTGGTCTCGCGGTGAAGTTAAGAAGCCTGAGACAATTAACTATAGAACATTGAAACCTGAAAAGGACGGTCTGTTCTGTGAGAAGATTTTTGGACCTAGTAAAGACTGGGAATGCCATTGTGGTAAATATAAGAAGATTCGTTATAAGGGTGTAGTATGTGATCGTTGTGGTGTTGAAATCACCAAGGCTAGTGTGCGTAGAGAGCGTATGGGTCACATTGAACTCGCTGCACCTGTATCACATATCTGGTACTTCAAGGGAATCCCTTCTCGCATGGGATTAATCCTTGATTTATCACCTAGAGTTTTGGAGAGAGTGCTTTACTTTGCATCTTACATTGTTCTTGATCCAGGTGAGACTCCACTTGAGTACAAGCAGATTCTTACTGAGCAGGAATATGAAGAAGCAGAAAATGCATATGGTAAGGGTTCATTCAAGGTTGGAATGGGTGCTGAGGCTATTCAGCAGTTACTCAAAGAAATCGATCTTGAGAAGGAGTATACAGAACTCAAGACTGAGTTGAAGACATCTACAGGTCAGAAGAGAGCCCGTATTATCAAGAGATTAGAGGTTGTTGAGGCTTTCCGTGAGTCTGGAAACAAGCCTGAGTGGATGATTATGACAGTTATCCCTGTTATCCCACCAGATTTGCGTCCTATGGTTCAGTTGGATGGTGGACGTTTTGCAACATCTGATTTGAACGATTTGTATCGTCGTATTATTAATAGAAATAACCGTTTGAGAAGACTTCTTGAGCTTGGTGCTCCTGATATCATCGTGCGCAACGAGAAGCGTATGTTACAGGAAGCTGTTGATGGACTTATTGATAATGGTCGTCGTGGTAGAGCTGTAACAGGTCCTGGAAACAGACCTTTGAAGTCACTCTCAGATATGTTAAAGGGTAAATCTGGACGTTTCCGTCAGAACTTGTTAGGAAAGCGTGTTGACTACTCAGGACGTTCAGTTATTGTAGTAGGACCAGAGTTAAAGATTTACCAGTGCGGTCTTCCAAAGGAGATGGCAATCGAGTTGTTCAAGCCATTTGTTATGAAAGAACTTGTAGCAAACGGTACAGCTCACAATATTAAGAGCGCTAAGAAGATGGTTGAGCGTCAGAACCAGAAGGAAGTATGGGATGTGCTTGAAGATGTAATCAAAGAGCATCCAGTTATGCTGAACCGTGCTCCTACACTTCATAGACTTGGTATTCAGGCATTTGAGCCAATCCTTGTAGAAGGTAAGGCTATTAAGCTTCATCCACTTGTATGTACAGCTTATAACGCCGATTTCGATGGAGATCAGATGGCTGTCCATCTTCCACTTACAGCAGAGGCTCAGGCTGAGTGTAGATTTATGCTCCTGTCGCCTAACAACTTGTTGAAGCCTTCAGATGGTGCACCTGTTGCCGTTCCTTCACAGGATATGGTCCTTGGTATCTACTATCTGACAATGGAGAAGCTTCGCGACTATACAAAGGAAGGCGTTGTTGCTGTAAATAAGAAGGCTTATACAGATCTTGAGACAATCAAGAAGGATGTAGAAGCTGACAAGATTTCTATGGATGATTATATTGCATTTGAAGATGTGACAGATGATAACCGTCATGTAATCTCTACTGCTAGAGACTTGATTGGTCATTATTATCCAAATGTTAACTATGCATTCTTGGCTTACGAGAATAAGCAGGTTACACTTCATCAGGTAATATATGTAAATAGAAGCATTACACTTGAGGATGGAAGTGTTGTAGAGGGAACAGTAAAGACTACTGTTGGACGTCTCATCTTCAATGAGATTATCCCTCAGGATTTGGGATTCGTTGATAGAACAAATCCAGAGAATATCCTTAAGTACGAAATTGATTACCATGTAGGTAAGAAGGAATTGAAGAAGATTCTTGAAAAGGTAATCAATACTCATGGAGCTACTAGAACAGCTGAAGTTCTTGATGATATCAAGGCTATGGGTTACAAGTTCTCTACAAGAGCTGCCATGACTGTTTCAATTTCAGATATGACAGTGCCACCTCAGAAACCTGAGATGATTGCACAGGCAGAAGCTGATGTAGCTGAGATTGCTAGAAAGTTCAAGAGAGGTCTCTTGACAGATGAAGAGCGTTATAAGGACGTTGTTAGAATCTGGCAGAAGACTGATGATGCATTGAAGGATGCCCTTCTTGATGGACTTGATAAATATAACAACATCTTTATGATGGCTGATTCCGGGGCCCGTGGTTCTGATAAGCAGATTAAGCAGTTGGCCGGTATGCGTGGTTTGATGGCTGATACAACTGGTAAGACTATCGAGTTGCCTATTAAGTCAAACTTCCGTGAAGGTCTTGACGTATTGGAGTACTTCATGTCAGCTCATGGTGCTCGTAAGGGTCTGTCAGATACTGCTCTTCGTACTGCCGATTCAGGATACCTTACAAGACGTCTTGTTGATGTTTCTCAGGAAATCATCGTACGTGAGTCTGATTGTAATATGAACCGAGATGGTGAGATACCAGGTATGTGGGTAGAAGCCTTCATGAATGGTCGTCAGGAAATTGAAAGCCTTGAAGAGAGAATTACAGGTAGATTCTCATGCTACACAATCAAGAACGCTGATGGCGATGTGATTGTCAAGGCTAACCACATGATTACACCAAAGCGTGCAGCTAGAATTGTCAGCGAAGGTGTTGATGAAAATGGTAACGAAATTACAAAGGTGAAGATCAGAAATATCTTGTCTTGTCGTTCACACCATGGTGTTTGTGCTAAGTGTTACGGTGCTAACATGGCTACAGGACAGGCTGTACAGGTTGGTGAAGCAATCGGTATTATCGCTGCTCAGTCAATCGGTGAGCCTGGTACACAGCTTACCATGAGAACATTCCATACTGGTGGTGTGGCCGGTGGAGATATCACACAGGGTCTTCCTCGTGTAGAAGAGTTGTTTGAGGCTAGAAGACCAAAGGGTCTTGCTATTATTTCTGAGATTCCTGGTACAGTTGAAATCAAGGAAACAAAGAAGAAGCGCGAAATCGTTGTTACAAATCCAGAAGATGGTGAGAGCAAGACATACTTGATTCCTTACGGATCTCGTATTCACAGATCTATTGTGGACGGTGTAGTAATTGAAGCCGGTGATGCTTTGACAGAAGGCTCAATTAATCCACATGACTTGCTTGCAATCAAGGGACCACGTGCGGTTCAGGATTACATGCTTAAGCAGGTACAGCAGGCTTACCGTACACAGGGTGTTGATATCAACGATAAGCATATCGAGGTTATCGTACGTCAGATGCTCAAGAAAGTTCGCGTAGAGAACAATGGCGATACAGATTGGTTGCCAGGTTCATTGGTAGATTTGCTTGACTTTGAGGAGATGAACGAGAAGCTTGAGGCTGAAGGTAAAGAGCTTGTAGAAGGAAGTAGAGTACTTCTTGGTATTACCAAGGCTTCCCTTGCAACAAACTCATTCATGTCAGCTGCTTCATTCCAGGAGACAACAAGAGTTCTTACAGATGCTGCTATCAAGGGCAAGATTGATCCTCTTATCGGATTGAAGGAAAATGTTATCCTTGGTAAGTTGATTCCTGCAGGTACAGGTATGAAGCGTTACCAGAACATTAAGCTTAACACTGATTACAAGAAAGTAATCGTTGAGCAGACAGCTGAAGTTGAAACAGAAAGTGAAGAGACAACTGAAGCAGAGTAATTATATATAGGTATAGTTACTTATAATAAGAAGAAATAACCATTAGGTTTTACCGACCTCCATTTTGGAGGTCGGTTTTTTGTTGTATAGAATACTTTTATCTTGACAACTTGCAACTCAGCTTATATAATATTTTAGCGTGCATTAGAATATATGCGCGTAAATATACTAAAATAGGAGGTGAAAATAATGCCAACATTTAACCAGTTAGTAAGAAAGGGTCGTCAGACATCTGTAAAGAAGTCTACAGCACCAGCTCTTCAAAGAGGTTATAACTCTTTAAAGAAGAAGCCTACAGAAACTTCTTCTCCACAGAAGAGAGGTGTATGTACAGCTGTTAAGACAGCGACACCTAAGAAGCCTAACTCAGCGCTTAGAAAGATCGCCAGAGTACGTCTTTCAAACGGAATTGAAGTAACATCTTACATTCCAGGTGAAGGTCATAACTTGCAGGAACATAGCGTTGTCTTGATTCGTGGAGGAAGAGTAAAGGATTTACCTGGTACTCGTTATCACGTAATCAGAGGTACACTTGATACAGCAGGTGTAGCTAACAGAAAGCAGGCTCGTTCTAAGTATGGTGCTAAGAGACCAAAGGACGCTAAGTAAGAGCCGCAACAATTGTATTATCACAAATTAAATGGTTAGTGTTGAAATTTATTTTCACTTAGGAATAAATTTTATGCACGAACACAAAAATTGTGAGTACCGTTGAATTAATCGAAACAAAAAATATGATTAAGGAGGGAAGTAACGTGCCACGTAAAGGACATACTCAACACAGAGACGTTTTGGCAGATCCAATTTACAACAGCAAGGTAGTGACAAAGCTTATCAATAACATCATGTTAGATGGTAAGAAGGGTGTTGCTCAGAAGATTGTATACGGAGCATTTGCTAAAGTAGAAGAAAAATCAGGTAAACCAGCTCTTGAGGTATTCGAAGAGGCTATGAACAACGTTATGCCATTACTCGAGGTAAAGGCTAGACGTATCGGTGGAGCTACATATCAGGTTCCAATCGAAGTTCGCCCAGATCGTCGTCAGGCTCTTGGTCTTCGTTGGTTAACATTTTTCTCACGTAAGAGAAGCGAGAAGACTATGGAAGATAGACTCGCAAATGAGATTCTTGATGCTGCAAACAACACAGGTGCTGCAGTAAAGAGAAAAGAAGAAATGCACAGAATGGCAGAAGCAAACAAGGCTTTCGCACATTATCGTTTCTAATTTTGACAAAAGCTTATATAGGAGGAAAAAATCTTGGCTGGAAGAGAATATCCATTGGATAGAACCAGAAATATCGGAATCATGGCTCATATCGATGCTGGTAAGACAACATTGACAGAGCGTATCCTTTATTATACCGGTGTAAATTACAAGATTGGTGAGACTCATGACGGTGCATCTACAATGGACTGGATGGAGCAGGAAAAAGAGCGTGGTATCACTATCACATCTGCTGCTACAACATGTCACTGGACACTTGAGGATCATCACAAAGCAAAGCCAGGTGCATTAGAGCATCGTATTAACATCATCGATACTCCAGGACACGTAGACTTTACTGTAGAAGTAGAGCGTTCACTTCGTGTACTTGATGGAGCTGTTGGTGTATTTGATGCTAAGGCTGGTGTAGAGCCTCAGTCAGAGAACGTATGGCGTCAGGCTGATACATATCATGTACCACGTATGGCATTTATTAACAAGATGGACAAGATGGGTGCTGATTTCTTCATGTCAGTTCAGACTATCATTGACAGACTTGGAAAGAATGCTATCCCAGTACAGATTCCAATCGGAGCAGAAGATGACTTTAAGGGTCTTATCGATTTGTTCGAGATGGAAGCTTACTATTACAAAGATGATGAAGGTAAGGACATTGAAATCACAGCTATTCCTGATGATTTGAAGGACCTTGCTGATGAATGGCATACAAACCTCGTAGAGAAGATCTGCGAGTTGGATGATGACCTTATGATGATGTACCTCGAGGGAGAGGAGCCATCTATCGATGAGATGAAGGCTGTTCTTCGTAGAGCTACTATTGCATCTGAGGCAGTTCCTGTATTCTGTGGTTCTGCTTACAAGAACAAGGGTGTACAGAAGTTACTTGATGGTGTTGTAGAATACATGCCAGCTCCAACAGATGTACCTGATATTCAGGGTACAGATATGGAAGGAAATGAAATCACAGTTCCTTCTTCTGATGATGAGCCATTTGCAGCACTTGCATTCAAGATTATGACAGATCCTTTCGTAGGAAAGCTTGCATTCTTTAGAGTATATGCTGGTACATTGAACTCAGGTTCTTATGTACTTAATGCTACAAAGAATAAGAAAGAGCGTGTTGGACGTATCCTTCAGATGCATGCTAACTCAAGAACAGAGATCGATAAGGTTTACTCAGGAGATATCGCAGCTGCTGTTGGTCTTAAGATCACAACAACTGGTGATACAATCTGCGATGAGCAGCATCCAGTAATCCTTGAGTCTATGGAATTCCCAGAGCCAGTTATTGAGCTTGCTATCGAGCCTAAGACCAAGAATGATCAGGGTAAGATGGGCGAGGCTCTTGCTAAGCTTGCTGAGGAAGATCCTACATTTAGAGCTCATACTAACCAGGAGACAGGTCAGACTATCATCGCTGGTATGGGAGAGCTTCACCTTGAGGTTATCGTTGACCGTCTTCTTAGAGAATTTAAGGTAGAGGCAAACGTTGGTGCACCTCAGGTTGCATACAAAGAGACAATCACAAAGCCAGTTGACATCGATAGCAAGTATGCTAAGCAGTCAGGTGGTCGTGGACAGTACGGACATTGTAAGGTTAAGTTTGAGCCAATGGATCCTAATGGTGAGGAGACATTTAAGTTCGAGTCTACTGTAGTCGGTGGTGCTATTCCTAAGGAATACATCCCAGCTGTAGGCGAGGGTATTGAGGAAGCTGCTCAGGCTGGTATCCTTGCTGGATTCCCAGTACTTGGTGTATCTGCAAACGTATACGATGGTTCTTACCATGAAGTCGATTCTTCAGAAATGGCATTCCACATTGCTGGTTCTATGGCTATGAAGGATGCTATGAAGCAGGGTGGAGCAGTATTGCTTGAGCCTATCATGAAGGTCGAGGTTACAATGCCTGAGGAATACATGGGCGATGTAATCGGAAGTTTGAACGCTAAGCGTGGACAGATCGAAGGAATGGATGATCTCGGCGGTGGTAAGATCGTTAGAGCTTATGTTCCACTTTCAGAGATGTTCGGTTACTCAACAGAGCTTCGTTCTTCTACACAGGGACGTGGAAACTATTCTATGTTCTTTGAGAAGTATGAACCAGCTCCAAAGAGTGTACAGGATAAGGTAATCAGCGAGCACGCTGGTAACTAATAAATAAACCACAAAGTGGTTGAAAAATCGGTATATCTTTTATATAATCTAGAGTATCGAGAGTTTATTTAAACTATGAAAATGACCCCGTTTTGGGGGGCATAAATTAAGGAGGAATTTAAAAATGGCTAAAGAGACATTTGACAGAAGCAAGCCACATTGTAACATTGGTACTATTGGTCACGTAGATCATGGTAAAACAACACTTACAGCTGCTATCACAAAGGTATTATCTGAGAGAGTTGCTGGTAACGCAAAGGTAGATTTCGAGAACATCGATAAGGCACCAGAAGAGAGAGAGCGTGGTATCACAATTTCTACAGCTCACGTAGAGTATCAGACAGAGAAGAGACATTACGCGCACGTTGACTGTCCAGGACATGCTGATTATGTAAAGAACATGATCACAGGTGCTGCTCAGATGGATGGAGCTATCCTTGTTGTAGCTGCAACTGACGGTGTTATGGCTCAGACAAAGGAGCATATCCTTCTTTCTCGTCAGGTAGGTGTACCTTACATCGTAGTATTCCTTAACAAGTGTGATATGGTTGATGACGAAGAGCTTATCGAGCTTGTTGAGATGGAAGTAACAGAGCAGCTTGAGGAATATGACTTCACAGACTGCCCAATCGTTAAGGGATCAGCTCTTAAGGCTCTTGAAGATCCAATGGGCGAGTGGGGTGACAAGATCATGGAACTCATGGACACAGTTGATGAGTACATCCCAGATCCAGAGCGTGATACAGATAAGCCATTCCTTATGCCAGTAGAGGACGTATTCACAATCACAGGTCGTGGTACAGTTGCTACAGGTAGAGTAGAGCGTGGTACACTTCACCTTAACGACGAACTTGAGATCGTTGGTATCAAGGAAGACGTTAACAAGACAGTTGTAACAGGTATCGAGATGTTTAGAAAGCTTCTTCCAGAAGCTCAGGCTGGTGATAACATTGGTGCACTTCTTCGTGGTATCAACCGTGACGAAATCCAGCGTGGACAGGTATTAGCTGCTCCTGGAACAGTTACATGCCATACAAAGTTTACAGCTCAGGTTTACGTTCTTACAAAGGATGAAGGTGGACGTCATACTCCATTCTTCAACAACTATCGTCCACAGTTCTACTTCAGAACAACTGACGTAACAGGTGTTTGTGAGCTTCCTGCAGGTACAGAGATGTGCATGCCTGGTGATAACGTAGAGATGACAATCGAATTGATTCATCCAATCGCTATGGAGCAGGGTCTTACATTCGCTATCCGTGAAGGTGGACGTACTGTAGGTTCTGGTAGAGTTGCTACTATCGTTGAATAATTTCAATTGATAGTGTCACAAAGCTAGTAATTATAAGGCTTTCCGTGTTTTACACGGAGAGCCTTTTTTACGTTTGCACGTAATAAATTTTGATTAGTGGCTCCAAAATGGCTCCATGATACGTGATAATACTTGTGTTCGTCAATCTTTGGACATAAAAAATCCCCTAAGTTTTGACACTTAAGGGATTCAATTCCTACCATTTTGTTATTTTCTTTATATCAGCTGCACGGTCAGGGTCTCTCTTGATAGACAGCTGTGCTTTGATATATTGGTCTACATCATTTCTGCCTTCATCTGATAACTGATAGTAGTTTGTCAGATGTTCATCTAATTTAGGCATATTATTTTTCCCAAACAAACACATAAGTGGATATAAGGTATTTTTGAGGTATCGTTTGATTCGGTTCCCATCCAAAATTTCATCCATGCCGGATGGAAGTTCTGGTAGAGTGATAGAATCGTTTTTGTCCCAATTCTCTGAATTGAGAGATGCATCTGAGCAAATCTCAGATACTTCGATACCTAAAGCATTGGCAATTCGTAATGCGAAATCAAAACGAATAGAAGTATCTTTTTGAATGATTGAGTATATAGTCGTTGGGCTTATAGTGGTTTCTCTCGCAACCCAACGTACACTTTTACCTTTCTGTTGAAGGATTTCCTTTAATCTTTGTCCGTCTCCCATGGCTAACACCATCCTTTCTACTTATGGATTATAACATGGTGTACGAAAAAAGTACATAGAAAATTTAAAAATGTACGAAAAATGATTGACAGTACGAAATTCGTACACTATAATGACAATATAAACAGTACGAAAATCGTACATTTCAAAAAGGAGGTGAGACCATGAATCGTACAAAGTATTTATTAACGGCAGATGATGTTAAGGACTATCTGGAATGTTCCAGAGACCATGCATACAAGGTTATCAAGAAATTAAATCTTGAACTTGCATCCATGGGATACGAAGTAGAAGCTGGCAAAGTGCCACGCAAATTCTTCGCAGAAAAATTTTATGGCTTTGAAGCATCGTAGAAAGGAGGAAGATTATGGCTTGTAAAGACAAAACAACGGGAACATGGGTTGCCCAGTGGTACGAGGTAGACATGTATGGCAAAAAGAAGAGACGTAAGAAACGTGGATTTAAAACCATGCGAGAGGCTAAATTGTATGAAAACGAAAGAACCTTAAAGGAACAAGGCGACATGAATATGCTCCTAAAGGACTTCATGGAACAGTATTTTGAGGATAAGCAGAACGAACTTAAGGAGAGAAGTGTCAGAAGTAAAAAGCAGATGATGGAGCGACATGTTATTCCATACTTTGGAGACATGAAGATGTGTGATATCACGGCTCCTCAAATCATCAAGTGGCAGAATGAGATGTATAAGAAAGGGTATTCAGAAAGCTATTTGCGAATGATTAACAATCAGCTGACGAGTTTATTTACTCATGCAATGAATGTTTATGATTTGAGTAATAATCCATGTAAAAAGGTTAAACGCATGGGAAAGGATGCTCCTAGAAGTTTGACATTTTGGACGGTGGATGAGTATGAGACATTTCTTGAGACAATGGATGAAAGCGACCACTATTATCTAATGTTTGAGATTTTATTTTGGACAGGTATTCGAGAAGGGGAAATGCTTGCACTCACAAAAGGGGATTTTGATTTCGTGAACTGTAAATTGCATATCACAAAGACCTATTATCGTATTGATGGAAAAGATGTAATTACGACACCAAAGACACCGGAATCAATTCGTACAATCGATATTCCGGAGTTCTTAAGGGATGCGATTAAAGAGTTCTGTGATAAGAAATATGGATTTCCGGATGATGAGCGATTGTTTCCAATCTGTGCAAGAGCGGTACAGAATAAATTGAAACGTCAGATTGCAAAAGCAGGAGTAAAGGATATTCGTGTGCATGACCTTAGACATTCACATGTCGCATATCTGATTAACCAAGGTATCGAACCTATTTTGATTAAGGAACGATTAGGGCATAGGGATATTAAGATTACGATTAACACCTATGGACATTTATATCCGAATGAACAGAAGAAGGTGGCGATGCTTCTTGATGCAAACAGAAGAAATAAAAAAGAGTCTTAATGGCGGCAACCATAAAGACTCAACTGATAACGCTATAACCTCTGTTATCTCTCAACAAGATAATTATAGCAGAGGTTATTCCGTCTATCAACCGTTTTTGTTGATTTTAAAGGATTTTACGCAATTTAGAGAAAGGAAATGATGGAATAACAATGGACAATTTAAAGATTATTAACATGGCAGATGTGGAAACCAAGAAAGTAGAGTTTCTTTGGTATCCATATATCCCTTATGGGAAGCTAACGATTATACAAGGCGACCCGGGGGAAGGTAAAACAACAGCAGTGTTGCAGATAGCAGCACTTTTGACCAAAGGAGAGAAGCTTCCGGAGGATGATCAGGAACGTGAACCTGTGAACGTTATCTATCAGACTGCGGAAGATGGATTGGCAGACACAGTAAAACCGAGATTGGAGGCTGCAGGAGCAGATTGTTCGAGGGTGCTTGTCATTGATGAATCAGAGCAAGGACTTAGCATGTCAGATTTACGCATCGAAGAGGCGATAAAGCAGACTGGAGCGAAGCTTGTGATACTTGACCCTATCCAAGCATATCTTGGCTCTGGAGTGGATATGCACCGTGCAAATGAGATACGTCCAGTAATGAAACACTTAGGTGATTTAGCTGAGAAATACAACTGTGCAATCATCCTTATCGGGCATATGAACAAAGCAAGTGGTAGTAAATCTACGTACAGAGGACTTGGCTCTATCGACTTTCAAGCAACTGCAAGAAGTGTGTTGATTGTCGGTAGGGTAAAGGATGACCCTACCTGCAGAGTGATTGCACACGATAAAAGCAGTCTTGCACCGGAAGGACAGTCGATTGCCTTTCGATTAGACAAAGACAATGGTTTTATGTGGGAAGGGCCTATCGAACTGACCGTAGAGGAATTACTTAGTGGAGAACCAAAGGTTACAAAGCTGAAAGCAGCCAAAGATTTTCTAACAGAGTTTCTGTCGGATGGTCCAAAGCCTAGTACAGAAATCTTTGAAGCAGCAGAAGTGGATGGTATTAAAAGACGTACGCTATTTACCGCCAAAGAAGAGTTGGAAATAACAGCTACCAAAGTTGGCGACAAATGGCATTGGGGTTTTTGATATGAGTAGGGAAGATTGCAAGAGTGCAAGAATGCAAAGTATATATAACATTGCAATCTTGCAACCTTGCATTCTTGATTTTGGGAGGAACGTATGAAAGAGAAACAAATTCAGATATCACAGAGGCTTTTTATTACGCTCGTAAAATGTTTTGTGCTTGATATGGAAGTGGATTGTGAAGAGATAAAGAAAGAACTAAATAGGAAGTTGGATGCTGTGGCATTGCGACAATTATACAGTACATATAAAACAGCTCCAACGGATGCGGAGAAAGAGGAAGCACGCCAAAAATATCTCGATGCAAAAGGAGTACCTACGAGCTTTCGATGGTAGAGAGATTTTCACTTTGAGCGATATATAACAAGTACGTGGCACGTACTTGTAAGTATAGCCAAGGAAGAAAGCGGATGGTGTGCGACGACAAAATCATTGGCTTCGAGTATCAGCTTACTGATAGTCGATAGACAATGATTGCACAAGGGAAGGCTTCGCCTGGGAGTGTAACTCCCATTGAGAATGGGTAAGGCATCGCCAGGGCAACGCCCTATGAGATGCAGTCAAGGCGGCAGCTTTGTGCACTCCGCACAGGAGCGAAATACGACTTGATGTCCGTAGGATGTCAAGTCTGGTATTGAGCCATAACTGTCAGAGCCAGTTATGGACTCACCAAAATTACAGAACAGAGAGGAGGAATTAGATGCCAGCAAGTGCACAAACAGTATCTGTAAGCAGAGGAAAAACTGCAATAGAACATGACCTAAGAGAATATACGCCGAACAATGTTGACCCATCTATGTCGATATACAACGCAGTTTTGATAAATGAACTCGGTGGAAAATCTCTTGCGGAATATACAAACGAATATATGAAACCTTATATTGAAGAATACAATGCCAAGCAACGTAGAAGTGATAGAATGAAGTCTTATGATTATGCATCGGACTACATTGAAGAGCAAAATAATATGCAGAAATCAAGACAGAATTACACAGCCGGTCAGCTTGCATATGAGTATGTAATACAGTTTGGTGACCACCAAACTATGGATGTTAACGAAGTGGTAAAGAAGCCTAAGCTCCGTAAGGAAGTGCATGCGATGTTTGAGGAGTTCATTCAATCCTATCAATCATCCTATCCTCATATGAGGATTATTCTTGCTACGGTGCATATGGATGAGCCTATGGGAACACCACATATGCATATCCTAGTTCAGCCGATTGGAGAGGGATATAAGCAAGGATTATCGCATCAGGTATCACTTACAAAGGCATTGGCTTGTGATGGCTTTGAGCGTTCAGAGAAAAAGGGAGACCGCCTATCTATGACAAGATGGCAGGATGATATCAAGGACAATATCATGGAACCGATTTTGAAACGTCATAAATACACCAGAGCTTATAAAGATGGAGAGAAACAACATTTGCCGGTGGCGTTGTATAAAAGAGCCATGGAAGAAAAGGATGCGATTGTGGAAGAGGCAAAGGTGAAAGCGGAGCAAATGGTAGAGAAAGCTCGTGAAGAGGTTGAGGAATTGGAAGAAGAAAAGACATATCTAATCAATGGTAATGGCAAAGACTCTGCGTATGATATGCCTTTTGAAGATTGGTCGATTGCAGATTTGAAGTGTGAAAAAGATTTTTTGATAAACGGAGACCCAGACTTTTCGGGAGATATATTCAGGGGTGTTTCAGAATTGGAAGAAAAGCATTCGGAATTAAGAGCTGATATAAAAGATTTGGAGCAAGCAAAGGAAGAAAAGACTACAGAA
>JAGBNK010000019.1 GCA_017634455.1 Lachnospiraceae bacterium
GATTTTGTCATTCTGTGTATAATTCATTCGAGACCTCCGGTTTGATTGGGTATTTTCATCCGTCAAGATGTACCTTTATCTTATCGATAGGTCTCTTTTTATTCAATTGGCGCTATTTATGAATTACAGGAATGCTCCTTATAGTATGCCAAATATCGATATATACTACGCTCACTTAAATTGTTACGATCTGCAATTTCAGCCAATGACATCCCTTTTTCATAGCATACAACAAAGTCATTATAAATTGCAGTCCATTTTGCATTATGTTTTTGCCTGCCACTGGCTTTTCTCTTCTTATAGTACTCTAACTCAGCTTTCAGTTCTGCATTCTCCTGTTCTAACTTTTCAATACGTTTTAATGCTTCTTCTAATGTTTTAATCTTTCTCATGTAATTATCCCCTTCTTTCCGTCATTCTCACTTTGACATATTATACGAATTTCATTATGTCATCATTATAATCATACAAGGGTAATCTGTCAATTTCATTTTGTCAGTTTTTGAATCAAAAAAAACCACTAACCCTATAAAAAAAGAATTAGTGGTTTCGTTTTATGAGTTTTATTTTCAAGTCTTATTTTTCAAATGTCTCTGCCACCTTCACCAGCAGTTCTCGAATCTGCAGATGCTGCGGACATACCTTCTCACATTTACCACACTTGATACAATCAGAAGCCTTGCCACGGCTGCCTCCTGTAACCACGCTATCGTAGTAGAAATTAGTATTCCAATTATGGAAAGCTTCATGGGCATTTAACGCCGCAAACATATCCGGAATTCTAATCCCTTTCGGGCACTCATTTTCCTCGATACAATACTTGCAAGAAGTACAAGGAACGAGATTTAAATTGCGGAAAATGTTACAAACCTTGGTCACTGCCTCAAGCTCCACCTCAGACAGAGGTTGAAAATCCGTCATATAAGACAAATTGTCATTCATCTGTTCCATGTCACTCATTCCAGACAACACAACTGCAATATTGGGAAAGCTTGCTGCAAATCGAATTGCGTAGCTGGCGTTACTTCCACCATTTAAATCACGAAGTATCTTGTCTGCATCCTCTGGTAGATTCACCAGACTACCGCCTTTTACAGGCTCCATTACCAGGACCGGCTTGTTATATTTCTCACAGACCTCATAAACCTTGCGAGCTTCAACAGAAGCGTCCTCGTAATCCAGATAATTAAACTGAATCTGCACCACCTCAACCTCAGGATGCTCAGAGAGAATCATATCAAGGACTTCTGCCTTGTCATGAAATGATATTCCCAGATGCTTAATCAAGCCTTCCTTTTTCAACTCGTAAGCTGTCTCATATGCCTGACATTTCTTGAATTTCTCATAATTATTTCTATCCTGAGCATGCATGAGATAGAAATCGAAATAATCTACACCACACCACTTCAACTGATTTTCAAAAAACGGACGTATGTCCTCCTGCTTCTTAAAATATGGATCCGTCAACTTATTAGTGAGCAGGAACTGAGATCTGTCATATCTTCCTGCCACACAATCCCTGATTGCTGTCTCTGACTGACCACCAATATATCCATGTGCTGTGTCAAAATAATTAAACCCCGCATCAATAAATGCATCAGCCATCTTCTTGAATTCATCATAATCAACCTTGTCCCCATTCATTGGAAGTCTCATACAACCAAAAGCGAAATTGCCATTAACCTCCGGAAACCACTTATTCTGCTCCATAAGCCACTCCTTTCCCTTTGCCAAAAAGCAACCTGCTATATGCAAGTTGCTTTTATCATTCTCAATGTCTCATTTATACTTTTTTCACGATTCTATTATTTAGCAATGCTTCTATAAAATTCAACTGCATTTGCCAAATCTGTCGCATCTGGATGACCTTTGCCAGTACCACCTACAAGCTTGAATGGTCCAAATGTGTTGTATCCCTTACATGAAAATGTACCAACGACCTCTGCATTTTTGCCATCGATAGCTTCTGTCATTGACTTGCTGAAATCTTTGTCCAAAGCACTTGTCATAATGTAGAAAATCTTCTTGTTCTGTGGCAAATGTTCCTTGGCATATGCAATCATCTGAGGATGAAACTTCGCTGCATAAATTCCTGATGCCAATCCAATTAAATCATAATCAGACAAATCTCTATTAGGCTCTTCAAGTACGTTAAATGCCTCCACACCGCACTCTTTCTTAATCTCATTCACAACCTTCTCGGTATTGCCGTGATGAGTGGATACATAAGCTATAATTGCCTTCATTGTTAGTCTCCTCCTATACATTAATCCTTATGACTAGTATACCCAAACTCTTAGAAAACAACAATCAGATAATTAGCTTTCCTGATACTATTAATCTACTTCAATTTCATCCATTCCAGCCATTACGCGTTCCTTGAAATTGCTTTTGCCTCATCCATTACGCCTTCTCTGAGATTTCTTCCATCTCATCATAAACCTCCGACAGATTCATCTCATAGGCAGCTATAACTCTGGAATTCTTTTCTTCTACTTTGCCTTTTAAATCATCAGCATATTCATTTGCCATCTTGGCTTTATGCAGTACTTCCTGATTATCTGTTTTCAAATCATAAGTCCAACTGCTCTTTTCTAAATTAGTTGAATCAACTTGAATGGTCGTTCCCATTTTCCCACTCAGCAAAATATTCTGTAATGCCATATTTACAGCCTGTGATTTCATACCAGCCGGAGCTTCTGATGCCGCTACATTGATAGCTTCGTTTTGAGCTTCACGAATCTTCTTCAGTTCCTCTACAGATGCATTGATATATCTGTCAATTCTCTCAATCAGTTTCTGCCACTTCTCATCTTCCATCTTACGCCAGTCATCCTCAGCCTTGGTATCCTTGGCAGTGAGCTTATGCTGTTCAACCAGAGTACTTTTCAGCATTTTAAATACATCATATACATCCAATGTCTCACCTGTACTTTGACTCTTCAATGAATAATCAGCATTTCCCGCAAGAGCCATGGTCCAATCCTGCTTCTTGTACATTGCATCATTATAAGATTTGTACTCTAACGCCTCCATTGGCGAAGCAAAGAATTTAAGAGCATGCCAACTTCCCCACTTATCATCCACGCCGGTTCCTGTAGCATCAGCATATTGGCAAAATGCAAACATTTCCACTGCAGAAGCCTGTGTCGGATCTACCTTGGATACATTTACATCAATGCTCTCATCCTGTGGCGACATACTCACTCGCACTATAACATCATCTAAGTTAGGATTAGAAATCTGATTTGCATGCATACCCATGCCATAATCACCCACAAACACGAATCCAATTCCCAAATCCCGAATAATGTGCTCCTTTGGCTCCTGAAGTGATGCCTCTGCTACATTTAGCACATCTCCGAAATTACCTGCTACAGCATTTCCCATAGTATCAGCTGGCATTCCTGCAACTGCACCAGCATTTTCCATAGCATCAGCCGGCATTCCTACAACTGCACCAGCACTTACACTCTGCTCTATATTCTGCTTCCTCTGAACAAAATATGGCACACCAACTCTTGATCCAATTCCTCCAATTTCCATATAATCTCCCTTCTTGCAACCCGTCAATCACTCAAGGTTGCGTCCCTCCCCATACGGTCCAAGGGACATAAAACATTTAAACACCAAGTAAAAAAGCACACTATTCAAGAAATCATTCCTTTGAATAGTGCGCTCTCCTTAGCTCTTTTTTAGCTACATTTATATATCGGAATCTTTCTGTTAAATGTTAACAGATATTTCCTTCTTTTTTCGCAATGCAAATTCTTTAGCCGGATTAATATTATTTTCAATATTTAACATATGGGCATAGAAGAATTCATCCTCAACTTCTATATTTCTCTCACGCAGAATTTTCTTCAATGCCAAAACAGTTCTACGAGACCAATTTGATGTTGTAAACAAAACGACCTTATCTACCATATCTGATGTAAGAGATTCAGCATACTCACGCAACTCTGGCGCCATAATATTTGCGTAAGGCGCACCTCCAAGAAATAATACATCTACCTTTTCTGGCAGCTTCGGCTCGTCCATAATGCTCACAGCTTTAACACCCAGTGCATCTGCCATTGCTTCTGCAATTCTCATGGTATTTCCAAATTTTGTCTTTGAACAATATCTTACTGCTATATTCATTTCAATCTCCTTTACAACCAACTGCTTCAATCAGTGACATTTTCCAGCTAAAATAGCCTCAACCTGATCTCTCTTCTCATACAATACGCATCCTCCCTGATGATCGTCCACCAAAATATCTCCAGAGCGAAGTGCTACAAATAAATCAGAATTTACTACATCTTTCAGGGAATGATCTCTCACATTAATATCCGAATATGGTGAAAATGGGCATGGCTCAGCTCCGCCATGGGAATTAATATGAAAGAAACCTCTACCAGCTGCGATACACCCACCTGAGCTCTTTTCATCTCCAGGGAATGAGACAAATACCATCTCTGGATACTCTCCTCTTAATCTGGCAATCTCTTTGTTCAGATATTCTCGCTCTTTATCTCCCGGCGCGAGATTTTGTCCTTCCTCTGTAACAGGTACAAATTCAACATATATCACTGCCTTGCATCCACGATCAGACAGACTTCTGATAAATTCATCTGATGATACTTCCTTGATATTCTCTGTTGTCACAGTAACAGACGCGCCAAATATCAGGCCTCTTCGCTTAAACTCATCCATATTTTCAATGAGTCGATTGTAAATACCATCACCTCTTCTGGCATCTGTCACTTCCTGATTTCCTTCTATACTCATTACTGGAATCAAGTTGCGCGACTTATCAAAGAGTTCAAAATATTTATCATTGATGTATGTTCCATTTGTAAAAATAGGGAATAAAATATCCTGATGAGTTCCAGCAGCCTCAATTACATCTTTTCTCAGAAGCGGCTCACCGCCAGCCAACAATATAAAACTGATACCAATATCACTGGCCTCATCAAACACCTTGTTCCAATCCTCACCTGACAACTGCATAACAGGTTCCGTATCAACAGTTGCATGATTACATCTCGAATAGCATCCTTCGCAATGTAAATTGCATTGACTGGTTATACTCGCAATCAAAAATGGAGGAATATGCTCACCCTTTTTCTTGGATTCATTTCTCTTTTTGGATGCGACTTTGGTTGCAGCTGCAAACTTCACCATAAAAGCACTTTCCTTGGGATTTCTGAGAGTAGCTTTAATAGAATCTGCCACAACTCTTTCTACTCCCCTGGTCATATATTCCTGAATATCAAATTCCTTATCCATTCTCGTTACTCCTTCTCTTCCTATATAATAACTGCATATCGCAGCCTATTTTTAATTTAGCTCAATTTAATTTTGTTAAATACATTTTACCTGCTTATATTTTCCTTGTCAATAAAATCCCCATAAAAAAACAGACTATTCATGACATATCATTCCATAAATAGTCTGCTTTTTAGAATACATTTTTTATACTTGTCCTTTTCCTATCCCATTTATTCAACCACAATATTCGCAATCTGAATTCTACACACATCTATTAAATCCTGTGGATTGACTTCGATCTGTGCTCCAACCTTACCACCGCTGACATAGATTTTGTCATAATCTATAGCGGTCTCATGGATAAATGTTGGAAATGACTTCTTCATTCCAATAGGTGAGCATCCACCATGGACATATCCGGTCAGAGGCAACAATTCCTTCTGCTTTATCATGGATACAGATTTCTCTCCTGCTGCCTTGGCAGCTTTCTTCAAATCCAACTCTGTCATAACAGGTACTACAAATACGAAATATCCACCGCTCTTTCCCTGAGTCACAAGAGTCTTAAACACACATTTAGAATCCTCACCCAGTATGCCTGCAATTTCCTCACCGCTCAAGGATGCATCCGGCTCATAGAAATGACTGTTGTATTCTATTTTCTTGGCGTCCAAAACACGCATTACATTTGTCTTGTCTTTTGCTTTCATTTTAAAACCTTCCTATGTGATAAATATTTTCCCGGGAGTATTTGACAATCACTATTTTATTTAATCCGCAACTGCACAAATTAAGGTAAATAGACCTACCAAGGCAAGCACCGGCACAGCTATGTAAAATAATCCGGTAAATATACATACCAGCAAAATGAATGGCAGGAAAATAAATGAGAATAATATCTTGGTCAATCCCCATGCCATCTTAATAGCGAATCCCAGTAGTTTTCCAAAAATACCTATCATACAAATCAACATAATAATTGTAAGTAACATAATAAATCTCCTTTCAAACCAATCAACAGTTCCAGCTTCAAATTCATGTCATATATTATTATCATGAATAATACAACTACTACAATTTACTCTGTAGCTCTGCTTTAATAACCGAAACCTTGTGTATTGCTTCATCGCATTGGCTCTTCGCTTCTGAAATCTTCGACTGAGCAATTATGTCCATCAGAAGTCCGTCAAATATAAAATCTGCAAAAGTAATCAGCTCATCAATATGAATTGAGCTATAACCTGTTACATCCTGTAATTCTCTGCTAAATTTCTGCAATGCATATTTAGCTTCCTGTATCTCTCGCTCAGCTTCCCCCATTCTCTCATGCTTCATAAGGTTGGTAAACAAGCCGCCTCCAAAGATATCAATGATTCCCCAATTACTTGCCTTATTTAAATAAGTCTTGGCTGAATCCAAATGAGCCAAAGCATTATCGGCAGCATATATAGCTTCTCTTATTTCTTTTTCTTCCATGTTATTCATTTCTCTGTTCCTCACTTATATATTACCTAAGCACATATTTATCAAAATCAGATTTTTGAATATCTGCTATTTTCTTTCCACGATAGGTGGATTCATCAGATATTCCTATTCTCCTACTTGATGCTTCATTTTTCTTCATCTCATTTAACAGCTTACACAAAAACAACCTGTATTCAATAGGCATCTAACTCACCGCCTTTCGTGTTTTGTTATAAACATAATAGTTCTTTATCTCCCTTGCGTAAACCATTGTTTTCGTGGGATAAATATTTCTATTTTGCTGTTTTAGCAAAATAGAAGTATAATATGACCATGGTTGCAACGCAGGCGTAAACCATTAATAATCGAAATACATAGGAGAAGTAATCTATGGGACGCAAATCTACAAAAGAAAACAAAAATGAATATCAACTTGCCAGAGAAGCTGCTGATTTAACAAGAGCAGAAGCTTCAGCGCGAATGGAATATATCTCCGAAAGTAGAATTGAAAAAATTGAAAGTGAAAAGTCAGAACCGCATCCAGATGAGATTCTGGCAATGGCTGACGCCTATAAGCGCCCGGATTTATGTAACTATTACTGCTCTACAAAATGTCCACTGGGGCAAGAATACATCCCTCATGTAGCGGTAAAAGATTTATCTCAAATAACTCTTGAAATGCTGGCCACTCTCAACAAATTAAATAGTGAGAAAGATCGCTTGATAGAAATCACTGCAGATGGAGTTATTTCAGAAGATGAGTTAGAAGATTTCAATCGCATAAAAAATCAGCTGGCTCAGATTTCTCTGACAGCTGATTCATTACAATTGTGGATTGATATGTCATTTATAAACACATAATATATATCACCATAATCATCCGAATGGCTGAAATGTCCATAGTCATCTACTGTTCGCACTTCGCCATCTTTACGGATGATTCTATAGATTACATGATCCATTCCATCACTATTTTCATCGTCTATTTGCATATCAATAGATTTCTGAATCTCCTCAAAATCCTCTGGATGAACCATTCCCTGAAATGTGCCACCAGTCAACTCCATAAATTCATCTCTAGTCTCACATCCATAGATATCCAACACTTTTCTATTCAAATATAGTATCTCACGCTTGGCATCTTCACGGTAAATGAAGAATCCTCCCGGTATAACCTCAGCCATCTGCTGAATAATCGGCATAGTATATTTAGTCAAAGTAAAGTTGTCTACAAAACGCATTCGATTCACATCAACTTGTTCATTTTCCGGAACTGACAACTGACTAGCATAATAATGCTGCTTATCCTCATACATTCTGCGATCTGCAATATCAATCAATTCTTCCATAGAAAGTTCAGGATATTCGCACTGATTCACCTTGCCAATTGAAATGGCAATTCCCTTGATATGCTTGCCCTGCCACTCCGCCAGATTACGAACCAACTCATCTCTTCTCTTTTCGAATGTCTCTGGCTCCATGACAGCAATTACAATAAACTCATCTCCTCCAG
Source organism: Lachnospiraceae bacterium (assembly GCA_017634455.1). Classification (GTDB taxonomy): domain Bacteria; phylum Bacillota; class Clostridia; order Lachnospirales; family Lachnospiraceae; genus JAILFK01. The sequence goes on from JAGBNK010000019.1 coordinate 8,234, forward strand.
CCCTAAAGCATCTGCCATATGCACCAAATGCTTTGACAATGCATTCAGCTGAACCAATTAAAAGCTCATCTCCGGCAATATGTCCAAAGATATCATTTGTTTTCTTCAGACCGTTTACATCCATCATCAAAACCAGCAGTCTCTCATCAATATCACCAGCTGCAATTCTCTCATTTAACAGAGCAATATACTCGTCGTAAGCCTGTCTATTCTCCAAGTCTGTCATCTTGTCTGAGTATGCAATTTTGCGTACTTCTTCCAACTCATGATTGATTGACAACGCGTCCCACCAATTAATCACAAGAAATGTAATTACCAGCACCAGATAAAATGCCATGGCAATAAACATCCCCGCCATCCATTTCACATTTTCCCTGTATAAAATGATTGTTGCCAGGCCTATTCCCAATGATAATACTGACAAAAGTAATACAAGTATCCCGTTAATAACGCCAATGCGCTTACGTTTTTTCGCTTTCAAAGTCCTTCCTCCAATTTTCAGTTCAAGTCTCATAAGTTTCTTGCTCTATATTTTACAATGATAAAGGGAGAAAGACAAATATTTTTCCAATTAAATTTCAAAAAAAGCGATTTCAGCACTGTTACACATTTGCATCAGTCTGAAACCGCATTTATCTCATCAACTTTTTTCTGCGCCAATAAATTCCACAAATCTGTCCTTTGGAATAGGTTGTGAGAAATAATACCCCTGCAGAAAGTCCACGCCATAATCATTTAACATGGCAACCTGCTCCTCTGTCTCAACACCCTCAACCAAGACTTTGCATCCTAAATCATGAATCATATTGATACTGTTCTTGAGAATAACTCTGCCACGGGATTCCTTCTCAGCGTTCCACAGTATACTCTTATCAATCTTGATTACATCGAATTCAAGAGAGAAAATTCCATCCATATTGGAATATCCCGTACCATAATCATCCATATAGAAGGAGAATCCCTCCTGCTTAATCTTGTGAATTACCTCTGACAAAGTAGCATAGTCCTCAGCTCCAACTGACTCAGTAATCTCAAAATTTAACATGCTATGATCCAGATTATAAGAATCCACTATGCTCATTATATGTTCAAAGAATCCTGGCCGCATACACTGAATTACTGACAAGTTCACATTAATAGATTTGATTCCTCTAAACTGTGGCACGCCGCTTTGAATAAATTTACATACTTCATGAATAACAAAATCATCTATCTCATCCACCAGACCAATCTGCTCTGTAATTGGAATAAATTCTTCTGGTGACACATAACCGATTGATTTGTCAGTCATACGAACAAGTGCTTCTGCGCCATATAGCTTAAAGTTCTTTAGGTCAAAAGTTGGTTGATAGTAAACCTCAAAACTATTATTTAACACACAATTTCTAATAGTTCTCTCGATTTCAGCACGACGCATAATCCAGGCCAGCTCAGCTTTGTTCTTACCTACTCCCTCTGGAATAATACTGTCAGCCACATAGAATGCATCATCATCAGTGCCAATGTCATCTGGCACAACAGCCTCAATAACAGCTGCATCAAGATAAAATGATGCTCCAGAGATGAACCACTCACTTTCGAATCGCTCCTTAATCTGATTAGAAATCTGACTAATTTGCGATGCATATATTCCATTACACATGAGAACAAAAGTCTCTGTATTTGGATGGTAAATATGATATCTCGGCACCAGTGTCTTGAGATAATCAGCACATGCAACTGCCATTACATCATCATTTGCCGAACGGGTAATTCGCTCAATGATGTGAGCATTTAATATTTTCACATAGATAAGAGGCAGCTTCTCCCGCATTACAAGAGCATTTTGTACATCCATCTGCATTGCTCTTCGATTGTAAATATTGGTATCCGGATCCACCCTGTCGTCTTCACTTTCAACTGCAAGCATTGCTCCCATCATAGCCAGTGCTTCTGCAAATAATTCAGCTTTAATGTCAATGAAAAACAGCTGAGCCAAAATTCCTGCCAACGCCAACATGAAGAAATATGTCAATGCAATTCTACGACGAAATGTTATGGCTCTCCAAGAAAAGAGCAACTCTCCAATGGAAAATGCGAAATACATTCCTGCAATTGCATACAACAAATATTCCCCCCAGGCTCTGTGAAATACCAGATTGGAGTCGTAATAGAATATGTTGTTATATAACGGATTTAGAACTGCAAATATTTCAATTAAAATAAATGGAATATTATCAATGATTTTCCTTATTGTGCTCTTTCTTCTGGCTTTTCCAGTGACACTTTGCACGTAATTAAAAAGAGACGGAGCTAAAGCCGTATGAACAAAAAAATAAGAATTCTGAAAATTTAATAATAGTTTAAATAAATCCAAGCGCTCAGCTAACTGTGGCTCAATAATTGCACAGCCTGTTGCTGACATTGAATTCATAATAACTATGACAAGCATAGCCATAAACCACTTGTTCTGTGGTCTGTCTGTTCTTTTTTGCAGTATAGTAAATAAAAGCACTGTCACACTAATTGCCAGTGCTGCACCATAAAAAACTATGTGTAACTGATTTCTTATAATCATATCTTCCCTAAAATTCCCATAATAATAAAGACTAAAGAGAGCCCCCTACTAGGAGCTCTCGCTTCACGGATATTATAACACATATTGTCAACTCATAGGAATTTTTTCATTTTGGGTTTCCGGCCGCACTAGTCTATCTTGACAGGAAGGTATCCATATATATTACAAGTCTCCTGTTTTTCCTCCTCCGGTGTCAGAAATCTGCTCAATTTATCATACTGACAGTTCCCTTCTTCATCTGTAGGGACAAATATTTTGCCCACATTTAATGTATAATGATGGGTTTCAACATTGCCATCAGTATATGTCACTTCTATTGTCAATGTTGCATCCTTTAGCTGATTTATGTCCTCCTGAAAAGATGCCTGCAAATCCGAATTAGTGCTTTGAAGTTCATCAGGTATATACATTCCAAAGATGACATCACTATTATAATCACCTTCATATGTATTGCCCACTGCCTCCAAATAATCAAAGCTCATGACAACGCCACCCTCCTCAGGTTCCTTGTCATATACTGCTACATAATCTGTATCTTCACCAACTTCCATTCTCTGAGCCTTGTCAAATTGACTGTCCTCCGGATATACATGAGTAACTTTATAAAGTTCACATTTATCCGTAGACAACTTGATTCTGGCAATATTTTTTCCTGAAATTGCAAAGGTCTGTGGGGTAAATCCGGCAGTACCGTATGTTATTTCGTTATACATACTCATAACATTTCCTGAATCAACATCACCTGATAATTCTGCTGCGCGGGCTGTTATGGCAAACATATTTCCTGGCGAATTACTTGCAACATCACCACTACCGCTCTTGGTGTTAAAAATATTGAAATTCGCCCCAGCAACAACCATAGCTAATGCCGCACATGCCACCAAGGAACCTGCCAAAAACTTTCTTATATTCATTTTTTTCTTCCTCTTCTTTCTCCATACTTGAATTTCACTGTCATCAATTTCTGGAGCAAGGGCCTGCTTTAAGATTTGATCTAATCTCTCATCTGTCATATCCTAACGCCTCCAATTCTTTTTTTAGTAAGCTTTTTGCTTTGTTCATACGACTCTTTACTGTTCCTATAGGAATCTGTAGCACCTGTGCGATTTCAGCCATTTGCATATTTGCTGAGTAATGCAGATACACTGGAATTCTATATTTTTCTGGCAATCCTGCAACAATCTGCTGCACAATCTGATATGTCTCTTCCTGAAGAATATATTCCTCCGGGGCACTTTCGATTTCTTGAATTGCAGCACTTCCATCGCTCACATACATTTTAGGGTTCTGCATTCTATACTCACTAGAATCCAGACTTACCATAGGAATAATTCGATTTCGATTCGCATATTTTTTCTTCTTGTTCTTCCAAAGCAAAATTGATATGGACAAGGCATAGCTTCTTATATTCTGTTGATTGTCAACTTTGTCAAGTTTCTCTAACAGCTTGAGCATTGTATCCTGGTATAGATCATCCCCTGCGTCATTGCTGCCGCAGGTCATTCTACAGAATCTGAGAATATCCGCTCCATTGACCTTGATAAATTGCTCGAATTCATCATTGTTCATTACAAGTTATCCTTCTTCCTTTCCCCTATTTAGTCGACCATAAGTTTTTTTGCCCTTACATATATATATTGTCACAAAGCAGGCAGATGGTTCATTTTATTTTTATTATTTCATCCGTACTTTCTCACCCATCATTCAAGCAGATACGGACATTTTAGCTAAATCCTACAATTCTATCTGTACCAATTCACTTGATATTGCTGCGGATACAGCTGCTTTGGCAGATTCTTACGATTTTGTCCGTACCTATTCACTGGTTGTTGCTGCAAATACGGCTATTTTGGCTGATTGCAATTATTTCAGCTGTACTTTTTCTTCCATCATTCAAGCAGATACGGACATTTTAGCTAAATCCTACAATTCTATCCGCACCAATTCACTTGATATTGCTGCAAATACGGATGTTTTAGCAGATTCCTGCGATTTTATCTGTACTGATTCACTTAATGTTGCTGTGGATACGGATATTTTGGCAGATTTCTACGATTTCGTCCGCACCAACTCACTTAATGTTGCTACAGATACGGATATTTTGGCAGATTTCTACGATTTCGTCCGCCTCTTGCGCCACACACACCAAGCACTTATTAAGTTGTTACTATTTTATCAAAAACACTTATAATAGTTCTTAATAATTCTACTCGAAAACACTTATAATAGCTCTTAATAATTCTATTCAAAACGCTTATAATAGTTATTAGAATTTATAGTTATTAGAATTTATAGTTATTAGAATTTATAGTTATTAGAATTTATAGTTATTAGAATTTGTAGTTATTAGAAATTTATGTGACACATTCAAGGAGGTTCTTACATGTACTACGGATATTATTATGACCCAACATATATTTTGATTATTATCGGAGCTTTAATCAGTGGACTTGCAGCAATGAATGTCAAAGCCACTTACAATAAATATAACAAGATACGAAGTTCTAGAAATATCACATCCAACCAGGTGGCAGAACAGATTCTCCACTCAGCAGGAATATACGATGTGACAATTGAGAGAGTCAGAGGAAATCTGACAGACCACTATTCTCCAAATGAGAAAGTACTTCGCCTATCAGACTCTGTATATGGGCAAACCAGTATTGCGGCAATTGGCGTTGCGGCTCACGAATGCGGTCATGCAATTCAGCATCAGGAGAACTACGCTCCCCTTAAACTTCGCGGAGCATCAGTTCCACTTGCCAACATCGGTTCCTGGATTTCATGGCCTGTAATTATCATTGGCTTGATAATCGGTAATACCCCATTGGCACAAGTCGGTGTATTGTTATTCACATTTGTGGTGCTCTTCCAGCTCATCACCCTTCCGGTGGAATTCGATGCCAGCAAGCGTGCACTTCGCATATTAGAAACAAGTCATATCTTAGAAGGCGAGGAACACAAAGGAGCTACAAAAGTATTGAAAGCCGCTGCCCTCACATATGTAGCAGCTCTTTTCACAACAATTTTGCAACTCCTTCGATTAGTTCTCATAGTAGGTGGCGCCCGCAGAGACGACTGAAACCGGCTTTATTCTTCTGCTAGCTTCATCACTCGCCAATAACACAAGACAGCCAACAAAGTTACCACCAAAATACACACAACAGTAATCAGCAAATGATTCACCACCAATCCAAGCAATACCATTGCCACAACCAAAATCATGGTCACAATCATATTTGGGAACAGATAAATCATCACGGCTGCGCCTTGCTTGATCACTTCAATTTCATTTTCCCAGTCCAGTCTCATATGTCTCACACCGCATACACAGCCCCAGGTTGTGGAAAATGCGCACAGGGCGATTCCCAAAATCACATCCAATACTGTATTCAACATATTCACATGTCCCGTTATGCACAGAGATAATATGGCAAATGTCATAAATGGAACCGTCAGGTACATGTTAAATAACATTTTCCCATTGTACAGCACCTTCTTGTCTATTGGCAGACTCTGCACAATCCAATAATTCTTGCCCTCTAAGGATGGCGAACAAGCTGTTGTTGCCACCATGCCAATTAGAAAATATACGATAAATGGAATTGACGGCGCCACCATCTGCGTTGTAACAGGAGCACCATTTGTTATAAATTTAATTATTCCATCAAAGCCTATAACCCAGGCTGCTAAGCCCAAGGCCAATGACAGCAGTTCTCCCACAGTAGCATTTACCAGATAATTACTAGACCCCAGAAGTCGTCTAAACTCCTTATAAGCAATTGACTGAACCACAGACCTGGTCTTCTGGTGAGACACTTTGTAATTACCTGAAGCCGCATGGGATTTCAGCATTGAATTAATCTTGCGGTAAGATTTGCCAATAACATATACCACAATGACAAATAACGCCGAGCTACTACCTATTAAAAGCAACGCCCCCACGATGTTTCCATTATTTATGGCATCTGCAAACCATTTCGCAGGAATGTACACCTGCCCCATCTTCTCATTTACTGCATATATATTTTCCAGAGTCTGTCTAACCATGCCATCTGAAAAAAGTTTGTTGATTGCATAATTCAAGCCAAAAGATCCGGCTACCACAACAAATGTCAAAACTGTTGTTATAATATTTCTCTTCTTGAAGCCAGAACTGATCTTGGCCACGCAAAAGCCAAGAAATGTAGCCACCACCATAGGTATAAGTGGGACAAATATTGTCAGCACAATCCACATAACAATGCTAATCAGGCTAAATTCTGCATAAATAATATAGCCAACCAGCATGGACAGTGACACGCTTAAATACCATGGTAGACATTTAATATACATATAGACAAATCTGCTGATCACCACTTCCATTTCCCCAAAGGGCAGCGACATAATCATGTCATATTCTTTGAAATTAAACAGATATCCGTTGGTTCGGAATATGGTAAATATAAATGCCAATCCACTTATGGTCATAGCGCAAATCATTGGTGCGATATCAATAAGTCCAATAGCGCCAAATCCTATACAAGACAGAAAACTATATACAATAATCATAAGATAGATAACTGTCATGCCTACCCATGCGCCTACAATCTTGCTTTTCTTTTTTCCATCCTTCGTAGTGCGGAAAATATTTAACTGGCTAGTAGACAAAAGCATAATCTTCAAAAGTATATTATTCATGACTAACCACCTCCAGAAATGCTTCTTCTAGAGAGTGTCCCTCCGTCAATTCTTCCATAGTTCCGGCTGCTATTATATGCCCCTTCTGGATAATGGCCACCTTATTACACAATTTCTCCGCCACATCAAGAACATGTGTTGAGAAAAATATAGCTGTACCATTCTCACACATCTCATGCATTATCTCTTTCAGGGTAAATGTTGCTTTAGGATCCAATCCCACAAAAGGCTCATCCAAAACCAAAAGCTTCGGCTCATGAATCAATGCAGATATAATAGCCAGCTTCTGCTTCATACCATGAGAATATGAATTTATTGCATCCCCAAGTGAATCTGTTATTTCAAATGCATCTGCATATTTCTTCACTCTCTCCTCACGGTCATTGGCACTTATTCCAAATACATCCGCTATGAAATTCAAATATTGAATTCCAGTAAGATTCTCATACAAATCAGGATTATCCGGAATATAAGCCGTAACTCGCTTGCAATCCATAGGCTCATCCTTGACCGAATGCCCATTAATATAAATATCTCCTTCTGTAAAATCCAGCACTCCCACTGCAGCACGAATTGTTGTAGATTTTCCAGCGCCATTGTGGCCTATAAAACCGTAAATGTCCCCGCTCTCCACGCACAGAGACACATCATCACATGCCTTGACCGCTCCACCATAGGACTTTGAGAAATGTCTGATTTCCAATACTTTATTCTGTTCCATTTTCACTCTCCCATACTTTTTCATTTTTACAATTTAATACTCACCCTTTTATGGCGTTTCAAATAATACTGTATTATTTAAAATGCCATTCTATCGTTGCCCCTATTCATTAAAAATATTATACCCTATTTCCGCTATTTAAAATAATATTTCACATTACATCTGTATATTGTCTGATTATACCACACTCATGACTTTTTAGTTTCCAAGAGGCTTGAATATCATCTAGTTTTCGTAAATATTTGCCATAAATAGTTTCCCAAATAGTTCTACTATGGTATACTTTTCACATATAATCGTAAATTGATTAACATGGGGTATAAAAATTGATAAGGAGGATTTAAACACAAAGGAGAAGGAAAATTGATTACAAAAAGACAAAACACAGCACCGGGTAACTATCAAACTATAGCAAATTCTCTTATCAATTGGGATTTCACGCAAGAAGTCCCTGACAGTGATAACGCTCTGTCCAGAAAAAGCAGTCCGGAGATGGTGAAAATATACCGCCAATATAAGCAATATTTCACCACTTTGAAGAAAGATTTTGCAGATGTAAGCAATGTATCAGATCAGCTGAATGGTATTTCAGAAAATATTGAACTTGCTTCCAAAAATGTACAAAACTCTACCGACTTCATTTCACAGGGTGCTCAGAAGCAGGCGGAAGATGTGGGTAACTGCCTTGAAATCGCCAACTATCTTGCAGAGAAAATGGGGTTGATGCAAGATGATTCTTTGGCTCTTGTAGAAATGGCAGTACAGATGTCCAAGCAAAATGAGGATAGCAAAAAATCTATTCATGCTTTGCAGGAAAATCAATCGCAAAACCAGAAGGCAATTGATTCAATTCAGCAGGAAATTAATATCCTATTAGAAAAAATCAGCGCCATTATTGAAGTCACTCAGATGCTCTATGAGATTTCATCTCAGACCAATCTGTTGGCTTTAAACGCATCCATTGAAGCAGCCCGCGCCGGTGAAGCAGGAAAAGGATTTGCAGTGGTAGCTGAGGAAGTCAGAAAGCTATCTGTACAAAGCCAGGAAGCCAGCGAGTCCATCAGCACATCTATCAATGGAATCACAAACGAACTTGATGTACTTGGCAAGACCATGACTACTTCCAAAGATACATTTGACAGTCAGGCTCAAGCTATTGAAGCTGTGGGTGAGACAATGGAAGTACTTGGTGCATCCATTGATGACTTTGTTTTGAAGCAGAAAAACTTCGGTACTGGTGTTGACGAAATCAGCGAATATAAAGATGCTATTGTAGATTCTGTCACCAATATCAACTCTGTCATTCAAGAGTTCTCCGCTTCCACTCAGGAGGTTGCCAGCGAGACATTTGTACTGGACAATCAAATTTCACTATTGAATCAGATGTCCAGCACTTTAAATGAAAAGGTTGAAAATATAAGCAATAGCAACGCTATTATCAAAACCTCCTTCACCGAAAGGAAGAAGAAAAAAATTGCAATGATCTGGGATTTAGATGATCCTTTCTGGATGCCTGCAACTCAGGAGGCTCATAATGCTGCTAAAGTCCTGGGATATGACATCGAAGTATTTGCACCAAAGGGACGCGGTGACGCAGGTACCAAAGAAATGGCGGACTTCCTGGATTATGTATTGGAAAATAATTTTGACGCAATTGTAATCTCAGCCATTGCCAGTCCAAGTATCTCTGACAGATTAAAGAAGGCCAATGCACAAGATATCAAAATTATATTCCTGCAATCAGCTCTTCCTGGTGTAACACATGAAAGTGTTGTTGGAACTGACTCAATACAATGTGGTGTAGATTCAGCCAAGGCTGTTGCAGATATTCTGTCTCAAGGTGGATGTGTTGCCACTAACCTATGGTCAGACAATATAGTTGATGCCATCCGTGATCGTTCTACAGGCTTCAATCAGGAAATCAGCCGCCACGATAATATTGATTTGATTGAGTTCAAAGCTCCTGGCGGGCCGACTCAGGCAGAGGCAGATACATATATTGAGCAGGTATTGCAAAACAACCCTAGTGTGGATGTATTCTTTGCAACCAACGTAGGCTGGGGCTTAGCTTACTGCGACTATCTCAAGAGACATCCAGGCGCATATAAGGTTGTCACTGTGGATCTCACCAAATCAGTAGCCGAGGCAATAAAAAAAGGCCACATATCTACAGCTATTGCCCAGCGTCCATTTACCTGGGGTTCTGTGCCATTGCAGATGCTATCTGACATTTGGGATGGTAAATCCATATCGCGCTATACCGATACAGGCACATATATGGTAAATGCCAACAACTTAAGCATATTTGAAAGTAGAATTTCTTAACCACTAAAAAACCACCGTACTGCCAGGATAAGTCTGACAGTACGGTGGTCTTTCTAGTTTCTCCTATTTTGGACTGTGTCTGGTCTCGAGTCTATGGTTGATGTACGCTTCATATCATCGACTGGCACCGCCGCCCCCGAAGGAACCGCCGCCACCACTGAAGCCGCCGCCACCGCTGAAACCACCGCCGCTGAAGCCGCCTCCACCGAAGCCGCCACCGCCAGTATAAGAGCCACCGCTCCCACCTGCACCACCGACCCACAGTAGTGTAAGCACAAATGGCGTTACAAACAAAGAGAAAAATGCAGCTACAGCCAGTTTCAAAAGAAAACCCTCAAAGCCCCTCTCATCCTCAGGCACTTCTTCATATTCAATCTCAGGAAAAGTTGCATCAGCAAATGTATTAACAGTATCATATTTGCCATCTCCCCAATCCTTGCTCATGGCAATCGTGGAATCCTTTTTCAATAAATCCTCGTCATACTCCTCTGCAACCACCTTCAATACTTCTGTAAATGTATTGGCTGCTGCGCGATTCCATTTTCCATCGTTTTTGTCATCAACAGCATACTTATCAAGGATTCTACCTGCAGCACCATCTGTAATAGTGCCTTCCATTCCTTCACCAATTTCAAGGCGTACATGAGGATCCTCTTCATCAGTGGTAAATAATAGCAGGATACCATTATCCTCCTTGGCATCTCCTATACCCCAGCTATTAGCCAGCATATTAGAAAATGATTCCAGCTCATATCCCATTGTATGTGGAACAGTCACAACACAAATCTGTATACCGGTATCCTCATACAATGCTCTAGCCTTATCAAAAATGTACTGCTCAGTATTTGCATTTAATACGCCACTATAATCATCTACAAAGAAATACTCTGTAGCTTCTACCTGCCCAATATCCCCCTGAACCACTTCCGGTTCTTCTGAAACCTGAACTATCGTAAATATTACTGTAACGATAAGATATGTTATCAGACCAGTTATTATGCGTCTTTTTGTTTCTTCTTTCTTTTTCTTATCATGTTTTTTATTTTCTTCTCTACTTAATATAGCCAGTCTTTTTCCCATTTTCTCTCCATGTTTTTATCATTTACTATCACCATAATTATTTTCATGATATCAATATGGTAAATATTACTACCTAGTATCAAAATAATACATATAAATATTTGCCATATCATCTGATTATAATATATAAGCAGTAGATACCCATAGAATACCTACTGCTTATTTAAATGTTACTCGAAATCAACTGTTGGTGCTGTATCAGCGCCCTCTGCCGCTTCAAATAAATCTGCTTTTTCAAAGCCGAAGATTCCAGCGAATATTACGCCAGGGAACTTCTTGATTGCCTTGTTATAAGATGTTGTCACCTCATTGTAATCTTTTCTCACCTTAGCAATTCTATTCTCTGTTCCAGCAAGCTCGTCCATCAAATTGATATATACTGTATCCGATTTTAATTCAGGATAATTCTCTGCAACTGCAATAAGTCTTCCAAGTGCAGTTGATACCTCATCATTTGCCGCAGACTTCTCAGCCATTGTACCAGCAGACATCAACTTCTCTCTAGCCTCTGTCACCTGAGAGAAAACCTCTGTCTCATGATTTGTATAACCCTTTACAGTATTTACCAGATTAGGAATCAAATCTGCTCTTCTCTGTAACTGAGTATCTATGTTAGCAGCCTGTTGCTCAACCTCTGCTTCCTTGCTAACAAGTGAGTTGTATCCTCCAATAAGAGAAATCAATATGACTGCAATTACTCCAATAACAATTGCTATTACTGACCCTTTTTTCATGCCATCCTCCTTATAATCATATGTCTATAATATGTATATGTATTGCTTGTGCTTTAAGATAAATCTGTAAAATATATTTATCTAAACACATCTTAATCATTATACCCTATTACACATATCATTGAAAGATGCATATTTTATTGCTCTGAAGCCATCTCCTCCTCGTGAATTGTAATAGCCTTGTACTGCACATCTCCAGGAGCCTGCTCATATCTGGCAAACTCATAATAGTATTCGCCTCGTCCTCCTGTTATTGAACGAAGGACTGTACAATAATCTGCCAATTCCATCTGAGGGACCTCCGCCTCTATGATCTGCTTGGTTCCATCTGGAGTCATTCCAAGCACTGAAGCGCGGCGCTTATTTAAGTCACCCATAATCTCACCAATATATACCTCGGGCACTGTAACCTTCAAAGTTACAATTGGCTCTAAAAGCACAGGACCAGCCTCCATAAATCCCTTCTTGAAAGCCTGTTCGGCAGCTGTTTTAAATGCCATTTCCGATGAGTCTACTGAATGATAAGATCCATCATATAATGTGACATGAACTCCTACCACAGGATAGCCTGCCAATGGGCCTCTCTCGCATGCAGCCACTATTCCCTTCTCAACTGCAGGGAAATAATTCTTTGGCACTGCTCCGCCTACTACTTCCTCGTCAAATGTATATGGCTCATCGCTTCCACTTGGTGCAAATCTCATCTTCACATGACCATACTGTCCGTGGCCACCAGTTTGCTTCTTGTACTTATATTCAACATCAGAAGTCTTTCTGATTGTCTCCCTAAATGGTACCCTTGGCTCAGACACTTCTAAGTCAACTTTGTATTCATTCTTCAATCGGGATAATATAATCTCTAAATGCATATCACCCATGCCATATATGAGAGATTGATGATTAGCCGGATCTGTCACCGCCTTAAAGGTCATATCCTCCGCCTGAAGCTTGGCCATAGCCATGACAATCTTGTCCACATCACCTTTATTTACCGCTTTCCATCTACGCACAGTAAGAGGTGTTGGCAAATCCATACTAGGATAGACTATTGGATTAGCCTTGGTTGATAATGTATCCCCTGTGGCAATAGCGGTCTGCTTAGCCAATGCTCCTAAATCCCCTGCATGAAGCTCTGGAACTTCTGTGGCTTTGTTGCCTCTAAGCACATACAATTTACCAATTTTGATTTCAGAAGAAGTACGACTGTCATACATAATATCGTCAGCTTTTACAACACCCGAGCGAATCTTAATCAAGCTGTAATGTCCGATAAATGGATCCACAATTGTCTTGAAAACGAATGCAGTCTTTGGCTTCAACACATCGAAATTAGCCTCAAATATATCATTGGTCTTGGAATTGATTCCAAGCATCTGTCGATTGTCAGCAGATGGCATATATTTCACAATATCATCCAACAATGTGTACACACCTCTAGCATTAACTCCACTTCCTGATTCCACCGGCACAATAGAACCATCTGATATAGCACTTCTAACTGCAGCACGGATTTCTGCTTCAGAAAATGTATCTCCAGCCAGATATCTATCCAGGAATTCCTCTGAAGTCTCTGCCACTGCTTCCATAAGAGTCTCATTATACTGATTCATATATTCAACAGAATACTCAGGAACTTCCTCTTCCACTGCATCCTCACCCTTGTATCGAAATGCAGTCTTCTGAATTACATTTACATATCCTGCCAGTTCCTGTTCTTCTCGCAGCGGCATGTTAAATGGTGCAATCTTCTTGCCATACATCTCAGTCAGATTTTCTATAACTTCACGATATGATACAGAATCAATATCCATATCTGTTATGAAAAATATTCTTGGCAGATGGAATTTCTCACACAAATCCCAAGCCCGCTCTGTTCCTGCTTCAATGCCGGCTTTTCCTGAGACTACTATTATGGCGCCATCAGCCACACTCATTGCCTCATCAACTTCTCCCTCAAAATCAAAAAATCCCGGTGTATCAAGTACATTTATCTTGTAATCATCCCACTCCACCGGTACAACGGATGTGGCAATTGATATATGCCTGCGAATCTCTTCCTTGCCAAAGTCTGATATGGTATTGCCATCTTCCACCTTGCCGGCTCTTGGCACAGCTTTGCTTATAGCAGCCATGGCCTCCACCAATGTTGTCTTTCCGCAGCCTCCATGCCCCAATAAGACTACGTTTCTGATTTTGTCTGTTGTGTACACTTTCATAGCTTAATCCTCCTTCATTTATATAAATACCTTCTCCTTGGTATTCGAGTACAAATTTCTGCTGATATAATTCAGCAAATCCCGCAAATAATAAAAGAAGGACGCTTCTTATATCAAGAAGCATCCTTCTATAAATCCTATAACTTAAACTGGCTCACAATGTTAGCCAAGTCAGAAGCTACATCCTTTTGCTCTGTAGCCATTCCTTCCACATCATCTACCATCACAGAAACCTCATCAACAGTATCTGTAATCTCAGCAGAGTTAGCAGCTGTATCCTGAGCAGACTCAGCAATATTGGCAACGGCATCATTTACCTGATCCATAGACTCAGTAATTGTATCTACCATCTCGCCAATCTTGTCAGCCAAGTTCTTGAATGCAGTAGCATCCTCTCCATATTGAACACCAACATTTACGAAGTTATCATAATCAGGCGCAACAGTCTCCTGAACGAAATCAAGCAACTGATTTGCTCCTCCGCTCATTGACTTAAATGCTGATTGAACTCCATCAATTGTAACCTTGATTCTCTCAACAGCATCTCCTGTATCAGTAGCAAGCTTATTGATTTCAGAAGCAACTACTGCAAATCCTCTACCATGCTCACCAGCACGGGCAGCTTCAATAGAAGCATTGAGGGACAAAAGGTTAATCTGATCAGCAATATCGGCAATGCTATTGGCCATATCTCCAATCTCACTTACAATCTCAGCTCTCTTATTAGCTTCCTTTAGTTCATCGCCATATTTCTCAACAATTGCAATGGCATGATCGTAAGCTTTTCTTGAATTCTCCTCAACCTCTGCAGCACGCTTTTGAATCTCCTTAACCTCCTCAGAAGTTTTAGAAGTCTCATCAGCCAGATAACGAACAGATTCATTTACCTCATTAACAGAAGCTGAAACCTCTTCAGTAGCAGCACCGGTAGACATCATGGCATCATTTACCTTGCCCATGTTGTCATGAATATTTCCAAACTTCACTGACAAATCACTTGCCACCTTATTCATCTTCTCAGATGAATCATTTACATTGGCAGAGCCAGAAGAAATACGACTAATTACATCACGGTTGCTCTCATACATCTCATTGAGGGAACCACTCATAAGTCCCAACTCATCTCTACCTTTGGCATCTATCTTCTCTACTGTAAAATCACCCTTAGCCAAATCCATGGCAAATGCCTTGACCTTGTTCAAAGTCTTGGACAAACCATTCGCAATTAATGCAATTACAATTGCAATAGCTCCTGTAGCAATTACTGCTACTGTAACAAGAGTCATTGTAAGTTTCTTGACAGGAGCATTGATTTCAGACTGTGGCATACGAATTGCAAGTTTCCAATTCACACCTGGGATTGTATCGTAATACAAATTATATGTTCCATCCTTGGCATCATATGTTGTAAGTCCATTTTCCGCACCAAGCATTACATTACCGGCCTTTGCCAATGATGAATTCTCATCTTCTGTAATATTAACACCATCCTGTACTTTGGCATCATCATCTGTATAAATATATGTACCCTTTGAATCAAGCATCAAAGCTGTACCATTTTCACCAACCTTGATTCCAGATGCAATAGCAACCATTGTATCAAGAGTGATATCACAAGTTACACATCCGATGCATTTATCCTGTGCATAAATTGGAGCAGAGCAACTTGCCATTACTGTTCCAGAAGATGGATCATAATATGGATCAGTAATTGTCGCCTCACCCGGCTGCAGTTTAACTGCATTTACATAATACTCCTGAGTGAAATAATCGTACTCAGCATTACTATATTCATATGTTTCAGCAATTGCATCTCCATCTTTGTACCAATATGGACCCATGTACTGCTGAGTTGCATCATATGCATATGGCTCAAACCATATTCCTGCTCCATTGATGATATCACTATCCTTGATAGCATCTCCGAAACTTCGTCCGAACTCTTCCATGCTGGTTCTCTCATAGTGCATACCTACTTCTCGAGCCAGATTAGCGCATTGATGTCTGACTGTATCCAAATCAGAATTAATCTGAGCACTATTTCCAGAAAGTTCAGCTCTCATTGTATCCTGAACCTGACTGTTAATAGTGTTTTTGCTATTTACTGCACTTACTACAGTAAGCAAAACTGTTGCAAGAATTGTAACCGGTAGCAACTTTACCATCATCTGCTCACGGATTCCCATTCCACCTTTGGTTTTCGAAGTTACATTTTTTTGTTTTTTCTCTTTTTTACTCATACTTTTAGTCCCCCATAAAAATAACTGATATCTAATTATATGCTATCAACATGCACAAGATTAGGACACCTGTTTATAATACTCCTCGAATTGTTGCAAACATTTTCTCGGTGTCAATAGGCTTTGCAATATGCCCATCCATCCCTGCATCTAGCGCATGCTGTATATCCTCCTTAAATGCATTAGCTGACATTGCCAAAATTGGTATATTTGCCTTTTCAGGATTCCCCATTCGTCTGATTCTACCAGCAGCATCATATCCATTTAGATTCGGCATCTGTATATCCATCAGAATCAGATCATAATATCCCGCCTCCGCTTTGCTCACCATGTCTACACATTCCACTCCATCATGAGCTCTCTCAACTTGTATATCATTCATACCTAGAAGCTCCGTTGCAAGCATCGCATTAATATCATTATCCTCAGCCAGCAGGAATCTCTTGCCAGCCAGCAGCTGTAAGCTATCTGATTCTTTGCCATAACTGTCAAAATCATTTTGCACTCCGTATTTATGAGGTATTCGTATCACAACCTCAGTGCCTTCACCCACCTTGCTGTTGATTCTGATAGTACCATGCATCTGATCTATAAGACGTTTGACAATAGCCATTCCAAGTCCTGTTCCCTGAACACCGCTATTTGAAGAATCCCTCTCTCGAGAAAACTGATCAAATACATGCTCTAAGAATTCTTCTGACATGCCTATTCCATTATCTTTAACCCTGGTTTCTATAACACATACATTTTGAGAATGTAATAAGCTGTTAATTATGGCATCGCATTTTCTATCTGCATACAAACCAAATTCTTCTATAGAATCCTCAGTAAATTCATCTTCATGTATGGTTGCCCATATTTCTCCGCCCTCAGGAGTATATTTAATTGCATTGCTTACCACATTCATCAGTATCTCTGTCAAATGTGTCTTATCCAAATATAGAAATACATGTTCAACATCAGCATTGGCATGCATGGTCTGAGATTTCTTGCGCAACTCACCATCAAAAACGGTGGTCCAGGTCTCAAAGAATTCATGGGCGTTGGTCAATTCTTCATCAATAACCAACTTGTCGCTCTCAATTCTGGCCATTTCCAACACATTATTCAAGATATCCAGCAATTGCTTACTAGCCAATTTGACTTTTTTTCTATACCCTGCATTCTTTTCAAAATCATCCGGATTCTTCTCTGCCAAATCAGTAAAACCAATTATTGCATTTAGTGGTGTTCGAATATCATGACTCATATTGAAGAGAAATCTGGATTTGGCAGCATTGGCTTCCTCAGCCAGGGCTTTGGCATTTTCCAATTCCTCCCGTTTCATAATCTCTTCCTTAAGCATCTCATCTACATCTCGAAATCCCCAGACAAACTGCTTCTTTCCGTCCTGTGTATCAGCATTTACAAAAGCCATCTGGTGATAACTCACTTCACCGGAAGGGATTCTACGCAAATAGTTTATGGCATAATAATGACCGTTTTCCAGCTTCTCCAAAACCCGGTCAGATGAAGCTTCAACTCTCAGCCTCTCTCTATCTTGAATATCCACATATTTATTGATATATTTGCCACACATTATGTCATAATCCAGGGTGTCCATTCCCATCTGAAGCGCAGCCTGAATAGTCGATTTGCCAGAAGAACGAATAAGCTTCATTCGTAAATTTTCTTTATCAACTGCCCATATAGTATGATACTCCCAACTTAGGCCTTGAATCATTCCTAGTGCATCAAGCATCTCACGCTCTGCATTTTTTTCTCTTCGCACATTCTCGTCTATGTCTGTAAATCCCATAAGAGCATGTAATACTTCATCACCATCATCATCCTTACGAGCAATTTTCATTCTGTAATAATGACCATTACCGTTCAAATATGTCTCTGCAAAAGCCTGACTCTTGGACAACTTATATGATATATAATCCAAGGACACTATTTTGCGCATGCGCTCCCTATCCTCATCGGATACCTCATTCTTCAAAAACAGTTCTATAATTTGATTATAAGTTTTCTCCTGCATCAATCGTGAAAGCTTATAAGACAACTCACTACCCATTTTATAGACATTCATTTTCTCATTTTGAATATCGATATCCATAATGATATCGTAATCTTTGGCCAGGGCTGCCATCACATTGGCTTTGTACAGTATCTCATCATTGATTTTCTCTACTGCATGAATCACCATTTCATCAGGTTCATAGCCCTTCACTCGCATAAATGAAGCCTCGCACCAGCCACTTTGAGTTCCTAGAAACATCATGGTCACTTTATCTGCGTCAGCCAATCGAGTCTTCAAACTTGCCAAATCCACAAATTTCTTCATGCGAGCCTTGTGCTCATTAGAAACCAGATGTTCCATCACTCCATCCATTTTCTCCTGCAAATCTCCGTCCCGTTGCAACAGCAAATCAATTATCTCATTGGATTTGCAGCTCACAATTTCGGAGTTTTTAAAATCAATAACATGGACTGATACAAATCTCTCTACTATGGAATCTAGAATATTCTCGGAATTCTTCATTATCTCAATCCCCCAAAAATGTTCATCTCAAAAGTCACTCATAAGTCTAATTATATCTTCTTATAAAATCTATAAACTCCCTTTCCGGTAAAGGTTTTGAATAATAATAACCTTGTAGGAACTCTACTCCCTTTGAAACAAGATAATCTCTCTGCTTTTCTGTTTCAACACCTTCTACTACAGCTTTACGATTCAGGCCCTTGATAAGTTGTATCATAGCCTCCAATATAGCCGCATTCTCTGCGCTTCCATCAGCAGCCCACAAGAAAGTCTTATCAATTTTGATAATGTCAAAATTATAATCTAAAACATAAGAGAAATTCGCATTTCCAGTTCCAAAATCATCCAAAGCAAATGACAAACCTGCACGCTGCATATTGTCCATAACATTTACCATAGTTTCCTTGTTATGAATAACCGCAGACTCAGTTATTTCTATGCTGATCTGAGATTTATCAATACCATATTTATTCATTAAATTGCGAATAGAAGACGGAACCAATGGATTCATACATTCAACTGTGGACAGATTCACTTCAACATATTCCATTCCATATTTCTGAGGTGTGTACTCTTTCAAGAACTGACATACCTTTTCAAATACAATCTCGCCAACAAAATTAATCTGGCCGGTTTTCTCCGCAACCTTGATAAATTCTTCCGGAGATACCATTCCCAGTTCTTTATCATCCATGCGCACCAATGCTTCACAGGAACGAATTCTACCTGTTGCCACATCATAAATAGGCTGATAGTACACCTGCAATGTGTCATTCTTGATAGCTCTGTCCAATGCCATCTCGATCTGTAATCTACGCTGGCTGGAACTAACTTCATCAATGAAATTGACACTATTCATTACCATTCCTTCGATAGAACCATTCTCAATAAATGCATATAACTGTTCATCCTTGCGAATCTGCTGTGGAACACCAGTCATTTTCACAAGGGGCTGAAAGAATACGCTTGTGCCATCAATTATCCACTCATCTATAAAACGCACTCTGATTTTCTCTGCAAATTTCAGGGCATTATCTCTATCAAAATCATATAAAACCAGAGCAAATGTACCACTCTTTGGGTGATATACACTCACCTTATCGCTGGAAAGTTTTGCAAGCCATTGACTGACATTTTTCAGCAAAATATTCATTCTTTTAGAACCGATTGTCTGTAAATAATATTCATAATTATTGACATTTACAGAAATGACATAGGATGAATATTCTGATTCATACATCAATGCCACATCATTCCACAATGAATATCTACTGAGCAATCCTGTCTCATTATCAATTGTTTCCTCATCATTTTCCAGGCAGATATATGCTCCAAAGAAGCATAGCGACTGCAGGAAAATAGTAATCCTAAGATGCATGCCCGGGAATAATCCCTCTGCCAGGATACTCAAAATCATAGCAACGACAAAATGTGAAATTGCCATAAAGTCCTGTTTAGATATTCTATTTCTATACTTCATCAAAGCACAGATTCCTGCAATGGTATATACCAGAATCACCCAATAATAAAACCATTTATTAACCGGTCCTCTCTGATATATACCAGCTTCATCATAGTAGAAAATAAGTCTTCTAAGTTGCGGTACAAGTAAAAAAATCATCAAAGCCATTTCCGGTATACTAATGAATACTTTTCTCTTAAATGACAAATGTCTCAACACGCCAAAAATCTGTAGCACATACATGTATACAAGAAAAGATAATGAATTCTGAAAAAAATGTGCCAATACATTAATGCTTGTTCTCCATGTATTGGGCATAATCCAGTCACCATTACGAATAAGTGAAGTTCCCACCTCCATAATAGCTGCTATCATTATGGTCATTACCATATACATAAAAACTCTGTCTCTGCGTCCTTTTACTTTCTTTCTTGTTACAATCAGAATCAAGAATACAATGTCAAATAACGCTGCACATATATCAAAATAAGTATTATAATTTGTTAACCCTACATTCATTAAAAACTCTTTCAACTTTCTGTTTTTATTCGCCGGCTAGTGCTCGACAATTATAGAATAATACAGATCACCATACTCCGAATCTGTAACCAGTTTAGTGTAATCATTAATATATTTGATTTCACCACTTTTGGTTTTTATTCTATATCTCAGATGAATCTCCTCACCATTTCTTTTTTTGAAGTCTTCCAGTTCTGCCAGAAGCATATCCAAATCTTCTTCATATACAATGTTATTGAAATATCCTCCCGAATACTCCATAAACTCTTTTAAATCCGAACAACCAAAAATATAAATCATTTTGTCTGTTGCATACAGAAGTGTCTCATCATAATCTGACTTGCATACAACTATACCTGCTGGCAGATAATCCAGTTTTGAAAATCTCATCAATTTATTTACTTGGTCCAATTGAAGAACATTCTCAATACGAGCCAATACAATTTCCGGTAAATCAAATGGCTTGGCAATCAACTGATTTGCTCCGGCTTCAAATATTATCTTTTCCAGATTAATGGCAGCTGTCATTACAATAATAGGGATATTGGCATCATGACTGCTTCTACGGATTTTTTTGATAACACCTATGCCATCAATCTTGGGCAAAACCATATCCAGCATTATCAAATCTATGTCATGACCTTTTTCCTCAAAGAGCTCCACAGCCTCCAAACCATCTTTGGCAAGAATGAGGTTATATCTCTCATTCAGCATGTTGGCCATCATCAATTTGTTAATTTCATCATCCTCAACTATCATTATAGTCTGATGCTTCTTTGGCTTTTCACCCAGTCTTTCCTCGTTGAGCTCTTCCGCTTTATAATTAAGGCTACCAGCAATAATATGGGTATTCATTATTGATATTCTGACAATATAACGCTGACCTTCCTCATAAATCTTGAGGATCTTCAGCGACAGATACACGCCTCTGTATTCTGTGAGAAATGCCTCTTCTGTTCCCACCTTCACGCTCTTAATACGATTCTTGAAGATTGTATTATAATCATTCTCATCATCCGCTGAATTAATAGCTGTCTCAAATTCATTATAACTTTTAAACTGCACTTCCTTGAGATTCTTCGCATAATCCTTGCTCACATACCAGGGTTTCAAAGTTTCTCCATCAAGTTCCATTATGCAGATTGCAGCCCATCTTGGATATTCAACGCCGGACACATGATTATAAAAACTGGCTTCCCAGGCAGTTTCAACAGCCAGATTGGTATCCTCTATATGCTTATTAATCTCATCATCACTCATAGGCTTGCCAAAATAATATCCCTGGATTTTGTCACAACCAATACTGCGAAGCATCTGCACCTGTTCTTTTGTTTCGCATCCTTCAGCTACAGTACCAACACCAATATTTTTGGCGAGAGCTATTATGGATTGAAGTATGTTCCATGACTTCTCTGTATTTGATGAGAGAAATTTCATGTCCAGCTTCATCACATCAAACTCATAATCCTTGAGAGAATTCAAAGTGGAATAACCGCTTCCGAAATCATCCATCCACACCTCAAAACCCTCTTCATGAAATCTGAATATCCTGTCTCTGACAAGCTTCTCATCTGTGGCCAACACACTCTCTGTCAGTTCCACATGAAGCATCTCTCTGGAAATATTATATTTTTCAGTGGCATCTATGAGCACCTGACACATATCCATAGCATTCAAATCCAAAACAGACAGATTTATGGATACAGGCACATTTCCATGTCCATTATCCTCATATTTAGCAAGAATCCTACAGACTTCATATATAACAAATATATCCACATGCGAAATAAGATTTTCTTCCTCCAAGATAGGTATAAATCTATCTGGTGGCAGAAAACCTAATTCGGGACTTATCCATCTAACCAACGCTTCAAAACCGGAAATCTTCTCTGTCAAAGCGCGAATCACAGGTTGGAAATAAACAACCAGTTCTCCATTGTCTATAGCATCATCCAAATGTTCAATTATATAAGTTCTCTCATAAGTCTCATCATATTCCCTTTTCATAATCAGTCCCCGAATAATAATTCATGTAAATCATATATGACGATATTATCATATAGCTGTCATCTAATAATACATTCATTATAAACTATCTATCAGATATTTTAAATAAATTTCAGAATTATCTTTCTTCTCTTTCATCTCCCACCAAATCGTTAAGCCAAAGATTACTTTTCACCATAAAGAATCCAATAATAACCTTGATCATTTCCGTAAACATAACCAATACAATGACCAGATGTATATCCATATCAGTCTTATAGCACAAGAACCAGGCAACAGGAATCATAACGCTCCATGTAAGACCCATGTCAAATATAAATGTAAGCAAAGTCTTGCCACCACTTCGCAATGTAAAATACACTGCGTTGGTGAAGGACCACATTGGCATAGCAAGAGCAGATACCAATATATAATAAGTTGCCAGGCTTCTAACCACTGGTTCTGTCTTATACATCATTGGAAACGCGTATCCTACAGGAACCATGGCGATGGCAATAATAATTGTAAGAGCAAGACTGAATACTATCATCTTGTTATCCACATCCTTGGCTCTCTTTAAATCGCCACTTCCTAATTCCATGCCAACCAGTATGCCAATACAGCCACCCATTTGGATGAAAATAACATTAAACAGATTGGTCAAAGTGTTGGCAATATTTCTTGCAGCAACCACATCTATACCACGGGCAGAATAACATTGAGCAACCACTGCCATACCAAATGACCACAGGAATTCATTCAATAAAAGAGGTGTTCCTGTTTTAATAATATTGCCAATAACCTCTCTCGGAATATAGAAACCTCTATAAAGCCCTGCAGCAGAAGGCATTCTCTTCAGATGTGTATGAGTCCATATAATCATAACTGCAGCTTCAATAAGCTTAGCAATTACAGTAGCAATTGCAGCACCTTTTACACCCATTTCTGGCATTCCAAGTTTTCCAAATATCAAGCCATAATCCAGCAACAGATTCACACCCACAGCAGAGAAGGCTGCCACCATTGGGATATTGGTCTCACCAGACTCTCTGATTGTACTGGCATAAGCCTGTCCTATTCCGAAAGGGAACAGAGACAATACTATGATTCCCATATAATCTCTACCAAATCCAAGTGTGGATTCAATCATCTCAATAGAATCATCCTTACTGAGGAAAAGTCTAATAAGTGGCTCCTGCAATTCAACGAAAACAACTGCAAATATTCCTATTATAATAAGGACCGCAATGAGACGAAATCTAAATGTAAACTTCTGTCCCTCATGATCACCCTTACCGAAGTACTGGGTTCCATAAATGCTGGCTCCGGAAACAGCACCAAAGACAGTAATATTTGCAACAAATACAAACTGATTCACAATAGACACTCCACTCATTGGTGCAGTACCAAGCTGTCCTACCATGATATTGTCAATCATACTGACAAAGTTAGTAATAAGATTCTGCATAATCATTGGAATAACCATATATAATACATGCTTGTAGAAATTCCTATCTCCAATATATTTTTGCCTCAAATTACTCATGTCTGTTTCCATCCTTTCCTTATATAATGTATTTTATAAAAACAATTTCATGCTTTTATGTGTTAACGCGTTGTCGCAATCCCTTGTAAACTCTAGGGTTTGACTAAATATTTATAACAAATATGTCTAAAATACGCAATGGATGTACCATTTAAAGAACAAATTTATCATTGACCAAATACGCTTTAGTATCTATAATATCTTTTGTTGGTGCCATGATACTTGTGACCTGTTTGCGTTCACCTAAATCATGTCCCACATAATCAAAACACAATGGAGTGCAGATTCATTCGAATCTGTACTTCTTTTGGTTTTATGCAAAATGTTTTTAACGCAGTAATTATTTAAAGGTTTAAACTTTTAATATTTTACCGCTTTAAAGCAGCAAGAAGAAATTGTTATATAATAAAGGAGAAAAAAATTGACTAAGTACATCATCAAACGAATTTTGCTTGCGATTATGTCAATCATAATCGTTAGTGCCATTACCTTCTTCGTAATGGAGCTTATACCTGGTGGACCTTTCAATAAAGAAAAAGCAACCAGTCCACAAGCACAGGCCGCACTGGAAGCCAGATACAATCTGGACAAACCTGTAGGCCAGCAGTATCTCATCTATATGGGCAATATCGCACATGGTGATTGGGGCGTATCCCTCAAGAACGGTCGCGAGATTTGGCCAGATATGATTTCTAGATTCAAGATTTCAGCTAAGCTTGGTTTCAGCGCTATTGTCGTTGCAACTATCATCGGCGTAATCCTCGGATCAATCGCAGCACTTACAAGAAATAAATTACCAGATAGAATCATAGTATTCTTTACAACATTGGGAACGGCCATGCCGTCATTCGTATTGGCCACTCTTTTAATGCTTGTATTCTGTCTGAAGTTACAGTTGATACCAGTTTGGAATTCATACAATCCAAACTATGTACTTCCAATAATTGCTCTTAGTGTATATCCTATGGCATACATCACTCGTCTTACCAAGACATCTATGCTTGATGCACTCAATCAGGATTACATCAGAACAGCAAAAGCCAAGGGCGTATCAAAGGCTAAAGTAATCTTTGTACACGCTTTGAGAAATGCATTAATTCCTGTAGTTACATATCTCGGACCTGAGGTTGCTTACATCCTCACAGGTTCAATGGTTGTAGAGAACATCTTTACAATCGGTGGTCTTGGAACAGCATTTGTAACAAGTATCGTAAACCGTGACTACACAACTATCATGGCTGTTACATTATTCCTTGCAATTCTTATGGTTGTAGCTAACCTGCTTACAGATATTGCATACAAGTTGATTGATCCACGAATCAATTTCAACTAATGAACTTGCCTACATTTTACAGATAGAAAGGAAGATAAAATGCCAAATATGGAAAACAGCTTGAAGAAGAGACAGCTTCTCTCAGCTCAGATAGATTTAAGTAAATTTAACAAAGACGACTTCCGTAAAGCTACGGATGAAGAAAAGAAACAGCAGGATGTAATGGGTGAATCTACTACATTCTTCAAAGATGGTATGCGTCGTCTCAGGAAGAACCATCTTGCAATGGGAAGTATTGTTGTGCTTGTTGCAATTCTTGTAATTATTTTGTTTGCGCCGCTCTTCTGCCCATATACATATGAAGAGATTATCTCTATCAATGGTGTTGCAGATGCTACAGCAACAAACCTTGCACCAATGACATACTCACCACAGGAACAGGCTTACATGGATTCTACTGGCGAGCATTTATTCCCACATTTATTTGGAACAGATAAACTTGGTCGTGATTATTTCATCCGTTGTATCTATGGTACAAGAGTATCCCTTGCAGTAGGTGTGCTTGCAGCTATCATGGTACTTATCATAGGTGTTGTATATGGTTCAATCTCTGGATATGCCGGTGGTAAGGTTGATATGGTAATGATGAGAATTGTAGATGTTATCTACTCTCTTCCTGATATGCTTATTATCATCTTGTTGTCAGTAGTATTTAACGAGAGACTTGCTCCAATTATCAAAGGAACAATATTTGCCAAGCTCGGAGCCAACATGCTTTCAATGTTCTTCGTGTTCGGTTTATTATACTGGGTTACTATGGCACGACTCATTCGTGGTCAGATCCTTGCAATCAAAAATAACGAATATGTACTTGCTGCCAAGGCAATCGGTACACCAAACGGCAGAATTCTCCGCCGTCATATCTTACCAAACTGCCTGTCAGTAATTATCATCACAACTGCTCTTCAGGTTCCAAGTGCTATCTTCACAGAGAGCTACTTATCATTCCTTGGACTTGGAGTTTCAGCCCCACTTACATCCCTTGGTTCACTTGCCAACGATGCTCGTCAGGCTATGCAGTCATATCCATACCGTCTGGTTATTCCAGCAATCATCATCGTGCTTATTGTATTAGCACTGAACCTGATTGGTGATGGTCTTCGTGATGCATTCGATTCAAAATTAGATTAATAAGGAGATAAACGAAAAATGAGTGAAGAAATTAAGAACATATTAGAAGTAGATAATCTTCATACAAGCTTCTTTACTGACAATGGTGAAGTAAGAGCTGTAAATGGTATCTCCTTTAATTTGGCACCAGGTAAGACACTTGGTATCGTAGGAGAATCCGGATCAGGTAAATCAGTAACAGCGTACTCTATCTTACAGATTCTGGCAGATGCCGGTAGAATCACTGAGGGTGAAGTACGTTTCAACGGTGAAGATATAACAAAATGGGACGAGAAGCAGATGTCTAAGTTCAGAGGTGAGAAAATCTCTATCATCTTCCAGGATCCAATGACATCTCTTAATCCTACATTTACTGTAGGATATCAGTTGGAGGAAGCTGTATTGCTTCACACTAACAAGACTAAAGAGGAAGCCAAGGCAAGAGCCATTGAGATGCTTACATTGGTAGGTGTAAATGAGCCTGAAAGCCGTGTAAAGCAGTATCCTCATGAATTATCAGGTGGTATGAGACAGCGTGTAATGATTGCTATGGCACTTTGCTGCGAGCCTGATATCCTTATTGCAGATGAGCCTACTACTGCCCTTGATGTTACAATCCAGGCACAGATTCTAGAGCTTATGCAGGATTTACAGAAGAAATTAGGCATGGCTATCATCATGGTAACTCACGACTTAGGTGTTATTGCATCTATGTGTGATGAAATCATTGTAATGTATGGTGGTCGTGTATGTGAGCGTGGAACTGCAGATGCAATCTTCTACTCTCCTGCTCATGAATATACCAAGGGACTTCTTCGTTCAATCCCTCGTCTTGAGACAATGAACGAGAGACTGGTTCCTATTGGAGGTACTCCAATCAACTTACTTAACATGCCAGAAGGTTGTGCTTTCTGTCCTCGTTGCGAGAATGCAATGAAGATTTGTTTAACACAAAAACCAGAGGAATATCGTGTTGGGGAAGATCATCTTGCAAGTTGCTGGATGAATGTTGCAGAATTAGCAAAGTCAGAGGAGGCCTAAAATGTCAGAGAATAAGAATGAAGAATACTTGCTCAAAGTAGAGCATTTAAAGCAATACTTCCCTGTATCTCAGGGATTCAAGAAGATACCATTAAAGGCTGTAGATGATATATCATTTTCTATTAAGCCAGGTGAGACACTTGGACTTGTTGGTGAGTCAGGTTGTGGTAAGACTACAGTAGGTCGTACTCTTCTGCGTCTATATGAGCCAACAGCAGGTAAAATCACATTCAATGGTGAAGTATTATATGATAGCGAGAACAATATTGATGTAAATATGCTTCCTTACCGCAAGGAAATGCAGATGGTATTCCAGGATCCATATTCATCACTTAACCCTCGTATGACTGTAGAGGACATCATCGGTGAGCCTCTTGACACTCATAAGTTGTATTCTACCAAGGAAGAGCGCCGTAAGAAGATCCTTGACCTTATGGAACTTGTAGGACTTAATGCAGAGCATGCTATGCGTTATGCACATGAGTTCTCAGGTGGTCAGAGACAGCGTATCGGTATCGCTCGTGCCCTTGCAGTTAATCCTAAGTTTATTGTATGTGACGAGGCTGTATCAGCTCTCGATGTATCAATTCAGGCTCAGGTTATCAACATGTTTGAAGATATTCAGGAGAAGCTTGGCGTATCTTACTTGTTTATCGCCCATGATCTCCTGGTTGTAAAGCATATCTCAGACAGAATTGCTGTTATGTATCTTGGTAAAATGATGGAAATCGCTGACTCAGATGAGTTATTCGATAATCCAACACATCCATATACATTATCACTGCTCTCTGCTGTACCAATTCCAGATCCAGATACAGCTAGAAAGAGTAAACGTATCGTATTGGAGGGTGATGTACCATCTCCTCTTCGTATGCCAACTGGATGTCCATTTAGAACAAGATGTAAGTATGCTACTGACAAGTGTGCACAGGAAATGCCTGAGCTTACAGATCGTGGAAATGGCCATATGGTTGCATGCTGGAATCGATAATAATCAGGTGTGGATTTTCGTGTGTTAAAATATTAAAATTTTAGTTGCATAAAATCTAAGATTTATTATAATAAAATGTATCATATTATATAGGTGGTAAATAATACCACAGCTTAATGTGCATTCATTTTGCGCAGGAAAAGTGTTTGGAATTTTCCTGTCACATTTTGAATATATTGTTTTTTCATTTATTAAAAAAGGGAGGATTATAAAATGAAGAAAAGAATTCTTGCACTCGCACTCTGCTGCGCAATGGTTTTCGGACTTGCAGCATGCGGTAAAGGAAATGGCAAGGATGCAACATCTGTATTAAAGATCAATCTTGCATCAGAGCCAGCTTACCTTGATCCAGCACTCAACTCTTCAGTTGATGGTGGATGTCTTGCAGTAAACTCATTTGCAGGACTTTACACATACTCTAAGGATAATCAGGAATTAGTTCCACAGTTAGCAAAGGCTATGCCAACTGTATCTGAGGATGGAAAGGTATACACTGTAGACCTTATTGAATCAAAGTGGTCTAACGGTGAAGAATTAACAGCAAAGGATTTCGTATACTCATGGAATCGTGTAGTTGCTGAGGAAACAGCAGCTGATTACGCTTACCTTTTCGATATCATCGATCGTAACGAAGATGGTACTCTGAAGGTAGAAGCTACAAATGACTACCAGTTGCAGATTACATTAACTAGTCCATGTCCATACTTCAACGATTTGATGGCATTCCCTACATTTTTCCCTGTATACCAGGCTGGTGTAGAAGCTGCAGATCCTGATGGAAAGAACCCTGGAGCATGGGCTCAGGAGCCAGGATTCGTATGTAATGGTGCTTACACTCTTACAGATTGGCAGCATGAGTCTTCTATGACTTATACAAAGAATCCTAACTACTATGATGCTGATAACGTAAAGATTGAGACATTGAACTTCATGCTCTCTGCTGATGCAACAGCTACATATGCTGCTTACCAGTCAGGAGATCTTGATTTCATCGATGACGTTCCTACAGATGAGATTCCAAACCTTAAGGACAACCCAGAGTTCTACATCGAGGACAGTCTTGGAACATACTACGCAGCATTCAATGTAAACGCTGATCTCTTCAAGAATATGACAGCAGATCAGGCAGTTGCACTTCGTAAGGCTATCTCACTTGTTATCTCTCGTAAAGATATCGTAGAGAAGGTTGGTCAGACAGGACAGGTTCCTGCAAGCTCATTCGTTCCAGAAGGAATGGCTGATGGTAACGGATCTACATACGAGATCAAAGAGTACTACAAGGCTACTGAGACAGGTTCTTCAAATGCTGATGCTGTTGCAGAAGCTACAAAGACACTTACAGACGCTGGATTCACACTTGATGGTGGCGTACTTAAGTTAAACGGCGAAGTTATTACAGTTCCTTACGTACTTAATGATAACCCAGGACACAAGGCTGCAGCAGAAATCATGCAGCAGGATCTCAAGGCAATCGGTATTGATATGTCAATTGAGACACAGGATTGGCAGGTATTCCTTGACAATCGTAAAGCTGGTAAGTACACATTTGCTCGTGAAGGTTGGTTAGCTGATTACAACGATCCAGTTAACATGCTTGAGATCTTCACAACAGATTCTGGTAACAACGATCCACAGCTTGGTAAGGAGCCAATCTCTTCTGCTCCACAGAACTGGTCAGAGTACGATGCTCTTATCAATGAGATCAGAACAACAACAGACTTCGCTAAGCGTGTTGATTTAATGCACCAGGCAGAGGATATGCTTATGGATACATACGCTGTAGTTCCAATCTACTACTACAACGACATCTATATGCAGAAGGCTAACGTAACAGGTGTTTACACAACAGTTTACGGCATGAAGTACTTCATGTATGCTGAGAAGGCTGCACAGTAATTGTTAATAAATCAAAACAGTATGTGTTTTATTCCAAACAAACATTTCACGTTTTAGAGCACATAAATCAAGGGACATCCATTATGGATGTCCCTTTTGTTATTGATTAAATACTATTATTAATACTGCATTCCTTGTATACAATTTATATCAGTATTACTGGAAGAATGACATTTCCTCATCCAATACCTTGGCAATTTCATTTCAGCTCTTGCCGCCTCAATTGATGCATTCAACGACAACAGATTTGTCTGAGCTGCAATGGAGTCAATTATAGCAACCGCTTCGCTAATTGTCTCTACTGCACTGTTGGTATTATTTATAAGCTCTACAATACTATCAATAGCATTGATACTATCTCTTGTAGACTGACGCAATTCAGATAATTTCTCCTGACTATTAGTTGAGTTCTCCTGCATTGAATCAGCAAGTTTCTGCATCTCATCAGTATTCTCTATAATCAGAGAAACAGCATCATTTATGTCAGTTACACTTTCTACCGCATCCGAAGAATTTCTTGCATTACCTATTACTCCTCGAATCTTCTCTGCCATATCGAACAAAGCAGAAGACATTTCACCCAGTTCATCCTGTCGATTTCTAACCTTTTCACTAAGATTGATAGATAAATCACCTGTAGCCATCTGGCGAACAGCTCTCACATTCTCATCGATTGCCTTGATAATTCGAAGCACATAAACGGCTGTAATAACAGTAAGTATAATTATAATCACTCCAGCTAAAGTAGCCATCAATTTAATACGATCATTTATGTAAGTAGAGATATTAATCTTTTTCAATCCTACGAAAGCCATGCCATATACTTCACCGTTATCATCCATCAATGGTTCATATGCTACATAATATTTCTCACCATTAATGACAACATTTTCCGGCTCTTGTGCTCTAAATGTTTTAAATCTCTCATATAAGCCACCCTGTACCTTTCCATCCATTCTTATTAAGTACCCAGAAAAAAAAGGAGACATAAGTCGTGGGCTTATGTCTCAAAAACTTTGTTAAAAACTTGACTGAGTTTATTTTAACATTTTCAGACTATTCTTACAACTTGAAAATGTAGTCCTTTTTGTCAAAATTTCTCTTGATAATCAGTCAGTTTTCACCAATATTTTTCAGAAGAAAAATCTATGCCAAGAAAAAAAATATCCCCCAAAGCATAAACACAATCACTTCTTTGATCATGATATATGCTTCAGGGGATATCCATATTTTATAATACTTCCCTCAGTATTAATTATTCCTTAACACCACCAAGTGTAACACCTGCTACAATATATTTAGAAAGCAAGATATACACAATAATGATTGGAACAATTGCCAATAAGATAAACATGTAAATCTTTCCCATATCAAATTTCAGGAAATCAGCAGATCTCAAACTAGCAATCAAAATTGGAAGTGTCTTCTTGTCATTTGAAGAAATAACCAACGCTGGCATGAAGAAGTTATTCCAGTTACTAACAAATACGAAGATTGCCTGTACTGCCAAAGCCGGCTTCATAATTGGAAGCACAATCTTGTTAAATGTCTTGAACTCGCTACATCCATCAATTCTCGCCGCTTCAAGTAGTTCCATTGGAAGGGAACTCTGCATATATGAATACATGAAGTAAAATACTGCAGGAGCTGCTATAGATGGAAGAAACAGTGGTAGAAGTGTATCCATCAAATTAATCTTGGTAATTAACTGAATAAAACCAAGTGCAGATACCTGTGTAGGCATTACAAGAATTAACAGAATAAATACTACTGCTGCTTTTTTCAACTTAAAATCATATGCATACAGACCATATGCTGTCAAAGCTGAGAAATAGCAAGACAGAACCGCTGCACAAGTAGATACAATAAGTGAGTTCTTCAATCCTATAAGGATTGGAAGCTTCGCATCATTTATTACATTGAGGAAGTTCTTCTGGAAATGTCCTCCAGGCAAGAAACTAAATCCCTGTTGTATCTGAATATGACTTCGTGTTGAATTAATTATCAATATATAGAAGAAGAACAAGCACAAGAATGTAAGTATCGCCAATACTATATATGAAATAATAAGTCTTGGAGTAACATGTACATGTTCCTTCACTTTTTTCTTATTTGTATTATCGCTCATTTTGTTACCTCCTTCGCTCTACTTCTTTGCTTTCTTTTTCTTTGGCGCTGAATCGTCTTTTTCATTCATTGTCGAGTAAACGCATAAGCAAAGAATTGCGCATATGATAAACAAGATAACTGAAAGAGCACCTGCCATACCGAAGTTCTTACTATACAGATGATGATTCAAGAACATCAAAAGTGTCATTGAAGTTCTATCTGGATTACCATTTCCATTTGTCAAAATCTGTGGAACATCGTACATCTGCAAACCACCAATCATAGATGTAATAAATACATATACCAGAATTGGTTTAATGCTTGGCAATGTGATTCTAAAGAATATCTGTGTGCTAGTTGCACCATCAATCTTCGCTGCTTCAAAAAGTGATGGGCTGATACCCATAATAGCAGCCATAAGCAAAATTGTTGTATTTCCAAACCACATAAGGAAGTTCATCAAAGCAATAAGTGCTCTTGTCCATCCAATTGAGGTAAAGAAACTAATTCCGTTCTTGGCAATTCCTGATGAAATCAAGAAACCATTTACAGGACCGATATTTGAAAACAATGCAAAGAATAACATTGAGAAGGCACTGGCCATAATCAAATTCGGCATATAGATTACAGTCTTGAAAAACTGCTTACCCTTGAGCTTAAGCATCTCATCTGAGAACCATGCTGCAAGTATTAATGATACGACAATCTGTGGTATGAAACCTGCAATCCATAATAAGAGTGTATTTCCTGTATACTTAAGGAAATCAGATTGAATTAACTCTTTGTAATTATCTAATCCAACAAATGTAGGTCCAATTATTTTCAATCCACTTCTATAATATTCAAAAAAACTATAGAATACTGTAGATATCATAGGTATTAATTGAAAAACCGCAAATGCCAGAAAGAATGGCAAGATAAATACATATCCCCACTTGGCATAGCTTACGCTTTTGTAGCGTTTTTTATTGTCTTTTTCTGACATCTCATTAACCTCTTTCTCTCTCTTAAAATTATCACGGTGCACACAGATTGTATGCACCGTGACTTATTTACTTAGTAAAAACTAAATACTATATCAGCCTATGGCCATACAACTTCTTTGACATCTGGATATTTCTCTTTGATTGCCTTCTCGAAGTTAGCCTTTGCACCGTCCATATCAACAGTACCTGTGAAGTAATCCTTGAATGCCTTCTGGATTTCTTCGTTACATCCCTGATCATAAGGACCACAGTTTGACATATCAATCTTTGGAGCTGTCTCAGCGAAGAGTGCTACATGGTTCTGTCCGCCAAGGAACTCTGAAGAGTATGTTGTATCTGCTGCGATTTCATCCATAGCAGTCTTGTTGTTTGTGTAATCCTGTACATCTGGATTTCTTGTGATTGACTCCATGATAGACTTATCACATGTAAGCTTAAGCATTACGTCCTTGATAAGATCCTTGTCGTCTGTACCATTTGCTGCACAGATCCATGTACCACCCCAGTAGTAAGGAGCTGGTCCATAGCAAACTGCCCAGTCACCATATGCACCATTTCCAACTTCCTTAGCTCCATCTTCATCTGCTAATGCATTGCCAAGAAGTGTGAAGTTGATTCCCCATGTAGAATAGAAGAATCCGAATACCTTTGCATCTGGTCCCTGATCTGCTGTCCAGTTGTCATCCCAAAGTGATGTCTTGTTGTTGTAACCTGCATCTGTATACTTCTTTGTCTGATCAACCCACTTCATGATCATTGGATCAACTGTAAGCTTGCCATCTGTTACCCAAGGATTTGCAACGTTGTTAGAGAATGTTCTGTATGAATCATCAAATCCTGACAACATCTTGTAGCCCTTGTCACTAGCCTGCTTAGCAACTGCATCGAACTTATCCCAATCAGAAAGTGCTGCCTGTACTGCATCTGGATCATCTGTTCCAAGTACATCCTTGGCAATTGAACGACGATATGCGAAAAGTCCTGGTGTAGCCTGCCATGTTGTACCCTTCTGAGCACCGTTAGAATCTGTAACGATGTCCTTTGTGTACTGGTACTGATCAGCAAGATCAGCATCTGTAAGGCCGATGTCATTCTTAACATCAAGTGTATAATCTGTATCAACATACTTCAAAGCGTAATCAGCTTCTACCAAGAAGATATCAATCTTATCATTATCAGCTGCGCTCTCCTGAGCAAGTAATGCTTCGTCAAGTTTGTTCTGATAGTTATTTCCTTCATTTGGGTTGATAGTCCACTTAACAACAGTTCCATCATTCAATGTTGTTGTAGAACCATCTGCAGAAACTTCCTTAACCTCCGGATAGAAATCATTGAATCTGCTCTGGAATTCATCGTTCCAGCACCAGATATTTAAGTAGTGTTCATCACCACTTGCTGCAGATCCGCCTGTTGAAGCAGAGTCTGCTGACTTGCTGCATGCAGCCATAGGAATTACCATTAAGGTAGCCATTGAAACGGCTAACGCTTTTCTCATAAAACCCTTCATTATAAATTACCTCCTAGTTTGTGTGTTTTGGAGCGGAGACTGAACCTCCCTCCAGTACTTTGCCGTCCACATTAATCTGTTCTATCAGACTAGTCTTGGGATTTTCGATGATATCAATAAGCTTTCTCGCTGACTCTCTGCCGACTGCATCGCTATCCTGTTGATAGGTAGTGAGCTTCGGTCTAAGTACTTGTGAAGACTTAACACCATCGTATCCCGTAACACTCATTTCGTCCGGTATTGATATGCCGTGATTCTCGAGGACCTGTCTGCCTCCCAGAAATGAATAGTCATCCGGATACATGATCGCTGTGGGTTTATTTTTTAGATTTAACAGAACTTCTGTTGCCCTGGCACTATCGTGGGTATGATGATATCTAGCCTCGATAACATATTCGTCAGGAACTTCTACCCCTCCTTCCTTACAAGCTCTGTAAAAACCTACTAGTCGCTTTTCCGTAACGGATGTTTTCTCTCCATGTACGAAAGCGATATTCTTATGACCTAAGTCAATAAGATACTTTGTTAATTGATATTGACCTTCGATATTGTTGGACATTATAGCGCTGTGATTATTGAATACATAATCAATGCTGACTGTCGGAATATCTGAATCAACCAGTTGGATTACTGCCGGTGATTTGAAATCTACACAAGCAATAAGTACTCCGTCGCATTTGCGATATACTGCATGTTCCAGAAATGACATTGGCCGTCCACCAAGATTCTGACTTATAAAGGTAATATCATATCCCAATCGTTCTGCCTCATCTTTGGCACCATTTAATATAGAAGCAAAATATTCATGTGATAAACCAGAATGTGTATCATCTACGAAAAGCACTCCTATATTATGAGAACTATTGGTCTTCAATTGTCTGGCGGCTGAATTCGGCATGTAATGAAGTTCCTCCGCCGCCTTCAGGACTTTGGCTATGGTCGCTTCGCTAATGTCTTCATAGCCGTTCAATGCTTTGCTGACAGTAGCTGTGGAAACGCCACACCTCTTTGCGATATCTTTGATCGTAGCCATATCTTCATTAACTCCCTTTGCTAAATCCTTCAAAACACTAAATCGTTTTCGATACCTTTAGTCTAATTCACGAAATCGATTAAGTCAACAACCGAAACTCTCCAAATATGTCTGATAATTCTTGTATAATTTTACTAATTTCGCTATTTTCGATAAGTTTTCGCTGATTTTTAGTTGATTTTTGTTTGGTTCATTCTATAATAAAAGTAATTTACGAAATCGTATTCGTTGCCGAAAACACTGGGTTTTGCCCCCATTTTTAATGTTTCGTACAAATTACAAGGTGTTTTCGTCTAAAGCGAATATCATATATAGGTTGTACATTTTCCATATAATAATGCACATTCACATCACCAGGAGATGTATAGCTGATATTAAACTACAATATATAAATAGGAGGTACTATGAAATACGGATACTTCGATGACAATAATAAGGAATATGTCATCACAACACCTGAGACTCCGCTTCCTTGGATCAACTACTTAGGATCCAATGAATTCTTTGGTCTCTTCTCCAACACCTGTGGAGGTTATGATTTCTATAAAGATGCGAAGCTTCTTCGCCTGACTAGATACAGATATAACAACAGTCCATATGATAGCAATGGCCGTTACTACTATATAAATGATGGAAGTGATATCTGGAATGTAGGTTGGCAGCCTACACAGACTCCTCTTGATTCATATGAATGTCATCATGGTATGGGATATTCCAAGATTATAAGTAGTAAGAATGGTATTGAATCTACTTTGTTAGCATTTGTACCTGTACATGATAATTGTGAAATCAATCAGATTACATTGAGAAATGCAACTGATTCTAATAAGGAAATTAATTTCTTCAGCTACATAGAATTCTGTCTGTGGAATGCAGAAGACGATTCAACCAACTTCCAGAGAAACTTCTCTACTGGCGAAGTTGAAATAGAAGGAAGCACTATTTATCACAAGACAGAATATCGTGAACGCAGAAACCATTTTTCTTTCTACCATTTAAATACAGAAATTGATGGTTTCGATACAGACAGAGCTACATTCCAGGGATTCTACCATGGACCTGCTAATCCAGACGCTGTAAAGGCTGGACATTGCAGCAACTCTGTAGCACACGGATGGTCTCCTATCGGTAGTCATCATAAGAAGATTTCTCTGGCTCCTGGGGAGAGCATTTCTCTCATATTTATATTAGGATACTGTGAAAATCCTGTTGAGAAGAAATTCATCGCTCCAAATGTAATTAACAAAGAGCCAGCTCATGTGATTATCAATAAGTATAAAACTGATGCAGATGTAGCTGCAGCTTACAACGAGTTGAAGGAATACTGGAATGGATTATTATCTGTATACACTCTCACTTCTGATAATGAGAAGCTCAACAGATCGGTAAATATTTGGAACCAGTATCAGTGTATGGTTACATTTAACATGTCAAGATCTGCCAGCTATTTCGAGAGTGGCATGGGCCGTGGAATGGGATTCAGAGATAGCTCCCAGGATTTACTTGGATTCGTTCATCTGATTCCTTCACGGGCAAGAGAGAGAATCCTCGATATTGCCAATACACAGTTCCCTGATGGTTCTGCTTATCATCAGTATCAGCCACTTACCAAAACTGGTAATTTAGGTGTTGGTTCAGGATTCAACGACGATCCATTATGGCTTATTGCCGGTACTTGCGCTTATATTCGTGAGACTGGAGACTATAGCATATTAGAGGAAATGTGTGAATTTGATACAGGACGTGCAGGTGTTCCTGCTGCTCCACTCTTTGAGCACTTACGTCGTAGTTTCAAATATAATATGGATCACAAGGGTCCACATAAGCTTCCTCTTATTGGTAGAGCTGACTGGAATGACTGTCTCAACCTTAACTGTTTCTCAGAAACACCAGGTGAAAGCTTCCAGACTACAGGACCAAGTGAAGGCCCTGTTGCAGAATCAGTATTTATTGCAGGAATGTATGTAAAATACGGCAAAGAATTCAGAGACTTATGCCAGCATATAGCTGATATCAAATCACAAAATGCTTCTGAATTAGGTAATTTACCAGAAGTATCTGAATTAAATCGCATTATCGGTATCTTGGATTCAGAAATAGTTGCCATGACAGAAGCAGTTGAAACTGCAGGTTGGGATGGCAAATGGTTTGTAAGAGCTTATGATGCCAACTCAAATCCTATTGGATCACACACATGCGAGGAAGGGCAGATATTTATCGAGCCACAGGGTATGTGTATCATGGGTGGTATCGGAATCGAAAATGGCAAAGCTGAGACAGCACTGGCTTCTGTAAAAGAAAAACTTGATAGCAAATACGGAATTATGCTGAATCAACCAGCTTATACAAGATACCATGTAGAACTCGGTGAGATTTCTTCTTATCCACCAGGATATAAAGAGAACGCCGGAATCTTCTGCCACAACAATCCTTGGATTGCATGTGCTGAAGCTGCAGTTGGACATGGTGATAGAGCTTATGAGATTTACACCAAGACTAATCCTGTATTCCTTGAGGAAATTGGTGAAATCCATAGAACAGAGCCATATGCATACTGCCAGATGGTTGCAGGTGCAGATGCTCCAACATTTGGAGAAGGCAAGAACAGCTGGCTTACAGGTACAGCTGCCTGGACATTTGCCACAGTAAGTCAGAATATACTTGGAATCAAGCCAACCTATGATGGATTGAGTGTAGATCCTTGTATCCCTTCTACTCTTGGGGAGTACAGCGTAACTCGTAAGTACCGTGGCAAGACATATAACATTCATGTATCTAATCCAAATCATGTAGAACATGGTGTTAAGTCTATTTCAGTTAATGGTAACACCCTCCCGGAAGGCACCCTCCTTTTAAATCCTTCCGCAGATGTTATGGATGTGGAAGTTATCTTAGGCTAGTACTTAATACATCAAATGAATGAATCCCCCAACCCCATGATTCATTCAAGATAAACCATATCTAATATCCACAAAAAAGCCGGTGGAATAGGACCAGTACCTATTTCACCGACTTTTTTATTCTATATCTAATCATTTGATTTCTATGTTAATTGTTATCCATCTGGTCATTTAATATTGCACTTACATATTCTTGATAAATAATACTACTCCCGAGATAATCAGTAACACTATCACCAGCTTCTTCACCAATTTCTCATCCAAAACTTTGGCGGAGAACATTCCGGCAAATAAGCCCAATAACATGAATGGTATCAGAATCAACACATGCTTAATAGTAGCAAATGTAATAACTCCCAACGCCATATAAGTTATAATTCTAACTGTATTTTCTGCAATAAATACTATAGATAAATTTGCTTTGAACTCTGAGGCTGTCTCAGTAATCTCTGACACATAAGCAGCCACCAGCACTCCCACTCCAAACAATCCGCATAGCAATCCAGATGCAATTCCCATTATAGCCAGAACCCATCTAGGTGATTGATTAGAAGTCTTGGCATACTCTTTGCGAAGCATATCTGCACCAACCAGAGTTACTACAATACCAAATATCATTTTCAGAAGCTTCACATCCAGGCTCTTTAAGAGAAATGCGCCTACTACGCTTCCCCCAAGAACCATAAGCATTATTGGCACAAATATATGCTTCTTCAATTTATCACGATTTTGCCAGGTAAGTACAATATTAGCAGGATAGCTAAGTATCAATTCCACAGGTGTAATCTCCACATTACTTACACCAAATCCTAATATAGAATCAAAGACCAATGTATTGGCAAATCCACATAATCCTTTTATATAAAATGCAACCACTGTTGCAACAATCCATAACCACATCATGTTCACCATAATAGCACAAATGGCCACATTCATACAAGGTATGAATGTGACCACAAAAAGGAAATTTATAAGGAAGGGTTGAAAAAATCAGCTCTTTGCCTCTCCCTCAGGGAATATTATTTTAAAGACAAAGAAGAAAATTACCATAGAAATTCCACCCATCAATACCGTAGTACCAATATTGTATAACCAATCTGGGACAAAGGAGCTAGCACAGCCTACCCAGATGCAGTTAACTGAATTTACAACAAATGTTATAACAACCCAGGCAATGAAATACCACATAGCCTGCCACCATACATTACCCTTGCTTCGAAATGTAATATTTCTCTGAAGTGGGAAATTAATAACCTGTGCTATAAAAGAGCCCACAAGCATGGCAATGAGATAACCAAGACCACCGCCTATAATTACATTTCCAGCCTCATCATATAACACATCATAGCCTATAACATTCCATGTGAAGTTCAAGCCAAATATTTCCGCAGGAATCCCAGGCCAGCTCCATTCTATCCCTGCCATTTCCAGGCCCAAAAGTCTAGGAAGAAAAGCATAAATCACATATTGAACCAAAGTCACTAAATTACTAAATATAAGGAATAATCCTCCCTCTCTAATCCACTTGGATAGTTTCGGATGTCTCCCTTCAAAATTCTTCCAAACATTTGTCAATGTATTCATATATTATGCCTCCGTACCATATTATCCCAATGTTGTTTCCGCAACTTGTTGAGTTTATATTATCAAAATATTTTCCAGAAAAAACAAAGACGGCACAATCTGCACTTTTTTATACATAAAATGCAAATTGCACCGTATTAATATCCATTATAACTTCTAATTATTAGTTATAAGATTCTCAAGATCTGACTCCATGCCTTTGGTAATATCAGACATTTGTACAATAGACTCTGTTGTTTTTTCTGATGAAGCAGTCAGTTCAGCTGTCCTTTGATTAACATTTTCAATGACTTCCATGATACTCTTTACACCATTGAGGAGCTGATCAACCTCGCCTTTAATACTCTGGTTATTCTCATTAGAATCATCTGCCGTATTTCGTGAACCTTCGGCCAGATTCTTAATTTCATCAGCAACAACTGCAAATCCCTTTCCAGCTTCCCCTGCACGGGCAGCCTCAATAGAAGCATTAAGAGCCAACAGATTAGTCTGTGCTGCAATATTGATAACTTCAGTATTATTCTGCTCTAATTTTTCAATACTATTCTCAATATTCGTCAATACATCCTGTAAATTAGATGCAAAATCATTCATTGAAGTCATTGCTTCTGCTATCTCTTTACATTCTCTGAAATTATTCTTACTATCAGACTCAATAGAGTCAATCTGCTCCCCTAAGCTACTAAAACTATTGGTGATTTGATTAGCAATTTCAACTGTAAATTCTTTGGACTTTTCATGCTCTTCTCGAATCTCATCAGCCATTTTGGCCTTTTCAATCTTATCAAGTTCAATCTCTTCCTTGGCATAATATACACAGTTTTCTTTATGATTAAAGCCGTTATATATAGCACTTGCCATCTCTTTACAACTTGAATAGCCACAACATGAACAGTTAATATTGCGTTTTTCTTCGGTATTCTTGTGCATCTCATTATAAATGCGTTCTTCATCTTCTGCAGAAGGTTTCTTAATATCAACCAAATTGCTCTTATCATTATAATGGCGAATGAAATCTTCTAATTTCAAATTGCCAAATTGCTTGTTTAAACTTGCCAATCTTTTCTCTGGTGTTATAACTCTACTCCACGGAGATTTCTTACCATCTTTCTTACTAGCTTCCTTGATTTTCTGAATTTCAAAGAATACTTGCTCATTATGCATATTTTCCTTTTCAACTGCAGTACCAGCTATACATCCACTACTACAATTCAAGG
Source organism: Lachnospiraceae bacterium (assembly GCA_017634455.1). Classification (GTDB taxonomy): domain Bacteria; phylum Bacillota; class Clostridia; order Lachnospirales; family Lachnospiraceae; genus JAILFK01. The sequence continues at coordinate 50,534 of JAGBNK010000019.1, forward strand.
CATCTATAAACAAATACGGGTTCGCCCCCTGCTTAATCATTGCTGCATTTCTATCTAAATATCCAAACATATGATTAGTACCTTCTTTTTGGCGAATCAGTACTTCGTCCCCCAGTAACCACCTAGCATTTTCCTTTAATCCACCTGGCATAGGATAGATGGAACCAAGACCATATTCAATTTCATCTGTAAAAGGCGTTGCACCAGATACAGGATTTTCTCTCAAGTATTTCATCATATGATCAAATGTGACATTATAGGATACATATCCATTAGTATTTGGATCATCAATCTCATTCTTCTTGGCAATACAAGGACTGATAAAAGCTAATTTATCATTAATATTCATATATTTTTTGGCATAAATTGCCGCGCACATCATAGGTGAATGCACCGGCATAAGCTTCGGCAGAAGTTCTGGTTTATATTTCTCAATATATCCTACAACAGCCGGGCAAGGCTGAGAAATAGCACCAAAATAATTATTTCTTTGAATATATTGAATATATCCCCATGTTGTTATATCTGCACCAAAAGATACACTTATAACTCGCTTTACACCTAACTTCTTCAATTGTCCTAAAATATTTTCATATTCCTTTGGATAATTCGCCTTGAATGCAGGCGCAAGCAAAATAGAAATCTGCTCCCCAGATTTTAAATCGTTAAAGAATCTCTCTGTATCGTCAATAAACTCTCTAGCACCATGCTCACAAACTGAAATACATGCGCCACAAGCTATGCACTTGTCCGGCTCTACATGAATAATGTTTCTACCATTTTCATCAACAACAGCCACATTTGCCCCATCGCAACTACATACGCTAATGCACTTATTGCAACCAATACACTTTTCATTAGTCTGAACTAAACCTGACATATAATCCTCCTCCCCAGCATCATAAAGTCAATTATTAACCATTATATCAGATAATATGAGTTTTTTCTATTGAAAAGTGATATACTAACTTATGCTTGCAGACCTATAATAGTTTCTTGTAAAAAGCGTAAATCAACTAAATGATATAAAGGAGTGTAAAATCATGACTGAATTCAGAGATGAATTATTAGAACGTTTTCTTCGATATGTGAAGGTCTATACCACCAGCGAAGATGATGTGGAAAATATACCTAGTACAACCAGACAGTTCGACCTGGCTCGTATATTAGAAAATGAGTTAAAAGAACTTGGCTTACAGCAGGTCAAGGTTAGCGATAACTGCTATGTAACTGCTGTACTTCCAGCCTCAGAAGGTATGGAAAATCATAAAGTTGTAGGACTTATCGCCCATATGGATACAGCGCCTGATTACAGTGGTGAAAATGTAAATCCTATTATCCATGAGAATTACGATGGCAAGGACATCCCTCTGGGAGATTCCGGCAAAGTCATTACTGTAAAGGATTTCCCTGAGCTCATGAAATTAGCTGGCAGAACTCTAATCACTGCCGATGGAACAACACTTCTCGGAGCTGACGACAAGGCCGGTGTAGCAGAGATTATGACCACTGCTTCTTATTTCATTAAGCATCCGGAAGTAAAGCACGGAGAGATTCATATCTGCTTCACTCCTGATGAGGAAGTTGGACGGGGTCCAGACAAATTCGATGTAGAAGGATTCGCTGCAGACTATGCATACACAGTAGATGGAGACAGCGAGGATGAAGTAGCTTACGAGAACTTCAATGCTGCATCTGCTATTATTGAAATTGATGGTGTTAATGTACATCCAGGTGAAGCAAAGGACATTATGGTAAATGCTGCTCTTATAGCTACAGAAATTGCTCAGGCATTACCAGCTGAGGAAACTCCAGCTCACACAGAAGATCGTCAGGGATTCTATCATTTAATAGAAATGTCAGGAGATGTGGCACATGCAAAACTTGCTTATATTCTCCGAGACCATGACAAGGATTCCTTTGCAAACCGCAAGGTTGTTGTGGAAAATATTTGCAAAAAAATGACAGCCGCCTATCCGACTGCCAATATCACATGCACTATAAAAGATTCCTATGAGAACATGCTTGTAATTATGGAGAAACATCCAGAAATCATCAAGCTGGCCAAGGATGCTATTCAATCTGTTGGTTTAAGTCCAATCTCTCGTCCAATCAGAGGTGGCACAGATGGAGCTCAGCTCTCATTTAAGGGACTGCCTTGTCCAAACTTAGGAACAGGCGGATACGGCTTCCATGGACCATATGAGCATGTAAGCTTAGAAGGTATGGAAACAGTAGTTCAGGAACTTATATATATAGGAAGTAATCCTATTCAGTAATATATCTCTTCAACTCAGAATAGATATGTTCTGTATCCGGTGGACATCCCATAATACAGAAATCGAAATTACGGGTACATTTTCCAATTCCGATTTTACCTGTTTCACCCTGATGGCCCTGGCCTATGGCAATTTGGGAATCCAGCTTCTCAAGAAGGCCTTCGTCTTCTAACTGAAGCAATGCCGGTACTAAATTAGCATAACAAGCACTGCATGAATCAACTTCATTCACTGCATATTTGACACGAAGCACCTTGTTCTCACGAGGTGCTTCTTTGTCCATATTGCCCTCGTTCAAGTCATAGATTCTAGCACCTGCTATATCAATACTACCGCTTCCAATCTCTCCAGCTAGCTTCACATATTCCACATCATCTACAGTAAGCCCCATAAGCTTACATACATAAGCATCCACAAGAACAGGATCTAAAGCTGTCATAATACAATTACGAACTACAGGATTACCTCCATCCTCGAAATCCAAATCTCCGCAGATATGATCCACCACAATGAAGTCCTGATGGATTCCCTGTGATAAATGTGCAATGGGGCGATGAAGTCCCATGCTGTGGAAATGTCTCTTCTCAGTATTTGGAATGAGGCCCTTCATATTCTTGAGAGCACAGGTGATTTTAGTCTGACAATGGCCCTTCATAACAGGTACATTTATGAGGAAATCAATATCATTTACCACATCACAAATCTCAATATCCAAGCCCTTGCAGTCAACTGTATGATGACCATCCTTCTGTGCATCCACAAAAGGCACCTTATAATTCTCGCACAGAGTCTTGTATCCACAGAACTCATAGGCATCGGTCGTCTTGTCCCCCACCCATGAACCCTCTGCGATTTTAATATCCGCGAAGTCACGAGCCTGGAGATATTCTATAATACCGGCAACAATTTCCGGATGAGTAGTTGCACCGAAATTGGCAGGACTTGGGGACACAAGATTAGGCTTGATTCCAATACGAAGCTTAGTTGCATCAGCCTGTCCCAAAGCCTCGGCCTTATTACAAATAGCCTGCTGCAAATCAGCCTCCTCCAATATGCGAATTGTCATATCCTTATAATCGGTTCCGTAAATCTTATAAATTTCGTCTCGTAACATTTCTCTACTCTCCTGCCTTAATTTTCTCAGCCAGTTCTTCTAAATACACATATCTGTCCATCTTCTCATCAAGCTGAGCTTCCAACTCACTCTTGGCTGCTCCCAGTTCATTAAGCTTCACAAAATCACTGGCAATCTTCGGATCAGATAGCTGTTCATCAACCTCTGCGATTTTATTTTCCAGAGCTTCTATATCGTCCTCAATGGTATCATATTCCAATTGTTCTTTATATGTGAATTTCAGCTTCTTGTTCTGAGCTTTCTGCTGCTTATAAGCCTCCGCTCCTGACAATTGTTCGCCTGAATCTCCATTTGTCCCGTCAGCAAAATTATCTGATGTAGAATTATTGCCACCAGTTGTTTTCTTATTGCCAACAGCAATCTCAAACTCACTGCGATGACTGTTGTAATAATCAGAATAACTACCGTTAAACAGCGTAATCTCGCCAGTTGAATTAAAAGTCAACATACGATTAACCACTCTGTCCAGGAAGTATCTGTCATGGGATACAGTAATTAATATCCCCTGAAATGTATCCAGATAATCCTCCAATATATACAGAGTTGAAATATCCAAATCATTGGTTGGCTCGTCCAAAATCAATACATTTGGCGCACCCATCAAAACTCTGGCCAGATACAATCTCCTCTTCTCACCACCTGAGAGTTTACCAATCTTTTGATACTGCATTGAGCCTGTAAACAGGAATTTCTCTAACAACTGGGATGCTGATATATATCCATCCTCAGTGCGGATGTACTCTGCCACATCCTTGACATAATCTATAACTCTCTGATTTTCATCCATGCCCACAGCTTCCTGAGCATAATATCCAATATTTACCGTCTCACCGATTTCAATGGTTCCTGAATCCGGTTCAAACTCTTTCATAATCAACTTCAGAAGAGATGATTTACCACAACCATTAGGGCCCAGGATTCCCACTCTATCATTTCTCAGGAAATTATAAGAGAAATCCTTGATATATGTTCTGCCTTCAAAGGTTACAGTTATGTGATTCAACTCAATAGTCTTATTTCCAAGGCGACTTGAGAGACTCTCAATCTCCACATTGGAATCAATCTCAACAGGCTTCTCGTCCCGCAATGCCTCATAGCGCTGAATATGAGCCTTCTGCTTGGTAGAACGAGCTCTGGCCCCACGCTGCATCCATGCAATCTCCTTGCGCAGGATGTTGCGATGCTTGGCCTGTGTGGCCAATGCCATCTCCTCACGCTGAGACTTCAACTCCAGAAATCCCTCATAGTTGGTCTTGTATGAATACAGTTTGCCCTTATCTATTTCTACGATTCGATTGCATACCAAATCTAGGAAATATCTGTCATGGGTAATCATAATCAAAGCTCCACGATAAGACTTCAACCATCCCTCCAGCCACTCTGTCATGTGATGATCCAGATGGTTGGTTGGCTCGTCTAGAATCAACACTTCATTTCTAGACAGAAGCACCGCTGCCAGAGCCACTTTCTTCTTCTGACCGCCTGAGAGATTATCCACTGGTATATATACATCCTCAAATCCCAACTGATTCAGAATAGTCTTGGCCTCACCTTCCATGGTTGATGCCTGACTAGGATCCCACTGATTGTGTGTAATTACATAATCATATACAGTCTGACCTGGCTCAAAGACTGGATTCTGAGGCAAATAATTGATAACCACATTCTTGCCCTTGATGTAATCCCCCTCGTCGCCTTCTTCCACTCCTGCAATGATGCGCAGCAAAGTGGATTTACCAGTTCCATTTATGCCAATGATTCCAACCTTCTCGCCTTCTTCTAGGCTGAAATCCACCTTGTCCAGAAGCACCTTGTCAGTAAATGCTTTAGACAAATTCTTGATCGTAAGTAAATTCATCTATTAATACCTTCCTATATCGCCGTTTTGTTGGCATATCTTTTCGACGGTTTAACAATCATAATTATCAACCAGATTATAAATGCTGTAAGACCTAAACTTACAGGATATGCTCCCATCAACACATAAAAGGTAGGCATATGATCAAATATTGTAAATACCCACAGTAATCGGGTACCACAGATTCCAACAACAGTAACCAAGGCCGGAATAAATGACATACCAAAACCTCTCAAATATCCTGTAAAAGCTTCCTGTAACACTGTAAATATATATGCTACAAAAATAATCTGAAGTCTGACTGCTCCGGCTTCTATAACTTCTGGATCTGTATTAAACAATGCCAGCAATTCATGACTTGCCAGTAGGATTCCAGAACACACAACTGCTGTTGAAACCAGGCTCAACAATATGCAGTTCTGTAGCACTTTCTTACATCTGTCATATTTACCGGCACCGAAGTTCTGACCTACGAAAGTCGTACAAGCCTGAGAGTAAGAGTTCAATACATAGTATGCTATAACCTCTAAATTAAATGCCGCTGAAGAAGCTGCCATAATTGTAGCGCCCAGGCTGTTAATCGCTGATTGAATAACTACATTTGACAGAGAAAATACCATTCCCTGAATTCCAGATGGCACTCCAATTTTCAAAACTTTGATTAACACATCCCAATCTACACACAATTTGCTCATATATACTCTGATTGGTCCCTGTGCTTTCTTCAAATACACCAACAATATTCCCGAACTGACAACATTTGATATAACAGTTGCAAGAGCAACTCCTGCCACATCAAGTCCAAAACCTATTACAAATATTAGATTGAGAATAACATTTATCACACCGGCAATTGTAAGGGCCACCATTGGAAGTCTGGTATTACCCTGACTTCTAAGAATAGCAGCTTCAAAGTTATACAGGAAGCTAAATGCCATACCCAATAAATATATCCGCAGATACAGTATAGACATACTGCGAACTTCCGGAGGCACCCCCATAACACTAATCAAAGGACTGGCTATTATCTCACCTATTATAGTCATAAGTATACCGCCAATAACTGCCACAACTATGGATGTATGTACTGTTTTAGAAACTCTCTCATCATCACCCTGACCAGTAGCATGGGCAATAACTACATTGGCACCAAGGGCGATTCCCACAAACATATTTACCAACAATCCAATAATTGAACCATTAGAGCCCACCGCAGCCATAGCTTCCTTACCGGCAAATCTACCGATTACTGCTACATCCGCCGCATTAAATAACTGTTGCAATATTCCTGTTGCGGCAAGTGGCAAAGCAAACTTCAGAATATTAGGTGCCAGTTTGCCATTTATCATGTCCATTTCTCTAGTCTGTCTACTCATATATATCACCGCTTTCTATAGGCATTAAATCCGTTAAAACTTCTCATAAAGCACTTATAATTGTAGCACAGGCCCCAACCAATATGTTATAAGATATTAGCGATTAATTGAAAGCATTCTTATACATTTTCACTAGAGTGGTATAATTCACAGGGTGCCCATCCTGTTTCTGTTCCAGAAAAATTGTGAATTTTTATAGCAAAAAATGCGTATTTTCTATGCTTTTTTGCACTTGACGCTGACTTTCTCACGGTGTTATGATTATTAAGCACGGTTTGGGAAACTGAATAATTAATATGGTTTTAAAGCCAATTTGCTTACCAGCAATGCGCTTTCAAAATATATTGCAGTGGGTTTTTATAATGTTGTATAGAAAAGGAAGTGATTAAATGTACGAAGTTGGTGAACAGATAGTTTATGGATGTCAGGGTGTGTATGAAGTAAATGATATCACTCATTTGGACATCGGTCAGGAAGATCGTCTTTATTATGTTCTTACTCCTGTTACTTCAGGGACTGATAAGATTTATACTCCAGTGGATAACAAAAGAATTGCGACTCGCCGTATTTTAACAAAAGAGAGGGCCAAAGCAATCATCGACAAAATCCCAGAAATTGCTGAATTGACAGTATCAAACGAGCGTCAAAGAGAACAAACTTACAAAGATGCCTTAAAGAGTGCAGACTTATCAAATTGGTTCAGCGTAATCAAGACAATTTATATCAGACAGAAGAAACGCTTAGAGCAAGGTAAGAAAATCACAGCCCTTGATGAGCGTTATCTGAGAAATGCAGAAAACGAAGCATACAATGAGCTCAGTCTCGTATTTGGTATTCCAAAGGATGAGATTATCAGCACTATTACAAGTCGTTTCGAGAGTGCATGCTAATTTCGAAAAAAACAAGCATCAGACGGTTTTTGATTTTATTCCTAAACTTCGTCTGATGCTTTTTTTCTAGCGAATTGCAGCCAAAGTATTGATAAGCAAATCCCAAGTACGCTTAGTTGAAGAAATTGATAATTCTTCTTTAAATGTATGAATATCATGCATCTGTGGTCCAAAGGAAATAGCTTCTAATCCTGGCATCTTGTCAATCATAAGACCGCATTCCAATCCAGCGTGAATGCCCTCAACCTTTGGTTCTTCTCCATAAAGCTTCTTGTATTCATTTACCATGATTCCTTCTATCTTGTTGTCAGGATTGTAATCCCAACCTGGATAATCACCCTCAATAATAGTTGTGCCACCTACATAAGCTGTCATATGCTTAATTAATTCTAAGAGTTGTTCCTTCTCAGAAGCCTTGGAACTTCTAACTGAGTAAATGAACTGAGCATTATTGCCCTCAGTCTTTACCACACCTAAATTCATAGATGTCTGAACCAACCCCTCAATCTCATGGCTCATTTTAACAACACCCTGTGGCAGATGAATAATCTGAGAAATGACAGACATTGTGCTCTCCTCTGTCATAACCTGACCATCATATGTACCCTCAGTAAGGCTCTCTCCAACTGCAACAGTTTTGATATCAAGTGCCATATGTGGATCTGTATCAGCATACTCAGCCTTGATGTCCTCAAACAACTCATTTACGAAGCTAATAACTTCATCATTATTTGCACTACCTGCAACAACTGTAGCTGTATTTTCAATAGTGATAGCATTGTCCTTCTCACCACCATCAATGGCATACAATCTAATACCATACTTGCTATCCAATCTCATAAGGATACGCGCCATAATATATGAAGCATTTCCTCTGTCCTTGTGAATCTCTGCTCCAGAATGTCCTCCTGTGAGACTATGTAAGCGTAGCTCAATAGCATCAAGATTTGTTGATTCACGTTCCAACTGTATATCAGAAATAGCTGTTGCGCCACCTGCACATGCTACAGTAAAGATTCCTTCATCCTCTGAATCTGCATTAAGCAAAATCTTGCCCTTCAAGTCTGATGTATCAAGAGCTGCTGCTCCAAGCAAACCGATTTCCTCATTGGTTGTAATAACTGCCTCAAGAGGTGGATGAGCCAATGTATCATCATCCAAAATTGCAAGTGCATAAGCCACTGCGATTCCATCATCGCCACCAAGAGATGTACCTGTTGCTGAGATGTAGTCTCCATTTATCTCAAGATCCAATCCCTCTGTTGCCAAATCCTTGGTGCAACCTGGTTCCTTTACAGCAACCATATCCATATGTCCCTGTATAATAACAGGTGTTGCATCTTCATATCCTGCTGATGCATCCTTCCAGATAATTACATTCAATTCCTCATCCTGACGATATTTCAGACCATGCTCCTTGGCGAAGTTAACCAGATAATCACTTATCTGCTGTAAATTTCTAGAACCATGAGGGATAGAACATATCTCCTCAAAATATTTAAAAACTGATGTTGGTTGTAAATTGTCTAATACTCCCATTTCTGCCTCCTGTTTTTATAAATTCCACAAGCAATCATATAGCAAATGACTGGTTTATTCAACCATGTGTGCTCGGAAAAATTCCACTTCATCATCATTTATCTCTCTGGCTTCCTCCAGATTCATATTCACATGATATACATGTCCCATATATTTCTTATCTGGTGTTCCATAGCATTTCCACTGAGCCTCAACACCCTTGGACTGGAGGAATTCACACATAGGTTTTGCATTTCCCTTCAGAAAATCATACTCGGATGTCATTATATAACATGGTGGATAATTTGATTTAATATTTCCCAACACATCATTCATCTGCGCGTATTTTGCAATATCATTCCCCATATAATCCTTCATTAAATCTTTTGTGAAACGATCCAGAGATTCTCCATCTCCTGTTGGCACAGAATACAAACCGCAGTTTAAGCCTGCAGCGCGAATGCGCAAATCATGAGACACCTCAAATGGAAACAGCTTAGCATATTCCTCATTTGTAAATATTGCCAGATACTGGCTAATCATCTGAGCGCCTGCAGAATCTCCCACTACAAATACATTTTTAATATCCATATGATATTGCTCTGCATTGACTTCAACCCATTTAAAAACCATATTGGCTTCAGTCAACTGTGTAGGATACTTATATTTTGGTGCCAAATGATAATTGAAATTTACAAATACGAAGCCCTTGCTGGCAAGATAGGCTCCATAGTGCTGATAAATTTCCTTGGTTCCATAGACATATCCGCCTCCATGATAACTAACTATCACAGGAAGTAATCCTTCAGTTCCCTTTGGAAAATATATATCCAAATTGTTGTATATATCATTATTTCCCGCATAATTAATGTCTCTAATGGCCTCAACCTCTGACGGAAATACTAAGCTAGCATCCCTCTTCTTGTCTGACTTTCCAGCCATCATTCCAAACATAAAACCTGATAGTGACATACTCTATCTTCTCCCTTCAAAAATATTCTGTAAAAAACCATATTCCATTACCAGTTCCAAATCATCATCCCGCAGAATGTCCGCCGGGGTCACATAATCCGTCCAGTCAGAATCCAAATCCAGTCCCGCCAGATGATAAGCATACCAGGCAATATGAGCACATTGTGTTCGGCTGATATTCTCATCATTTACCAGTGCATCATTGGCCACCGCCTCAATTACCTGCTGGGGATTTGTACATTTTCCAACTTCCCCTGTTCTGGTGCTGGCCAAGAGGCTGTAATTGATTCCCTGTAAATTGTCATGTGCATACCTTGCAACTGCCGTCCTCTCTTCCTTGGTCAAATTTCGAGGACGTAGAATTGCCCAGGCAGGATACTCATCCCAGTGGTCTAATCTCTCAATGCAGGATGGCTCGCCATAGGTCATGGCTTCCAGCACCAGCCCCTGGTCTGCATCCACTACCAGACCAGTATGACCATATCTCCAGCCACCGATATAGCTGGAAAGGGTAATAATAATATCGCCGTCCTCCACAGTGAAAATCGGATATATTTCATTATTATTTTCCACATCATAGACGCCGTCCACACGCTCCAAATGTCGCACCACATCCAGTCGTGATTCAGAAATTTCCGGCTTACCGTAAAAATAATTCTGAGCCGATTTCAGGCGATAAAATCTATGACTATCATATATGGTTTGAACCCCAGCCCGGCCTAGGCCAGTCTGCTGGTAAATAATATCGTAATCCTCTGATGCCAATCCCAGGTCATCAATATTTTCAGCATTCGCCTCACTGGCTTCGGCACTATTGTATTTACTAAGCTTAGTTATATACGGCGCCAATTCTATACGTTCTGCCTGTGGGCCCACATAGGTCTGGGCTCGACAAGCCCATATCCACATCACAGTCAGCATTATAATCAAAACTACACAGGCTAGAATCTGTCGTCCTGTAACAAAATGCCGCCTTCCAAATTTCTTCATATATACTTATGTCCTTCTAAATTAACCTGCTGTCTACTTTTCACTGCTGGAGAATCCATTTCCAGGTGTCTCGTTATACAATCCCATAAATGGAAGTGTAGTATCCTCTTCCTCCAAGGCACCTTTGCTGCGCATCCAGCCAATATAATCCTCCGGAAGATCCTCTATAGGACATCCTGGCATGTAGAAATAAATATCCTTGGCATCCTCCAAGCCATATCCTTCGGCATATACATATCGAACGCCCTCTGACTCATCTATTTCTTCTGTATCAATTTCATGATCATATGAGATTTCATCCAATGTGGTCTTGTAAATGTAATCGCTCATCTTCTCCAGTTCGCCAAACTTACCACTGAATTCATTTAGATATATTGTTCCATTTGGATAGCTTGTCTCATCCAAATCTCCCAATTCTGAGTCATGATAGCTTCCCTCGAAGGAACCATCTGCAGCAATACGCAACTCAGTACCCCAACCGCCTACGCCTGAACTGAAATCAAACATGAGATTAGTCATATCCTCATAAGTCAGTTCCTTCTCTTCGTTATCATTTTCCAAAGTATTATCCTCAGCTATCACATCTATCTTGACGCTGTTTGCTGATTCGTCAGTTGTATCATCAGCCTTTCTTCCGCACGCAAAAAGGGACAATGAAAGTACGCCTATCATTAGTCCCATTACAATTCTTTTCTTCATTTATTATTCCCCCATAAATATCATTTTAGTGCAGCTTGATTTCTCGCTGTTGTCTCAAATCAAGCTACACTCCTATGATACCATATCTCCCCCTGAATTCCACTTATTTTCTATACTTTCGGCTGTTGCAAAAAGCTTGTAAATATATCAGATTTTCTAAAAAATCAATTGTATTTTAAATAAGTCTCCTTCCACTGACAACTCCATAGTTCCACCCATGAGTTTAGTAAGTGATTGCGCAATTGAAAGTCCCAATCCGCTACCCTCAGTATTTCTTGAGGAATCCCCTCTGACGAACCTCTGCATAAGTTCTTCACTGGAAATATTTAATGGTTCCCTGGAAATATTCAAAAATGATATAACAGTGTTTTCACCTGATTTTTCAAGATTAATATATGCACGGGTATTAGGCTGAGAATACTTGCAAATATTATTCATAAGATTATCAAATACTCTCCATAAATAACGGCTGTCTGCATTTATTTGTATCTCCTCCTGCGGCAACTTAATATTAAGTTCAATACCTGAATTCATCAGTTTCTCCTGGAACTCTCCAACAGTCTGATTTAGCAGTACACATGCATTTACCTGCTCCATATGTAATTCTACATTTCCAGTAGAAGCTTTGGATGCATCCAACAGATCCTGTAACAATTTCTTCAATCTCTGTGATTGACGAGCCAACACTTCCAAGTACTCCTTAGCCTTGGCATTTTCCAATTTCTCTTTACCTAACAAATCCACATAATTAATAATTGAAGTAAGAGGAGTCTTGATATCGTGACTTACATTTGTTATAAGTTCTGTCTGGAATCTCTCAGATTTCATGCGCTGCTCAATTGCCACATCCAGGCCGTTTTTGATCGAGTTCAGATAATCTCCTTCCTCCTTCAAATCTATATACATTTTCTCCGTGTTAACTTCTGCTTCCAAATCGCCTGCTGCAATTCTCTTGGTAGCATCCTTTATTATGCCAAACTGCTTAATAATGGTATAAATCACAATCATAAATGCTATTTTTTCAAACATCCATAAAAAGATCAAAAGCCCAAATGCATTCAAATCCATACAGTTCAACATTAGAACTAATTCTACAAAGGAAATTAATGCAAATAGCATCCATATACGACGCTGCATTTTCACCTGTGCAGCATATCGGCGTATATTTTCCATAACATTCTTTAACCGACTGTAAAAAAATGACCACACTTTATATATAATAGTATTTCTCCACCACTTTGGCATTTTAAAATTTACTGACAATGTCATGACATAAAGCAAAGCTACAGCCACCATAGCCACAGCAATGAGGCATATCATCAACACAATTATTCCAGCCATATTACTGCCCATTTCAAGCACATAACTGAGCTCTGCCAGCAAACTCATTGCCAATCCTTCTAGCACCATGAATATACCAAAATTTAGATCCAATGGTATCTTTGACAATCCACGTCTCTGAACCTGTAACTCTTTATCTACAACATAGTACCCTGATATAGTCATATAACCTATAAAGAAGAAAATACTGCATATTATACCAACTACCAATCCCAGATAAATACAGATATCCGACATATTTTCAATCCCATGCACATAATCCTCGATATAATCAACCTGAAGTTCTCTATACAGGTCTCCACTTCCATATTCCAACAGCATACTCTTCAATAATATATTACAGAATTCTACTATTGAAAATGATATTGATAAAACTGACAACACAAAAAATATTATTTTGGCCGAAGGTTTTCCTTTTAATTTCTCAAACATATCATTCTTCCTCTCAATTATCACTCATTTTGTAACCATGTCCCCATACGGCTATGAGATAACGAGGGTTTGCAGGGTCGTACTCCAACTTCTCCCGTAAGTGTCGTACATGCACTGCCACGGTATTTTCTGCTCCATAAGACGGATCCTGCCACACCTCCTGATATATTTCCTGAGGCGAATATACTTTACCAGGATGCTTCATAAGCAGTTTCAAGATGTCATATTCTCGCGGAGTCAGGTTTACATTTTCACCATCCAGAGTAACTTCCTTGGATCTGTCATCAAGCTCAATCCCACCAATGACCAGCTTATTGTCTTCTTGTCCACCTTGTGAAAATGCGCCCTTCGCTCCACCTAACATCATATATCTGCGCAACTGGGATTTTACCCTTGCAATTAATTCCACCGGATTAAATGGTTTGGTAATATAATCATCTGCACCAACATTTAATCCCAGCACCTTATCCATATCCTCTGATTTGGCTGTAAGCAAAATCACAGGAATATTATAGGATTTGCGAAGCTCCACCATGGCCTCAATTCCATCCATCTGCGGCATCATTATATCCATCAGAACAAGATGAATATTATCTGCTTCCCCGGAACTAGCTCCATTATATTTCTGAAGCATCTCCAGAGCTTCAATGCCATTATAGGCTTCCACAACATCATATCCCTCACCAGTCAGATATATCTTCAAAGCATTTACAATATCTCTCTCGTCATCACACACAAGAATTTTGTACATAGTTATAATCTCCATTAATATTTTGCAAAATATTTATTACGCTTTTCATTCTATACTATTCAATTTTAAGATTAAATATGTGAAGTCATTAAGATTTGTTTAAGAATATATGTAATTGAACAAGTTTACTATATACAAAGGCTTCCTTTCTGAGTCTTGACTGCTAACTGTGATAAACTCTTCCCTTCCTGATGTAGTCGTCGATATACCTCAGTACATTTCTTATATCTGTTAAATGTTCTTTCGGCTTCTGCCGGGTTCGAATATGCTTTCCAACAACCAGAACACTGCACTCCCTGGCAAGGATTTGCCATAAACTGTTTCACATCGGATGGAGGATATCCCAGAAACAATCCAATCTCATGAGGGAATTCGCTGTCCTCTGCCAAATGATGAATCAATTGAACCAGACAGCTCATAGTACTTGTACACGCATATCCTTTCTTTTCCAGTATCTCAAGGGCCTCCGGACTATTTAAATCTCTTTCCAGCAAATCCGGTCTGTAAATATATACAAGCGCGTACTTATCAGTAATCTGAACTGGAACAGTTCTCAAGCCTTTACTCAATAATACATTATTCAACTCTCTAATTTCATCATAAATGTTTGAAAGATCTTCCAGTTGTATTCTGAATAAATTTCCAGTCTTAATTCCCGCAAGTGTAGGGGAACAATGTTCTATAACATATTTCTCCGGCATGTTTTTATTCTCCTATTTCTACGCTACAGCGCCCACCCCGCGCTTACCAGTTTTCCTTGATCAATATGTATACAGGTCAACCTGGCAATATAGATTACAACAACTTGCTTATTTGTAAGACCAGCAATAAATGAATAAGCAGGTTAGTTGTAACTAACCATGCGCTAAAAAGAATCGCCGGTATGCGCCGGCGTTCTTTGAGTTAGTCACCACTAACATAGTACCATATATTGTATTCTTGTCAAGATAATATGCTATAATAAATCTATCTTTTATGATGTATTAGGGGGAACATAAATTAATGGAAGAATTAATTCAATTGAATACCAAATGTGGCAAAATTGTAGGGTTAAACAAAGGTGATTATTTCGAATTTCTCGGTGTAAAATTTGCCAACGCCAACAGATTTGAATATGCCACTCTCATCACCGACTGGTCTCAGGTAACTCAGACTCCAAATGTCAGTGAAGACAATCTCAAGCGAGTAGGCGCAGATGGGGTTTATAATGCCACTCGTCATGGGGACGCCTGCATACAGAAGCGCATTTGGTTTGAACATCTGGAGCATCCTGTTCGCAAATTCTATCACAAGGAATTCCGTGAAAATATAGATTATAACTATTCTGAGGATTGCTTGAATCTCAACATCTTAACACCTAGCGATACTATGGTAGGCAGGAACTATCCTGTTATCGTATTTATTCACGGTGGAGGTTTTGATTCAGGATGCAATTATGATAGCGCTATTGATGGAGCAGCCTTGGCACAAAAAGGTGCTATATGTGTCACCATCAACTATCGCGTTGGAATCTTCGGTTATCTCACCAATCCAGCCATCAAGGAGCAATTCGGTCATGAGGGTAACTTCGGATTGGATGATCAGTACAAAGCTTTACAGTGGATCAAAGCCAACATCGAAGCCTTCGGTGGTGATCCGGAAAATATTACTGTAATGGGCCAGAGCGCTGGAGCAATTTCCATTCAGTATCTGGTTCTAAATAATAAATGTCAGGGATTATTCCAGCACGCTGTAATGATGTCCGGTGCAGGACTCTTCCCTAAATTCGCTCTCCCTAGAATGGCATCTGATACCAATGAATACTGGGAAGACCTGATGAACACCATAGGTGTCAAATCCTTTGCCGAACTTAAAAAAGCTGATGCCAAGAAGATATTTGAAGGAATCGAGGAATTGCGAACTCGTCGAAAGGACAATACCTACAATACCATGCCTGTTGTGGATGGATATCTCATTGACGCACCAGTTGATACAATAATCAACAATCCAATTCCTATTGATTATATGATTGGCTATACCAATAATGACATGTATGCTATCATAATGTCTGCTATTGGCAATAAATTCGGCAAATCAGTAGGCGCATATATATACTATTTTGATATAGATGCTCCAGGAGCAGATGATAATAGAGCATTTCACTCTGCTGATATCAGATATATGTTTGGTACTTTGGACAGAAGCCATAGACCTTACAGACCTTGTGATTATCTGATTTCAGATATGATGATAGATTATCTCATAGCATTTGCCAAAACGGGAAATCCAAATCATAACGGTGCTCCACATTGGGATAAAGCAGGAAACAAAGCCCTTCATCTCCTGCCAAATATTGATGAAGCCAAAATGTCCCGACCAGGCAAATGGAAACTATTGGTAAATACAATTACCAAGGGTGACCCAAAGGCAATTATGCCAGAATCTAAATAATATAAGATAATAAGGCGGTAAAATATGTACTTTAAAGCAGAACAGGAATATGTAATCGACAAAGATACAATTTATAAATATTTCCTCCGTAACTTAATGGAGAGTTTCAGATACGGCAAGGCTGATCTCATCTGGAACAGAGGCGAGTATCTCTCTATGATATACGGAGCTGCTTACTGCGATATGAAGCCAGATGTAGCCAAAATCGTCTGTCCTCTGGCAGGCTTATATCGTGCTCTGTATGTAACCAGAGTAAATCCTGATATTGCTCTCGATATGTTGGATGTATATGTGGATGAGCAAAGTGATAATATTTACCGACATACACATAATCTACTGTCTCGTATTAAACCAGTTATAAATTCAGATGATACAACTGCAGAAGATATAACAGATACATGCAACAAAATAGGCGAGCCTGAGCTCGCCTCCGTTGCTGTCAAAGTATATAATTTAATCACAGGTTAGACATCTAATGTCTCACCCAAGGCCAAAACTGCATTTCTCACACAATTTGGGCATTCGCAAAGCACGCGTCCAGTCTCAATTCCTTTGAGATCTTTGCAGATTGTTGCGCCACATTTATCATTGAATTTCGACATAATCTCTCTGGAATATCTAGGAGTTCCCATTCCATCAGTGATGCATCCTGCTACCATTGTAGCTCCTATCAAAGCACCACAAGTGCTCTCCATGCATCCCATACCAGCTGCAAAACCTGAAGCCAGTTTTCCAAACTCTTCTGGATTTACATCCATCTTGTCCTCAAAAACCTTTAACACTGACTGAGTGCAGTTGCACTGTCCAGTTGCCTTTAATTGTGCTGCTAAATCAGCTCTTTCTTCTATTGTCATCATTTTCTATCTCCATTCGCTTTTAATTGACATATACCCTGAGTCATAGTGCCCATTGGACAAAATGTACACCAGGTACGTTCTCTATATAACACCATTACAATGAGGCCTATCAAAGTCGATGTAAGCATCAAGCTGTAGAATCCATAGCTAAACTGAACCATCCACTGGGGGAAAGGTCCACCTGAATATGCCCATTGCCATGGCACTTTAAATGTCCAGAATAATTTTACTACCTGTTTCAATCCAGATGCGCCTGCAAACACCTGATAAGTCTGAAATATCATTGTGCCAAACATAATTAGGAAGAAAATCATAAAGCCATATCTAAACCACTTTGATGAAATCCATCTAGGTGCAGGTTTTCTTCTGGAGCATTTTGCATTTCTACCTAAAATCCAAAACAGTTGTCCGCGTCCACACATGTGATTGCAGAACCATTTATTTCCGCCTACAAGTGCAAAGATAAGAGGTAAGATAAAATCAATCAGTCCCAGCCACGCAAACATAATATTAAAGAATCCCAATGCAAAATATACAATGGACCAAATCCATAGATAATCATACCAATTTTTCTTCTTATTTGCCATTTCTTGCCTCCATATCTTCTATGTCCAGTAATGTAATCACATTTGCAGGGCACGCCTTCTCACATATTCCACATCCAACACATCTATCAACATCCACCTGGGCATAGCAGCCTCTATTGATAGAAATTGCTCCCCGTGGGCACTGATTAGCGCATACGCCACAGGCAACACACACTTCTATATTCACAGTTGCTCTTCTCTTGCTCATATACAATACATTCCTTCCACAATAACTATTTGATTTTTTTCTGGTTGAGACTTAATATATTATAAGTGGTACGGAAAATATATCAAGTACGCAAAATTTATTAACCTGGTAAGAAAAAACTTACCTGGGATTCCACAGGATTATGTTCATTATTATTTATGGATTAATAAATTTCAAATATTAGAAGGAGGATAAGCGCATGGGAAGAAATAAGAAAGAGCCTCTCTGCGATGACTTAGCCGGAGATGGATGCGGTCTGAAGAAGGTATTAAACATTGTCGGTGGCAAATGGAAAATCATGATATTATGTGTAATCGACAACAACGAAGTAATACGATACGGAGATTTACGCCGTTCAGTATACGGAATAACCAATACTATGTTGGCTCAATCTCTCAAAGATCTGGAAAATGATGGCCTGGTAAAAAGGACTCAATATGATGAGATGCCTGTCAGGGTAGAGTATTCTCTCACGCCCAAAGCAACTTCACTAATACCTATACTACTTGACCTAAAAAAATGGGGCGAGGATAATCTGTGATTATCCTCACCCTCTTATATTTATATGTAACTAGAATCCTTCTACTCTATGAGTAGTATGAAGCAACATATGTGCCTTGTGAGAATTTGGTTTTTCAAAATAATTCTCATATAGCTTCTGAACATCTGGATTTTCATGAGAGAATCTATATTTCTCATTTCTATCCAGCTCATACAGTTTAGCACCTCTTGGTGTAGCAAGCTCTTCCCCATCATGAATTGGCTGGCCACCGCCACCTACACATCCGCCAGGACAAGCCATAACTTCTACAAAATCATAATGAACTTCATGTGCCAGACATTTCTCAATAAGCTTCTCAGCATTTCCCAAACCTGATACAACTGCAGCTTTGACTGTAGCATCTCCAATATGGTACTCTGCTTCTTTGTATCCTTCCACCTCACGAGTGCTTCTCACATCCTTAAATGTATCTGGATTAGGATTCTCACCTGTAATGAGATAATGTGCGGAACGAAGTGCAGCCTCCATAACACCACCTGAAGTGCCGAAGATTACGCCAGCTCCAGTTATATCATGCATGAGGTCATCACACTCTACCTTCTCCAATGAATCAGGAGCAATATGAGCAGTTGCCATCATTCGGTTCAACTCTCTGGTAGTCAATACTATATCCACATCATGTCCTGCATACTCACCATGGAACAGCTCCATAGTAGACTCTTCCTTCTTGGCTACGCAAGGCATAATTGATACAGTCACAATATTTTCCGGATTCACACCAATACTCTCTGCAAAGTATGATTTCATAACTGCTCCAAACATCTGCTGTGGTGATTTTGCCGTAGATAATCTACCAACCAGATTAGGATATTTCGCCTTGATCATACGAAGCCATCCTGGACAGCATGATGTAAACATTGGCATATCAGCTGTATCTCCTGAAGTAAATCTGGAAATAAATTCAGTTCCCTCTTCCATGATTGTCAGATCTGCGGAAAATGTTGTATCAAATACATAATCGAATCCCATTCGCTTCAAAGCATCTGTCATATGTCCCATGGTTGAATGTGCTTCATCCAATCCATAGTTTTCGGCCCATGCAGTTCTAACAGCAGGTGCTACCTGTACCACAGTAATCTTGGATTCGTCCTCAATTGCATGCCATACATCTGTAGTATCATCTCTTTCTCTCAATGCTCCTACAGGACAATGTGTAATACACTGACCGCACAATGCACAATCAGCTTCTCTAATTAATCTGTTACCCGCTACTGAAACCTGAGTTCTTGAACCTGTACCAAGTAAATCCCAGACATTCATAGCCTGAACCTTCTCACATACATTGATGCATCTCATACAATCAATACATTTCGACGCTTCTTTAATAAGTGGAAAGCTTCTATCCCACTTATTATCCAGAATCTCCTTTTTGTAAGGCACCATAAGGATATTTAAATCCTTGGCCATAGTCTGCAATGCGCAGTTCTGATTTCTCACACATGAAGAGCAATTGCAATCATGATGAGATAAGATCAATCTCACAATCGTCTTTCTATGTTTTCTAACCTTGGCGGAATTGGTATATACTACCATCCCTTCCTCCACAATGTTGTTGCAGGAAGCAATGAGTTTATCCTTGCCCTCAACTTCAACAACACATACGCGGCAAGCTCCAATTTCATTAATCTCTTTCAAGAAACAGAGCTTAGGAATATCTACTCCAACCTGAGCAGCAGCTTCCATTATAGTAGTCCCCTCAGGAACCGATACTTGTATATTATCAATAGTTATATTTACCATTCTATCGCTCTGCCTCCCTTAAATGATCCAAATCCGAAATGATCACATCTCAAGCATCTATTTGCTTCCTGATTACATTCAGCCAGAGTCATAGGCTCCTCGACACCCTCGAAATCACATTTTCTCTCACCAGCCGGTCTGAGGTTCATATTTACTCTACCGCATGGTTTTCTATCATCTGTATTGGTAGATGGCACATCCACATCACAGGTTATAATATGGTTGTAACCCAGATATTCGTCCACATTGTGAGCCAATACCTTGGCAGCTGCAATAGCTCTAATAACTGTAGCTGGTCCAGTTGCACAGTCTCCTCCGGCAAATACACCAGGTACATTTTCAAAAGTTCCTGCATTGTTGGACTGAATCAGATTTCTATCACTAATAGGAACACCTGCCTCGGCAAATGCCTTGGTTTCGATATCCTGTCCAATAGCTACAATAAGCACATCACATGGCACCATGAACTCCTCTTCACCTGATGGCTTCACAGAAGCTCTGCCACCCTTGATGGCACTAATCATCTGAGGTGTAACCCACAAGCCCTTTACACTGCCATCCTCATTCTTTTCAATCTTGGATGGAGCCTTGAGAGTCATCATCTCGATTCCTTCCTCAGCAGCAGAATCAATCTCCTCACGAAGAGCAGTCATATCTGCAATTCTACGACGGTAAATAATGCTAACCTTCTTGGCACCCTTTCGCATTGCTGTACGAACTGCATCCATAGATACATTTCCACCACCAACAACACATACTTCCTTGCCAGTGAGGTCCATGCCGCCACCGCAACCGGCTTCACGCAGGAATGATACAGCTGATACAACTCCAGTTGCATCCTCTCCCTCAATTCCAAGCTTCTTGTCAGTTGAAGCACCAATAGTAATCAAAACCGCATCATACTCTTTTCTAAGAGTATCAATCTCTATATCCTTGCCAATTCGCAGGCCATACTTAATTTCAACACCTGTATCTAATATTGCCTGGATGTCATTATCCAATTTATCCTTTGGCAATCTGTAATTTGGAATACCATAACGAAGCATTCCTCCTAACCCCTCATGAATCTCAAATACAGTTGTCTGATGTCCCATAAGCTGTAGATAATATGCAGCTGACAGTCCACCTGGACCACCGCCTACAATAGCAACACGCTTTCCAGTTGAAGGCTCACATTTTGGTGGCTCAACATAACCGGCAAACTCTGTTGCCATGCGCTTAAGTCCTCTAATATTTACCGCATCATCAATAATATTTCTACGACATCTAGCTTCACATGGATGCTCGCAGATATAACCACAGGTTGTTGGGAAAGGATTATCCTTGCGAATCAATCGAACTGCATCAGCATATCTGCCCTCTCTAATCAAAGCAATGTAACCTGGTATATCTACCCCTGCAGGGCATAGAGATACGCATGGTACAGGCTGCTTGTAATTGCAAGTACATTTACCAGTCTCGATATGGGAAATGTACTCATCTCTAAATCCCACAACTCCCTTGTAAACCATATTGGCAGCTTCATAACCGATGGCACAGTCTGCTGTATCCATTACAGTCTCAGCTGTCTCCCTGATTATCTCAAGAGTCTCCATATTGGCACGGCCTTCAAGCACATCATCCATCAGATTCTTCAGCTGACCAAGGCCAATTCGACATGGAGCACATTTTCCACAGGACTGTGCATGACACATCTCAAGAAATGCTCGAGACATATCAATAGGGCACAATCCAAATGGCGAACTCTCAATACGGCGTTCCATATCTTTGTAGAGTTCTTCCAGGACCTTACTAGCTCGTCCTGGCACATTGAATTCCATTCTGCTCATTATATAAATACCCTCCGTTTTTATTTCGCATCCTATATCACTGAATCCACAACTTTCAGCGGGTCTGTCATAATGTAAAAGATGCGACTCGTCACCTTATAATTAACGATATCGCATCCTTTAGCTCGTGTAAACAATAGTTATTTTTTTGTCAAATTTTTCCCATGTGTAGATTTGATATTTTGTGTTTTTTTGATTCAAAAATCAAATTTATACATGTGTGGTCAAATATTATTCTGCCATCTCCTTAGCTCTCTTAGCCTCGAGATCTGCATACATTACCTCAAGCTTCTTCTTAGATAATGAATATCCGAATCCTAAGCATACGAACATAACTACAAGTACAATAGCAGGTACAAGTGTTGCCATTGTATAAAGTCTAGCTGTAACCTCTGCTGTCTGTGCAGCTGCATTGACATTGTATCCAATTACTCCAAGTAAAATTGGAACGCCTACGCCAGCCAGTGTCTGTCCAAGCTTTCTTGTAAATGAATAAAGTGCATATGATGTACCCTCTTCACGACGACCTGTCTTCAACTCATGATAATCGATTACATCCATAACAAGTGCCCATACTTCAAGTGTAAGGAATGTCTGTCCCGCTCCTGAGAAGAACAGAAGTGCCATAAATACCATCGGATTATGAGCCAAGCCTGTAAATCCAATTCCATACATTACGAAATTGATCACTGCTGCAAATCCAAGTCCAAATGCACAGATTTCCTTCTTACCATATTTTCTAACAAGCTTGCCAATTACTGGCAAGAACAATGCCATTGGCACATAAGTACATACTGTAACAAATGCAAATAAACCTGGCTTCTCATAGTAGTTCTTAAACAAGTAATTGTAAGTTGTCTGTGTATACATCTGGAATGCAATAAGAAGCATTGATGTAATGCACAGGAAAATAAATGGTGGGTTCTTGAACAAATCGCCTACAGTTCTGAAGATATGCATCTTGCCTTCTCTCTTCTGTGAAGGTGGAAGCTGTACACGTTCTGTAGTTCCCTTAAAGTGAATAAAGTAAATAATAACTGACAAAATTGCAATTGCCACAATAGCAATTGTAAGCTTGCTTGATTCCAAAACCTTGGTCTTGCCATCAGCTGCTGTTGAGTAAACAATAAGTGGCAAGATAATCATTGATGGAATATTACCAAATCCAGCTCCAACTGAACGCCATACAGAAAGTGATGAACGCTCCTGTGGATCATCTGTAATAACTGAAGCAAGTGATCCGTAAGGAATATTAACACCAGTGTACATCATTCCATAGAGTATATATGTAACATATGCATAGATCAAATACTGCTGTGGTGATAATCCTGGAATCTTTGTAAACATTAACACTGCTGCAATAGCAAGTGGAATTGAAGCTCCAAGTACATAAGGTCTGAATCGTCCAGCCTTGGTTGGTTTTCTAGAATCAATGAATCCTCCCCAAAGTGGATCATTGATAGCATCCCAGATTCTGGCAACCAACATAAGAATTGTAATTTGTGCCAATGGAATGTGCATACAGTCTGTGTAGAACATTGTCAAAAATGATGAAATCAATGAAAATGTCAATACACCTCCAAAATCTCCACAGGCGTATGCCATCTTCTCCTTGGTGGAGATACCGTGAGTTGCAGACGGTGTCTGTACTCCCTTTGTTGTTTCGCTCATGTGTAATTTCCCCCTCCAATAAGCTTATTTTATGTAGTTGTACATTAGTTCAGGTTCAATTAATAAAACCTTTTAATTTATTAACTATGCCTAATTATAGCATAAGGATAGGGGATATTCTACTTGACACCACCATATTTTGTGTATGTGATTTTCACAAAATCGTATGATGGTTTTTGTGGAAAATGTTATGGCAAATATGGCACAAATCAAAATAATAAAAAAATAACAAAGCTATTCCAGCTCGCTATCTCCATTTGCATAATTCAACTTAACACCAGGCTGTATATTATAGCAATATACATTAAAACATATTCCAGCTCCCGCATCCTCCACAGAGTACGCCTCAATCTGTACTCCTGAGGCTAGCAGGTTATCGCCTTCAAATACCGGTGTCACTCGATATAACACATGGTTGTTGGTATCATCCACATATCTAGCCACCTTCTCTTCAAATGGCAGCATACCCTGGGTATTCATATATCTGGTGCCGGTTATGAGATTTTTCTCATTGGCATTTTCCCCAGCCAGGCAAAAAGCTATAAGGTGACATCTGTTATATAAATATTTGCCATCTACAAAATCGTACTTTATTGTATGCCATCCTGTTGGCTTTATCATACCAATCTCGCCGCGCTTCTCCGTAGGCATTAGCTCCTGACAGATATTGGCATAAGCCACACCACATCTTCCCAGAGAATCCAGCTGAGAATATGTTTCAAAGGCTTCTGTGGATTGCTTCTCCTCATTGCTAAACTCAGGCTGATTATTGTTTAATATCTCATATGCTTCATTTCCAGATTGTGAGTCCTGATATAAGTTGTTTTCTGCAGAACCATTTTCAACATCATCCTCAAAATCAACAGTGAAATTCTCAGCCTGCTCTAATTGGGTAAGCTCCTGTTTAGGTGATTCTTTATCTGAATCACCCCAAGTATTTAATCCGGTTATTGCCATTACAATGACGATAACAATAGCTACCGGCAAATTGTTTTTGCGTGTATATCTCTTGCTCATAAATATATATTGTAACCCCACGCGTTACACTCGTCAATAAAACTGTCTATCCTATCTTTTCATTCTGCATAGCTCATTATACTTTTCTCCTGATATAGTATTTTTATATCAATATTTCTCCATTACGAGATATTGTCACTACCTGCCATGGAATAAACTTCCCACTATTTCTTAAAGCATTCTCTGCTGCTCGCTGGAGTCCTCCGCAGCACGGAACCTCCATTCGCACAATGGTGACACTCTTTATATTATTTCCTTCAATTATCTCTGTAAGCTTATCTGTATAGTCTATATCATCCAGCTTCGGGCATCCGATTAGGGTTACTTTCCCTTTCATAAAATCTTCATGCATGTTTGCATAAGCATAGGCTGTACAGTCTGCTGCAATAAGAAGTTTCGCGCCTTCGTAAAAATCAGCTTTTGTTGGAAGAAGCTTTATCTGACAAGGCCATTGCATAAGCCGTGATACTGGCTTATTTGGTACCGATGCTACAGTAGAAGATTCATTTTCTTCTTTCGCATTGCATAATGACATAGTCCTTGATCCTGGGCATCCATTCTCGTGATGAGCGTACATTTCCACATTGTTACCACTCATTTTTTCAGCCTCCAATTTACTTTTCTTTACAGCATCCTCGTCATACGCCGGTGCTTCTCTTTCTTCAAAAGTGATTGCTCCTGTTGGACATCCCGGAAGACAGTCACCAAAGCCGTCACAAAAATTCTCTCTAACCAGTTTTGCTTTTCCATCTACAATATCAATTGCACCTTCATGGCAGGCATTAGCGCAAATGCCACATCCATTACATTTTTCCTCATCAATATGAATAATCTGTCTTATCAACGTTGCACCATTCCTTTCCTTGTTTTCATGATGCAAGTATAGTATGATTCAAAATATAATTATGTTGTTATAACCACATTTTAAAATTAGAAGGATAATTTTATGACTGTTAATAGTGACAAATTAAAAGAAAACATCATCTTTAACGGGATGACCCCCGATGAAATAGATCAAGCTCTTAATGAGCTTTGCGCTATGGAAAAAGCATATGAGAAGAATTCATTAATCCTGTGTGCAGGAGATATTACGGACTCCCTAGGACTTGTCCTTTCCGGCAGTGTAACAATAGAAAGCAATGATATGTGGGGGAACAGGACTATCCTAAGTAATGTTGGTGAAGGTGGATTCTTTGCTGAAACCTATGCCCTGCTTAAAAATGAACCTCTCTTAGTAGATGTCAGAGCAAATGAAAACTGCCGAATCCTCTTTTTTAAGGTCGGCAGTTTAAAAAAACTAAAATCAAATATGAACTTATGGAGTTTTAAACTGATATCAAATCTTCTCGTGATATCTGCCAACAAAAATCTGCACTTATCCGGGAGAAGTTTTCATATATCTCCAAAAACAATCCGTGGGCGTGTCATGGCTTATCTCAATTCCGTGTCCCTGAAAAAGGGCAGCAACGAGTTTGACATTCCTTTCGACCGCCAACAGCTTGCAGATTATCTTAATCTTGATCGCAGTGCTCTCTCAAAGGAACTTGGCAAAATGAAAAAAGATGGTCTTATCAAAGTCAGGAAAAATCATTTTGAATTGATGTCCTGAATTCTATCCATATATATCGTCATTATAGCTCTTTTGTTAGTTATAACTAACTATAATTTTAAAATAATCCGTTATCAGATGTTTTATAATTATTCATAGTTCTTTAATGATATGTTCAAAATTCCGTCACAATTAGATTTTATTATAGATACTGTCGAAAGACATTTGAAAAACTTTTTCATAACTCCCCCTTTTAAAGAACATGTGCCCGCAAGACATGTTCTTTTTTTTCATTTTATGTTGTAAAACATGCAGATTATACATTTTCTATACTCTTGTTTTAACAATATGTTATCATATAAACATCATGTTATAGCCTGATGAGCGGATATGTCAGGTCAAAAAGGAGAAGAAAATGAAAAAGATATTAAGTGTAGCTATACCCAGCTACAACTCTCAGGATTATCTGGACAGATCTATCAACAGCCTCTTGGGGGATGACAGAGTAGAAATCATAATCGTGGATGATGGTTCTACTGACAAAACCCCTGAATTAGCTGATAAATATCAAAGCAAATATCCTGAAATAATCAAAGTAGTACACAAACCAAATGGTGGTCATGGTTCCGCAGTAAATGCAGGACTTGCAGCCGCAACAGGAGTTTTTTTCAAAGTTGTAGATTCTGATGACTGGGTTGACTCAGATGTGCTTATCAAGATTTTAAATTTTCTGGAGCAGTCACTGGCTGAGGACCGTGGATTAGACTTGCTTATCTCCAACTTCATCTATGACAAAGTTGGCAAGAAGCACAAGAAGACTATGAAGTACCGCAGAGAATTACCAACAGACATCTATTTCGACTGGAGTCAGATAGGACATTTTCCAAAAGGAACTTACATCCTCATGCACTCAGTTATTTTCAGAACTGAGTTGCTTAGAGAATGTAATCTTAAATTACCGGAGCATTGCTTCTATGTGGATAACATATATGTATTCAACCCTCTTCCATATGTGAAGACCATCTATTATATGGATGTGCCATTTTATCACTACTTCATCGGAAGAGACGATCAGTCTGTAAATCAGGAAGTTATGATCAAGAGACTGGATCAGCAGGCCCGGGTAAATATGGAAATGGTTAAATTCTATTCATCTGATGAAACCAAAAAACTTCTGAAAGGTAATAAGAAGCTGAAGAAATACATGTACAATTACCTGGAGATTATAACTACCATCACTTCCGTATTGGCTATATGTTCCAAGGATCCAGACAAGCTTGCTATCAAGGATAGAGTATGGACTGATATTCGCGAAATAAGCCCTGCTCTTCATCGCAAGATGTATCGCGGATATTTCGGATTTATGTCCAATCGTAAGAGCAAAGTGGGTTACAAATTCATTATAGCCCAGTACAAGATTGTTCAAAAGTTCTACAACTTCAATTAATATAGAAGTTAATTAATTACATATCATATTTATAGATACACAAAACCCCGAAGCAATTGCCTCGGGGTTTTTAAAATACACCAAATCAAGTAACTATGATATTTTCCAAATTCTCATAAAACCTATATTACATTTAACAGAATATTGTCTCTGTCTCGGGTACCTAAATTGGAAATGCTGCGTCTAGCCTTGCAATAGAGATTTCTATTGATAGTAATAATACAAACCTCGCTGGCTCCGCCGTACTCATCTCTCTTAAAAAAAGGTACCCTCTTCCAGTTCGCTGTAAAAGGAATTGAATCCTCTAAAAGTAATCTGGTTGTTCGTCTGCTTGCCATGTGATTTGTTGTCCTACAAAGGACTACATCCTTGTCCACATGACGATCTAACTTAGGTGACTTCTTCATCTATATCTCCCGAATTTAATAGGTTTTCGTGTCTTGTTGATACAAATTGCAACATCCTCAACACATCTATAATGTTATCATATATGATAACTGAATTCAAGGTTTTTATATCAAAAAAATGACAAAAAAACAGTGGACCAAACAGCCCACTGTCTTCAACTCTCGAATTCTGTAATCTCCTAGTTCTGACCATGTTTTGCCTTAAGATCAGCATCCATCTGAGGACGAATTTCATCTACCTTGTAGTTTAATGATAAAATGAACATTACCACAAACATAATCATAGGGAAGATATTGTACAAAAAGATAATGGCAGCGTTTGCTGAAGCTGACTGTACAGCCAGTGTTCCATCATATCCTGCAAGCCCCATAACAAGTCCTACTACACCAAGAGCTACACCATTTCCCACTTTGCTGGCAAAGTTTGCAATAGATGCTACCAGTCCTTCAATACGGACTCCCGTCTTCCACTCACCATAATCCATACAGTCAATCAAATATGTGTTAATCATCATGGAAATAGGGAGGGTTCCAATACCCATCAAACATCCACCAATAATCAATGTAACCAGACTAGTTCCTCCGATGGTACGGATAAGAAGTCCGATAGCTCCGATTAAAACTGCACCTCTCAATAGATTTGTGGTTCCAAACTTGTTAGCAAGCATAGGGAACAATACCAATGCAGGAACTACAATCATTGCTGTAACAGCCACAGTACCCTGAAGAGAAATATCTCCCACAATATATTTAAAATAATAAGTGGTTGCTGTCTGCATATTGTTTACAAGGAATGTTAAAAACATCAGTCCTACTACAATGAATAAATACTTATTCTTTCCAAGGTGCTTCATAGATTCTTTTAATGACAAATCATTTTTCTTTCCGCCTTCTGTTCCTGCTTCATCAGCTACTATTTCTTTACAGAAAATAAATCTTAAAACACCAAGAATTGCTAAAGTAATACCTGCGGGAATGATTAACGATCTCCAACCTTCCTGCGTACGACCTGCAGTATCCAGCCATCCTGGGAACCAGATATTAAAGATAATACTAACAAACATTACTACAAATCCATTGATAGACATTACTTTAATCTGATTCTGGTTCGTAGTAAATGCTCTTGCCAGATATACGGAATCAATTCCTCCCAATGCAGTTGCACAAACAGCATTTACCATTACATACATAATGAAAATCCAAATGTACTGACCGCCTTCACTAATCTTAGGGGCATTAAACATAAATATGGTAAATATCCATTCAAAAATAATAAACAGTTCATAAGGTCGCGCTTTTCCAAGCTTCGTATGGGTTTTATCCAAAATAAATCCAAATCCCAGATCTGTAAATGCATCAATTATTTTTGACCCTAATAACATTCCACCAACAATTCCTGCTTTTAATCCCAGAATATCTGTGCAGTAGAATGTAATCTGCATTAAAAGTGCAGCATTAATTGCAGCAGAAATTCCTCTGGTCGACCATGCTAGTCCATAAAAGAGAGGCATCTTCTGCCGTGCCCCAAAAGGCACACCCTTTTCATTCAGTTTTTCTTTTTTCATTTTAGTACCCTCCACATAACATAACTAGTTTCTCCAGATATCATCATCTCTCTTAGAAACTCTTTTTCTGTAATTCAACTATAAAATGTATGTAGAAATATTATTAACACATTCATGAACTATTTATCATTTATTTGACGTAAGTTTTCACCCTGACATATTTTTCATATCATTCTTTAAAATCAATTATCTTATTCTGTCTCCTATACTCAGCTGGAGACTGTCCATATTTCTTCATAAACAGGTTGGAAAAATGGCTCTGAGAAGAAAATCCCAGGTATTCTGCTATATCACCAATTCTCTCATCAGAAAATTTCAGCATATTAGCACCGGCCTCCAGCCTCTGATCCAGAGCATATTGCTGAAGAGTTATTCCAGTCTCCTCATGGAATCTTCTTGCAAGATAACTTTGACTCTTACCCAACTCCCTTGCCATATCTGCAATGACAATCTTGCCGTTGCGATGTCGCTCAATATATTTCTTACAAGTCTCCACCAAATCAGAAGTCTTGCGGCTTTTTGCTTCATTGACAGCTTGAACAATTCGATTGCATGCCTCAATATAAATCCGAATCATGTCCATTATATTTTGAGCTGATGTCATTTTCTGAAGGAAAATATCAGACATAGTATACATCTCAAATGGTGGAACACCACCTCTGATAGCAGCCCTCGTTGCCAATACAATACCACTTACAAATGTTATTTCTGCCTGCTTCAGCCCGTCATTATCCTTGGTAAATATGCCCACTTTGCTCAACATATCCACATTCTCAGGAGACAGACGCATCTCCCCGGAAGGCAGCTTACCCTGTTCTATTCCATTTAAAAATTGCATTTCCTCTTCATAAGCAACTCGACTTCGCTCCTGAAATACATTTTCCAACTCATACTTTTCCAACTCGTTGGCTTCTACTTTGACATCGGACAAATATTCATCCCAAATCCAGTTATCAGGCAGCATCTCGCCTGTCAATTCCATATGAATGATTGAAACCAAAGCTGTAGCCCGACCAAACTCATACACAGGAATCTTGTATTTCACATCCTTGATTCCATTGTCTCTGCGATAACGCACCATATCCTTGAAAGAAACCATAACAAAAAGCAGAGGCCCTATGATATATTTACTATCCTTGGGACCTCTGAAAATCAGATAGTAAACCGCACTATCATAGTTCATAACCTCCGGCTTTGAACCATGATAAGCATTTACTATCTCTTCTATTCTGTTTGTTCCAACTGGCACAATTGTATTGTCAGCATCCTTATATCCATATATGGTACGAATCTCATTTTCACTGGTCACTTCCGTAATAGTAGCACCTGACATATAATAAGCCTGTTTTAAAATGAAATCCAATTTTTCCATATTCAATCATCCATTTCTGCTGCTTCTACTTTACCAGTTGCTTTGCCATTGCAAGTACTCTTGAAGCATTGATTCTCACCTGCTCCTCACTTACATCTCCAGCCTTTATACCCGCCTTCAAATTCTCGTAATCAGCTTTGCCACCTGGCATGAACAAGTCTCCACCTGCTGCTGCCACATATCTAGCCTGAGAATTTCTATGAGTAGATTGAGATATTGCTGCCACCTGAATAACCCAGTCGGTCATTACAATCCCCTCATAACCATACTCACATCTCAATATGTCTTCTGTAAGTCCACGGCTTTCTGCTGTATGCTGACCATTTATCAGATTATATGATGTCATAAGAGCATGAGGCTGTGATTCTCTCACTGCAATACCAAATCCCTTGGTATATATTTCTCGCATAGCTCTTTCAGATACAATACTATTATTACAATAGCGATTCAACTCCTTGTTGTTGGCTGCATAATGCTTAATTGTAGTTCCACAACCAGGATGCTTCTGCACTCCATTGGTAATTGCAGCTGACATCAAGCCTGAAATCACAGGATCTTCTGAGAAATATTCGAAGTTTCTACCACAACGGATAGATCTGTGAATATTCAATGCAGGCGCAAGCCAGAGATTCACACCGAACATCTCCATCTCTTCTCCAACAATATTACCATACTCGGCAGCTAACTCAACATTAAATGATTGAGCAATGGCAAATCCAATTGGAATAGCTGTACAATACTGATATTTAATTTCATTTCCAGCCTTTGGCTTCTTGCCGCCACCAACCAGCTTCATAAAGAATTTCGTCATAGATGGCATAAAATCAAGCATACTTTCAGGGAAAGCTGATACACCAATTGCATGTTTACCCTTGGCATCCTCGAAGTATTCCTTGGCAATTCTAAGACCTGCAGGGCCATCTGCCATAGACATTACAGGGAAGTCTGATTTGACATATGCTGATGTCTCACCAGCTGAACCACATACTTTGGTTCCGGCACTTCCGATTATTGAAGCAAGACCGCTCTTATTAGGATCAAATCCACCAATATTTAAAAGAGCTGCCTTCTCAATACTCAAGGCTTCAATCTCTGGCAGGATATCATACTTCTTATCATATTCCACCTTTTCGGTTGTTATAGCCCCTGAATCAATTGTAATTCTCTTAGCTGTAGCAGGAATATCATAAATCTGCTTCTCTGATTTGAGATCATCAAAATCAGTAGAACCAAGAACATTTTTCGCCTGTAATACAACTACAGTTAAATCCAAAGTCAACGAAGCTACTATCTCTGTATTTACACTATCATTTCCCAATCTGACAACATATTCTCCTGCCTCAAGAATATAACTTGCTGTCTCCTCATCATAGGAAGTAAAATCTGTAAGATCATATGCCACCTTCACCTGCTGGGACTCACCTGGAGCCAATTCCCTGGTCTTGGTAAATCCAACCAGATCCTGGTATGCCTTGTCCAGCTTACCTGCCGGTGCAGACTGATATACCTGCACTACTTCTTTACCGCTGCGATTACCAGTATTGGTAACTGTAGCTGATACTGTAACTGCAGTGCCATCTACAATCACATCATCAAATACTGTATTGAATTCTGTATAAGACAATCCAAATCCAAATGGGAAGATATACTTCTTCTTGAAAGTATCAAAATATCTGTATCCCACATAGATACCTTCCTTATATCTGGTATCGTCGATATCCTCGAAGTCTTCCATTGGGAAATATTCTTCAAAAGCTGCCCAGGTAGTAGCCAGCTTTCCAGAAGGATTCTGCTTACCTAAGAGAACATCTGCCAAACCGTTTCCAGTATCAACTCCCAACTGAGTGAGAAGGAGAATATTCTTCACATCCTTCACATCTGACAAATCTACCACGCCTCCCACATTGAGAACAAGCATGAACTTATCATACTTGGCATTGAGAGCCAGAATATCTCTCTTCTCAGTTTCTGTAAGCTTGATTTCACCTGATTCTACAGGTCTGTCATTTCCTTCTCCTGAAATTCTTGCGAGAACATAAACTGCTGTATCTCCTTCTCCATCAAGAGGAATATTATATTCAGGCTCCACCATTGCCTTACCCATAGAATAGATAAATATATTCACATGAGCTTTCTTGGCGTCCTTCTTGATTTTACCCATAAATTCTTCCTTGGCTTTAGCCTTCACCTCTTCATATTCATTCAACCACTTTGTTGTAGTAATCTCGAAGCCGGCATTTATTAGACCTTGCTCTACATTTACGGAATAATGTGAGTTAACCTCTCCGGAACCTGTTCCACCCTTTATAGTGTTTCTGACACCGTTTCCGAACAAAGCAATCTTTCCCGGATTCTCCAGTGGAAATTTCCCGTCTTTTTTCAATAGAACCATACACTCAGCCAGTGTATTGCGCACTGTGGAAGTATGTCTCTCCTCGTATTCAAATAACTTCATTTTACCCTCCTAAATAATACAAATTATATCTTACGTAAATTATAACTCTGTCTGAATTTTAACATATAATAAATTAGCCAATATATAAAATAATTGAACTTTTTATAATATTTATTACATCTTCGTCAAAATCGGACATGATTTTTTACAAAAAATTCTATTTTTTATCAAAAAAGAGATTAGCAACGAATGCTAATCTCTCCTGAATCTAAATTCGAAATATACTCTTCTCCCTCAAATCTAACCAGCAAATGGCAGTCATCATCCACATCCACAACATCTGCCATGCGGTAGCTCCCGTCCGGCTCCAACACCTTGACAGTCTTGCCAATAGCTAACTGTCTGTTTCGATACTCTTCCAAATATGTCACATCCGGCAAACTACTATACACCTGATAAAATTCCTGCAAAAATGCAGCCACCAACTGATTCCTACAACCCACAGGATATTCTCCCTCATACAGGCTTCCGGCAATTCCTGACAATTCCTCTGGCCATCCACCAACAGGTTCACTCAGATTAAAACCTATTCCCATAACAGCGTAATCAAGCTTGCCATTTTCCACCGAGATTGATGCCTCTGTAAGGATTCCAGCAAACTTCCTGTCTCTGATAAACAAATCATTTACCCACTTGATAGACACATCTCCTGCGTCTATCCCTTCTAGGGTCTCACAGGCTTTGGCTGCTGCCACCGCAGCCGCAGTTGTGATATGTACGCTATCGCTTATGGGCATGTCCGGTCTCAGCAATATGCTCAAATAAACCCCTGTCATATCTGGCGATTCAAATCGTCTGCCTCTACGTCCTCTTCCTGCAGTCTGCTTGGAAGCAACGACACAGGCACCCTCTGCCTCGCCACCTTCTCCTAATTTCCTACATGCGATATTGGTAGAATCAATTTCCTCCACACATGTTACTCTATAGAATTTCTTTGCCTCTCCAGCGAGTCCCTCAAATATTTCATTTACATTTAAGATATCAGTATCAGAAGCCATTGCATATCCGTTTCGAGTGGATCCTTCTATTCTATATCCTTCCTCACGCAATTTATTAATTGCCTTCCAGACCGCAGTTCGGGACACATCCAGCGCCTCTGCCAATTCCTGTCCAGAATAATATGTCCCCTTATGCATATGCAAAATATTTAACACCTGTTCTTTTACTGTATATCTAGCCATTTAATCTCCTAAGCATTATGCCTGTGGCAATAAGTCAGCCTTGTTCAAAGCTTTAGTTACTGCCTTGCCAAGCAAGGTTGCTGCAACAATTTTGATAATATCTCCTGGGATAAATGGAAGTACACATACGCTCATTGCATAGGCTACATCTGTATCCATCATTTTCACAAACCACACAGTTCCAAACAGATATAAAACTGCAGTTGCAATAATCATTCCTACAACGGAAAGTGCGATTCCATTTCCCACTTTATGAATAAATATACCACTAATCAATGCCAAAAATAAATAACCAATTAAGTATCCACCTGTAGGTCCCACGAGAGTTCCCACTCCAGCCTTGCCACCAGAGAATACCGGCAATCCTACTAATCCCAGAAGCAGATATACTGCAACAGATACCACTGACCACTTAGGCTCCAAAATATATGCAGCTAAATAAACCACCAAAGTTGCAAGTGAAATTGGAACAGGTCCAATCGGTAATGCCAATGGTGCCAACACACAAAGCAAAGCTGCCATAATTGCACAAGTAGCCATTTGATATACATTAGTCTTCTTCATTTTCTTTTCCTCCTAATTTCAGTCCAATAATTTATTCCTATAAAATAATATTTATAACGCTTACTTTTGTCAACCTTATTTTTCAAAAGGTTTACAATCTATAAATTCACTTCTTCTTTGTGTGGAAAATGTACAAAATTTCATATTTTGTGCGACAACTCATCTTTTTACCCACAAAAAGAATAATGCCTATAAGATTTTAAATGTGATATAATTAGGTAGTGTTTTGTTAAAAGGGTAAATTAAATCTTTTTATTAAAAGAGGGGATACAATATTGTTTTCATTTGATGATAAGAAATTTATTGAAGACGCTATAGAAATTTTTGATTATCTGCATAATGGAGTAGTTGTTGTAGAAATAACTGATGACAGCTCCATTAAACTGATTTATCTAAATAAGCTTATAGCTAATTTGTTAGGTATTACTCCACAGGAAGCTATGGAGAAATATCTAAATAATCCTACAGATATGGTCTATGAAGCAGACCGTCCTGTCTTGCACGAAGACTTACTCAGAAATTATCACAACGAGCAACAGGACTACTTCTCTGCTTCTTACAGATTTCAAAAAGGTGACGGCAGCATTATATGGGTATTAGGTCATATGCAGTTTACCATTCGCAATGGTAAGCCTATATATATCTGTCTCTTCACCGATGTAAATGAACTAATAAGCGCTCAGATTAATGTGGAAGAGAGTTCCAATAATCTGTGGATGGATATTGTAAATAATATTCCTACAGGAGCCACAATTGTATCAAGCACCAATGATGTACTCAAAATCGTCGCAGTCAATGATACTCTTGTAAAATTTGCAGAAAAAGTAGGTGAATTGTTAGATGGCAACAGCAGATCCTGGAGCAAGGAAGCCCTTACTATGCTTCTGAACCAGAATATTTACGCCTTTTGTATTGAGGAAGATACCCATCTGGTGAAGGAAATGATGGACTCAAGTATCAATTCTCCTATTACAGAGACCACTTTCAGGCTGCGCGGTTCAACAACTCACAATCCAATATATATTCATACAACCTGCTCATCTCGTATGGTTGATGAAAATACTCGTTATTACTATATATTATTTACTGAAATCACCAGATCAGTGTTGGCTGAACAGGAATTGCAGGCCAACCAGATTATGCTTCTGCACCTGAGCTATTATGACAAGCTTACAGGTTTCAAAAACAGAAATGCATATTCTGAATATACTGAAGCTTGTCGTATCGATAAGCAAAAAGATGTAGGAATCGCCTTCATCGATGCCAACGGATTAAAAGAAGCCAATGATCAGTTAGGTCATTCCTCTGGAGATAAGATGCTCAAAACCCTGGCTTCTATAATCAAAGAAGATTTCAACTACACCAGCGTATATAGAATAAGTGGTGATGAATTCGTAATTGTGGAACCAAACATCAGCAAAGAAGACTTTGTAGCCAAAGTATTACATGTGCGTGATAGGTTGGTTGAAAATGATGATATTGCCAGCATCGGATTTGTATGGAAGAAAAGTATGTCTGATCTCAAGCGTCGCGTAGGTCAGGCAGAACAATTAATGTATATTGAGAAGCAGAAATATTATGAAAAAACAGCAGCTTTGAAGTCAAAACATAGACCTCGTCTGTTGAAGCAGCTACTTAATGATCTGGAAAATAATCAATTTGTAATGTTTCTACAGCCAAAGGCTCAAATTGGTTCAAAAAAAGCCACCGGCGCTGAGGCACTTGTTCGTAGAATTGACCAAGATGGTAAGATTATACCACCCTATGAATTCATACCTCAGCTTGAACAGGAGAAACTTATTCCAAAGATTGATTTCTTCATGCTTGAAGAAGTATGTAAATTCCTTGAGGAACTCAAGAAAGAAGGACGCACAGATTTCGTTGTATCTGTAAATATGTCTCGTGTCACCTTCGAAGAATTGGAATTCATATCTCATGTAGAAGAAGTATGTAATAAATATGATTTCAATCGCAGTCAGCTAGAATTCGAGTTGACAGAGTCCAACAAGACTATTGACCAGATTCAATTTGATGATTACATCCAGAAGATCAAAAGCCTTGGAATTTCAATATCTCTCGATGATGTTGGAACAGATTATGCTTCACTGCGCATGCTTATTATCGAAGGTATCGATGTGCTGAAAGTGGACCGTTCACTCATTGTACAAATCGACAAGAAGAATACTCAGGTTCTACTGAAGCATCTCAATGCCATGGCTCATGAACTGGGAATCAAGGTATTGGCTGAAGGTGTAGAAACAGATGAAGTAAGATTAGCTCTAGAAGAATTAGGTTGTGATTACTACCAGGGATATCTATTATCACCACCAATTCCTACAGATAAATTCAAGAAGGAATTTCTGTAGGTCCAAAAATATCAAAAACAAACGACTATGAATCAGGTTTATATCAACCTCAAATTCATAGTCGTTTTTATAATGATCTTAAATTTCAAATTAACCGGATTTAAACATCCAGTTTATAATCAGACATCATAATTACTCTTCTGTCATAATCTCATGAACCCAGCCTTCTGGTCCTTCGATTGTACCCATCTGAATACCAGTAAGTGTGTCATATAACTTCTTAGTAATAGGTCCCATCTCTTCCATTCCGCTCTCAAAACAAATATCCTTGCCATGATCTACAATCTTGCCAACTGGAGAGATAACAGCAGCTGTTCCACAGAGTCCACATTCTACAAAGTCAGGAACCTCTGACAGAAGTACCTCTCTGTGTTCAACTGTAAGTCCTAAGTATTTCTCAGCAACAATCATAAGTGATCTTCTGGTAATTGAAGGCAAAATAGAATCTGATTTAGGAGTTACGAACTTCCCATCACGAGTGATGAAATAGAAGTTTGCTCCACCAGTCTCCTCCACCTTGGTTCTGGTGGCAGGATCCAGATACATATTCTCATCGAATCCCTTCTCATGAGCATCTACAATATTATGCAAGCTCATAGCGTAATTAAGACCAGCCTTAATATTTCCTGTTCCATGTGGAGCTGCTCTATCCTCATCAGACACTCTGATAGTAATAGGCTTAGCGCCACCTTTGAAGTAAGGTCCTACAGGTGTTACAAAGATTCTAAACTGATATTCATCTGCTGGCTTTACACCAATTACAGAATTAGTACCAATCATAAATGGTCTAATATAAAGAGTAGCTCCAGAGCCATATGGTGGTACCCATGCTGCATTAGCCTGTACAACCTTCTCTACAGCTTCCACAAATTTATCTTCCGGGAATACCGGCATCATAAGCTTCTTGCAAGAATCAGCCATACGAGCCGCATTGAGATCTGGTCTGAAGCAGACAATTCGACCATCCTCTGTTGTATATGCTTTCAGTCCTTCAAAGCAAGCCTGGCAATACTGAAATACTCCAGCGCACTCATTTAATACGATGTTGGAATCAGTGACTATCTCGCCCTCATCCCATTTTCCATCCTTGAAATTTGCTACAAATCTGTAGTCTGCAATGTGGTAACCAAATCCTAGGTTACCCCAGTCGATGTCTTTCTTCTCCATCAATCATTCCTCCTACTAAGTTACTTTGGCGGCACGATTTTACGTGCCAAGATATACAATATACTTCTTCTTTTAATACATAATTATAGGCATTGTGTTAATGATTTACAAGTTAAAAACCCTCTAAATATCTATAGTCTCACAGTCTCTATATGACAATATTTACCATAGCTCTATAAAACAAATTCTCCAGGGTTTGAAAAATTTTTCATCAAATGTGTTGACACATAAGAATACAGATGTTATATTTACTACGTCAGACATACTACGACACGCATAGTATGACAGACATAGCACGACAGACATAATATGACTGTCGAAGTAAAACATTATAAAGGAGGGATTCTTGTGACAGAAATAAGTAGCGATGTAATCCGAGGGTACAACGATACAATGATCCTGTATCTGTTGTTGGATCAACCTTCATACGGTTACGAAATTTCAAAACAGATTCGAGAATTATCTGATGGCAAATATGTCATCAAGGAAACAACCCTCTACTCTGCTTTCACACGAATGGAAAAGAATGGATATATCACTTCCTTTTCACAAGTGGCAGAAAATGGAAAGCGCAGGACATACTACCGCATCACAGAAGCAGGAATTCAATTCTATCACGACAAATGTGATGAATGGCAGTTGACCCAAGAAGTAGTAGAGAAATTTATTACTCATTAACCATGATTTTAGATTAATTTCAAAATCGACAAGCAGTATTAACAAGTAGCTTTTATATAAGTAAAAGTCAGGAGGAGAAATATTATGGAAACAATACGCAACTATTTAGAATCAATGTTCGCTCAGCTTCCAAACAGTCCAGAAGTATGGAAGGCCAAGGACGAACTGCTTCAGATGATGGAGGACAAATACAATGAGCTTCTATCTGATGGTGCTTCTGAGAATGAAGCTGTAGGCCGAGTAATTGCGGAGTTTGGTAATTTAGATGAATTAGCCGAGACATTGGGGATTTCAAATATCATCAACAATACGCAGCCTAGAACAGGTATTGAACTCACCTTAAATGAAGCAAAAGACTATATTGCTGATCGTGCAAACGGTGCAGTAAGAATTGGAATTGCAGTTCTATTATTTATCACATGCCCTGTATGGCCAATTGTAGGAGATGCTTTGCAGCAGGCAATTAACCCTGGACATGATTTCGGAAGTGCTATCGGAGCATGTTTACTCTTCATTGCAATTGCAATTGGTGTAGGTATCTGCATCTACAACGGCAACCTGCAAAGAAAATGGGAAATGTTAAAACCAGGCAACTACTATATCAACCCTGATACAGCAAAGTATGTATATGATGAGAACCGCAACAATCAGAGCAATTATGCTCTTCTGCGTACAATTGGAATCATTCTCATTATACTCTGCTTCGTTCCAGCAATTATATTTGACGAGCTTACACACTCTGACTTCATTGGAGAATTGTTCAGCGCACCACTGCTTTTCATCTTCATCGGATTAGGAGTATTACTTCTTATTGTAGCTGGCAACAAAGAGGATTCTTACAAGGTTGTACTTTCATTAAATGACAGAAACACAGTTGCAGGTAATTATGTACCTAGGGACAACAAGAATAAGACATATGCCAACAAGACAGTTGATGCAATCATGTCAGTATACTGGCCAACAGTTACATGCATCTACCTCATCTGGAGTTTCATTACATTCTCATGGGGAATCACATGGATCATCTGGCCTATCGCTGCCATTATAAGTGGTCTTATAAATAGCATTTACGGATCGGAGGATTAATTATGAAAAAGAATTTATATCTGGTTATTATTTCAATAATCACAATTTTGGTAATCATCTTCTCCACATGCTTCCATATAGGAAATGTTGTAAGTAAGTTCTTCCCATTTGGAGTATTCTGGAACGATGAAGAGACCTCTTTGTCAGGTGATGACATAGAGGTATCAGAATCACTGGATGCTTTTGAAAATATTAAAGTTGACGCTTCAGCCAGCGATGTACGCATCTCCTATGGTGATGGATTCAGTTGGCGATATGAGGGTGACTCAGCATTGAAGCCTGATGTAAAAATAGATGGTAACACTCTCGTTGTTAATGAAAATAGTGATATCCGCTTCCACTGGGGAGATTGGAATACTGATTGTAAGACTACAATCACAATACCTGAAGGAACTGAATTAGACAAAATCACCGTGGACTCCTCTGCTGGAAACCTCCTCATAAAGGATGTTGCTGCCAACAGAATTGATGCTGAATTAAGCGCTGGAAATGTAAATCTCAAAAACATCACTATCGACACTGGTGTGTTCGATTTAAGCGCAGGTAATTTCAATGTAGATGATTCATATATTACTGATTTACAATTCGAATGTTCTGCAGGAAATGCTATTCTTAAAGACATTACATTTGAGAAACTTACAGCAGATATGAGTGCTGGAAATCTACAGATTCAATCAGCAGTCAACTTAGACGTCGCAGATATCGAAGCTGCCTCTACTGATTTGCACATACAGGATAAGCGTGTGCACGGTGGAAGCTTTACTCAAAATGGAGACAGTAACATCTCAGTTGAAATCGACTGCTCTGCTGGCAGCGCCAGCTTAGAGTGGTAACATAAGTTTCCATAATATAAAAAGATTGTGAGGCAAATACTTATAACAGGTATCTGCCCACAATCTTTTTTATCATTTAACAAATATTATCAATACTATTTGTTATCCAAAACAAGTACTATATTATCCGCATAATATTATCTGTAATCAATTACTATAAAGATTTCCAGAAATCAACTGCATGATTAATCCACTCTGCAGCCGATGTGCCTGTGGCAGGTCCAACTCCATGGTCCACTCCAGTGAAAATCTCACACATTGCCGGAACTGATGCAGTCTTCAAAGCATCTGCCATAAGCTTGGTATTCACAGGTGGCACTGTTGAATCTGCGTCTCCACACCATATATAAGTTGGTGGATAGTCTGCTGTCACATGGAGATGTACACTTGCGAACTCTTCCTGCTCCACTCCACAATCCTTGCCTAACAGATTATTATGTGTTCCCATATGTGTTATGGCTTTGTCCATTGAAATTACTGGATAGCTGAGCACCAGACAACCTGGCTTTGGTAAATTATATTTACCATATCCCATATTATCAGTACCCATGGAAGCTACCAGATGGCCTCCTGCAGATGAACCCCAGACACTGTAATTCTCCATGTCCAGATTCAACTCCTCAGCTCTTTCATGTACTTCTCTAATAGCCTGTGCCAAATCATCCTGTGGATTAGGATACTTGGCTTTGCATTTCACTCTGTAATATACAATAACAGCAGATATGCCCATATCATTTAACCTGTGAGCAATTGGAGTTCCTTCTATGAAAGAGCACACAAGGGAGTATCCGCCTCCCGGACAGATGATAGCGCATTTATGCTTCTTGCCATCATTTATCACAAATCGTGTATCCAGTTCATATTTATTCATATGAAATATATCTTTCAGACTTTGATGTTGGTCTAAATCAACTGGTCTATCGTGTCCCATTTCTTACCTCGTTCTCAAAATTTTAATCTATATTATCACTTAAAACTATTAATCCAATGTAGAAATTAACTTTTTATTATAAAAATTTGACATAAATTTGCTTTATTCTTCGGTAGTATTAATATTTTCCTTTGGTTCTTCCTTGGCAGGCTCTTCTTTCTTAGGACTATTAATAGAATGCTCCACCTGCTTCTTGGCTACATATTTCTCCAAAGGATCCTGATATGCAGGATTGATTATAGCACCAATAATCTTGTTGTTGGCACCAAAGTCCTGCTGGCGCACTGCCTTGATTGGCAAATCAAAAGCACCTGTGGCATCCTCAAAGGATACTTTCATATCCTGACCTGGTGTAACTTCCAATGTGGCTGGCACAATCATACCTACACCAAGGCGAGAGATATCACGCACAGTAATTGGATATTGATTGTCATCTATAGTCAATTCACCACGAACTCCAACTGGAACGCGATAGGCATTTCTTCTATTAAATTTCAAACCATCAGTATCACTGATTATAAGCTGTATTGTCTCCTTCTCACTGAGAGTTGCTCTTGGAATAATTACATGATCAAACTTATACAGCTGTTCTTCATGATATACCAACACCTCCAAATCACAGTCTATATCTGTAAATAATACCTCTGTATTATTCTTGTCTGGTGCCTTTACCATCTCAATAGGAACGAAATTATCATTCTTGGTTGCAGCTGCCAGCTTCATTCTCACACTATCCTCAAGTGGTTTATAGTAAGCCTTCAACTCAGCCGCTTCTCCTTCTGTAAAAGCATGTATAGTTATCATATCTCCAAGTACAATTTCATTAAGCTTCATAGAATTCTACCTTCATCAAAAAACATAAATATTGGTTAATTATAAACCATGATTCAGTCCTAATTCAAGACAAGGCAATCATATCTAACTGCCTTGCGTTCCACCGAATAGGTAGGTGTAACCCCTGCTAGAAAATTTGCTTCCGGCGGTCTCTTGATTACAATCTTGGTTGGATTGGCGCCTCTGGCCGCATCCATAAGATCAATCTCATCCTGGCACGGAGGTTCAATCTGATGCAACACCTGCATCTTCTTTTTAGATTCCGCCTTCTTCTTCTTCTCCGGATACATTGGATCTAAATATAT
The DNA here is from genome assembly GCA_017634455.1 of Lachnospiraceae bacterium. Taxonomy (GTDB): domain Bacteria; phylum Bacillota; class Clostridia; order Lachnospirales; family Lachnospiraceae; genus JAILFK01. The sequence goes on from JAGBNK010000019.1 coordinate 94,416, forward strand.
TACATCCGGTTCATAACATAAGCCTTTAAGTAAGTCCACACTTTCCCCTTTGGTAAATGTCATGTGTCTTGCAACATCTTGTAGTTTTGAATCATTTCTTGCACGAAGCAACCCATCATATAGTAGAGCTGCAGTAATAGGATTGTGCTCAAACATCTCCACTTCATATCCCATTGCAGCCAGAATAAATGAATCTTCTCCCAGACCTGCGGTGGCATCAACTGCTCTTGGCATTTTACCATTATCAGTTTCCGGTTTAGCTGCTTTCAACAGAATCTCATGCTGTAGATGACCACCTGTTACGCGAGATAATAAATTAGACCAATCAACCTTCAACTCCTGCTTACCACTTACATAAGCCAACCCGTTCTTATCCATAAGGAAGTACTTCGCCCACTTATCCTGTGGAATATCATTTACCACATCCACATTGAAGTCACCGGCAATTCTCGCAGCTCTGTCTCTATCCACTTTTCGTCCCTGAATTACCAGGCAATCTACCTGTGACATATACACCTCTTTTATCAATTTCAAAACCATTACAGATTCTATTTTTCCTAATCTAAAGAACAAAACCAAGTACACATACAAGTTGAGAAAAAGGCACACTTGATAACTCAAATGTGCCCTCCAAATTCATAAATATTAGTCTACGCTTACAAGTTCAATCTTGAAGTTCAACTCCTTGCCTGCCATCTCATGATTAGCATCAAGTGTAATTGTATCCTCAGTCTTGTCTGTAACCTTTACCGGGAACTGCTGTCCCTGATCATTTCCCAAGTAAACCATCTGTCCAACTTCTAAATCCTCAGAACCAGGAAGTTCTGCAATCTTTATAGTAAAGATTGCTTCCGGATCAGCTGAACCGTATGCCTCCTCCGGCATCAGATGAATATCTACCATATCTCCTACTTTCATATCAACAACAGCCTTGTCAAATCCAGGAATCATCATGCCGATTCCGCAGATAAACTGAAGTGGTTCCCCTCTGTCATATGATGAATCAAATATTGTTCCATCATTGAATGTGCCCTCATAATGAACTGCAACCTGTTTGCCTGCATTTGGTCCTTCAAATAAAATCTGCATCTGACCGCCGCAACCGCCACCGCAGCCACCACAACCGCTTCCGCAGCCTTCATCGCCACAATTGCATCCTTCTTCCTCGTCATGATGATGATCATGATGATCACAATTCACACCGCCTGAAATAAGCTCACCTCTAAGGAGACACTCAACAGCCTCATCACAGTCTCCAGACACACCAGAGAATACGCTGATTCCGCTGGCTTCAAGAGCTTCCATAGCTCCGCTACCAATACCGCCGCAGATAAGGATTGTAACTCCCATATCAGCAAGCAATGTAGCCAAAGCTTCATGTCCTGTTCCATTTGTACCAATAACTTCTGAGCTCTCAATTCCTTCATCTGCTACATCGTAGATCTTAAACTGCTCAGAATGTCCGAAATGCTGGAATACATTTCCATTATCATAAGTAACTGCTACTTTTCCTTTTATCGCCATTACTATTTCTCCGTTCTAAATTTGAATTATATACTAACTGCCACATTTTGCACGCAGCCTATATATTATATATGCATATTGATAAAAAATCTACCATAAATATCCATTGTTTTTCAATAGGTACCTTTTCACTTCTTCATTGTTTTTCTGGTGTAATCCATATCATAGTGGATGACACAGTAGAAGTGCTTATCTCTGCCCTCATTAATTCGCTTCTGAAGCATATCTGTAATTTCATACTCAGAATATTCCAGATCAAATGGCATCAGCACATCAAATACCAGATTAGTATGTGTAGCACCTGGAACTACACGGAAATCATGCATAGATAATCTGTCTGATATCTCTGATAAATATTGCTTCATCTCGTCCTTCAGCTGATTCACGCGAGGATCATTGGTTACAATTGGATCCATATGAATAGTTGCCATGCAATTCAGTTTCTCCTCCAGAACCTTCTCCGCATTATCTATAGCATCATGGAGTTCTAATATATCTCCATCCACTGGAACCTCTGCATGAAGTGATACAATTCGACGACCAGGACCATAATCATGAACCATCAGGTCGTGAATTCCACTGATTCGAGGATCCACATGCTCCATGATCTCTATTATATTTTCCACAAACTTCTCATCAGGTGCATTGCCCAATAGAGGATTTAGAGTATCTCTGGCAGCCTGAATACCAGCATTTGCAATAAATAATGCCACTGCAAAACCAGCAATTCCATCCAGATATACGAAACCTGTCATGTGCTGAATCACTGTAACTGCAATAACCACTGTAGTGGATACACAATCAGATACTGAATCTGTAACCACAGCCTTCAAAGTGGGTGAATCAATGAGATTACCTATAGCATTATTGTAATAAGCCATATATATTTTTACCAAAATAGTGATAAATAATATTCCTATAACCAGCCACGAAAATTCCACAGACTCCGGATGTATAATTCGCAAGACAGAATCTTTCATTAACTCGAAGGACATAATCAAGATAAGAATAGATACAATAAAGCCAGCCACATATTCAATTCGGCCGTGACCGAAAGGATGCTCCGAATCAGGCTTTGAAGCAGCCAGCTTAAAACCGCACAGTGTCACAATGGATGAACCTGAGTCAGATAAGTTGTTCATTGCATCAGCGATAATAGAGATTGAACCAGATAGAAAGCCTGCCACTATCTTTCCCAGAAAAAGCAGGATATTCAGCACTATTCCAGCTATACCACATATGCTTCCATAGGCGGTTCTTGTCTCATCAGCTGTCATATTTTCCTTGATAAATATGTGTCCCAATAGAGTAATCATCTACATCCCTCCAATTAATTCCTCTTATCACTTAGCCTAAATCCACTTTTTTAATACAAATATCTACTAATAGCTGTATAAAGAATACCTTATTAAAAAATCTCTTTATATAATCATATTTCCTACCAAATTAACAACACAGGCTGCTGCCCATGCCACAATGCATTGAAATAATACAATTCTAATCATATATCTCTTGCCCTGCTCTCTGCCAATGGAAGCCACTGCTGCCACGCAAGGTGTATAGAGCAGACAAAATACCATAAATGCTGCTGCCTGTACTCCAGTGAGGGCGCTCTGAACTCCTGCTGCTCCGCCATAGAGCACAGTCATCATAGATACAATTGATTCCTTGGCCAGAAATCCTGAGATAATAGCGGTAACTATACGCCAGTCGCCCAATCCTACCGGGGTAAATATTGGTGCAACCAAACCGGCAATCATAGCAAGCATACTCTGTGATGAATCCGATACCATATGCAAATTGAAACTGAAGCTCTGCAAGAACCATACAATAATTGTAGCCAAAAAGATTAAAGTGAAGGCTCTCTGCAAGAAATCCTTGGCCTTCTCCCACATAAGCTGCAATACGTTCTTAGCTCCAGGCAATCTGTAATTTGGCAACTCCATAACAAATGGCATAGCTCCGCCCTTGAAGATTGTATTCTTGGAAATGAGAGCTACCAATATAGCCATGGCAATTCCGCCAAAATACAGAAGTAACATCACAAGACCTGCATACTCCTTGAAAAATACTGATATAAAGAAAGCATACACAGGCATCTTGGCTGAACAACTCATAAATGGAATGAGAAGTGTAGTAAGTCTTCTGTCTCTCTTGGATGGCAGAGTTCTGGTGGACATAACTGCCGGCACAGAACAACCAAAACCTATAAGCATAGGCACTATACTTCTACCGGAAAGTCCAATCTTACGAAGAAGTTTATCCATAACAAAAGCAACTCTTGCCATATAGCCACTGTCTTCTAACATGGAAAGGAAGAAGAACAATACCACTATAATAGGCACAAAGCTTACAACAGAACCTACTCCTGTAAATATACCATCAATAACCAGTGAGTGAATTGGAGCAGATACTCCCGCAGAAGTCATAGCTGAATCCACAACTGAAGTCAAAGCGTCAACCCCTGCTGCAATAATATCCTGTAGAAATGCTCCTACTACATTAAATGTCAGATAGAATACCAGAGCCATTACCAATATGAAGCAAGGAATTGCAGTCCACTTACCTGTGAGCACTCTGTCAATTCTCTCACTTCTGGCTCTCTCCTCACTAACCTGTGGCTTAATTACAGTCTCGCGACACAGCTTCTTGATAAATGTAAATCTCATATCAGCCATGGCTGCTGCATGATCCAATCCTCGCTCTTCCTCCATCTGAAGGACTATGTGTCTGATGAGTTCTATCTCATTTTCTGCCAAGTTGAGATTTCTCTCAACAATCTCGTCACCCTCTATAAGTTTAGTAGCCGCAAATCTAATTGGTATGTCAGCAGTCTGTGCATGGTCTTCTATCAAGGCCATAACACCATGTATTGCTCTATGAACTGCACCACCGTGATCCTCCTTACCGCAGAAATCATTTCTGCCAGGAAGTTCATGATATTTCGCCACATGAATTGCATGTGTTATAAGTTCTCCAATACCATCACCCTTGGCAGCTGATATTGGTACAACAGGAATCTGAAGGAGGGCTTCCATCTCATTTACCAGAATAGAACCACCATTGCCAGTCATCTCATCCATCATATTGATAGCTAAGACCATTGGCACTTCCAATTCCATAAGCTGCATAGTCAGATATAGATTTCTCTCAATATTGGTAGCATCTACAATATTGATTATTGCAGTAGGCTTCTCCTCCAATATAAACTGTCGGGATACAATCTCCTCACTTGTATATGGAGACAGAGAATAGATTCCCGGCAAATCAACTACCTCAGTGTTGGGATAGCCTTTTATAACTCCAGACTTTCTATCTACTGTCACCCCAGGGAAATTGCCCACATGTTGATTAGAACCTGTAAGCTGGTTAAACAGTGTAGTCTTACCACAGTTTTGATTTCCCACAAGAGCGAAGGTAAGCTTCTTGTCTCCTGTCACCTTGTCAGGCTTTATGCTTCTATTTCTAGGTACATAATCATCATCTGATAAGTCCTCTCCAATGCCAGGGTGAGTAGACTCCTTACGGCGCTTCTTCCTGTCTAGATTCTCCTCCGCTTCTTTGGCGGCCTTATCAATAACATTTTCTATTTGTATCTCTCTAGCATCTGCTAATCTGAGAGTCAGTTCATAATCATTTACCGACAACTCCATAGGATCACCCATAGGAGCATACTTTACAAGAGTTACCTGCTCCCCCGGTATAATTCCCATATCCAGGAAATGCTGACGCAGGGCTCCATCTCCACCTACCACAGTTACGGTGGCAGACTTACCTATCTCCAACTGATCCAGTGTCAACTTGCCAGTATTGTTCTTCTCATTTACCATTATTAATTTTCCTTCTATATATAAAATCACTTTACCCGTTATTATATCACATGCTTATATATATTTATCCTTCTTTTGTAAGTGCTTTAGCAAATAATCCATTAATTTTACTCTTTCGTATTGTAGAAATACTTCAGGTGTGCTAAATTAATTAAAGAGTTTAATTAATACTGGAGGGAAATATGAATAATATTAAGAGACTTATCAATTTGATTCTGGGTCCGGCCCTGTATTTTATAATCTGGTTGGCTTGTGGCAAGGCTGGATTATTAGATGAGACTGCTGCCAAGGGAATCGGTGTAGCAGTATGGATGATTTACTGGTGGGTTACCCGACCGGTGAATATTACAGTTACCGCCCTTCTTCCTGGCGTGGTAAATGCTCTCTTCGGAATCGTGCCAATGGAGGATGTAATATCTCAATATTCATCAAGTAGCATTGTATTGATATTCGGCTCATGCCTGCTTACCGCTCCATGGTCCAAAATCGGGTTAGACAAGAGAATCTCATTGAAGGCTCTATCCCTAATCGGACCTTCCATGAAATCGCAGATTGCAGTATGGCTTATAGCTGCTGCGGTTATGAGCAATATGATGCCAAATGTAGTTGTAGTTGCAATCTTTACACCTATTGCAGTATCAATGCTTGCTGCCGCAGGTTACAAGGACATCTCAAAATGTGAGCCTGCAGTTCCAATTCTCTGTGCTATTGCATGGGGTTCTCAGTTAGGCGGAGCCGGTACCCCTCTAGGTGGAGCCATGAATATTACAGCCATCTCATTTATTGAGGAATATACAGGCAAAGAATTCATGTACATCGACTGGATTGTGCGAATGCTTCCTTATACAATTATTGCCACATTAGTGATTTTAATAATTATGATTATGCGCCCTATGAAGGTAAATTCTCTGGAGGGAACCAAGGAATATTTCCAGAACTGCTATAAGGAATTAGGTCCTATGAAGCGAGATGAGAAAATCAGCTTAGTATTATTTATTGTAGCAATGCTTGGTTCATTTGTCAGACCTCTGTACGCCGAGCTTCTGCCAGGTTTGGTTCCAGCTTATCTCTTTCTTATTTTAGGCTGCGTCAACTTCATCATCATAGGTGGTGACAAGAAAATGCTTCTGGATTGGGATGAAGCTCAAACTGAAGTTATGTGGGGCATGCTCATATTATTTGCAGGTGGTCTGGCATTGGGACAGATTCTCACAGGTTCTGGAGCAAATGATGCTATTGCCAATGTAGTTTCCAACATGCCACTATCTGGCGGTCTTGGAACAATTGCAATATTTGCCATATTTGCAGCCATCATATCAGAGATGACCAACTCAACAGTGTCCGCTGCTGTCACTCTCCCAATCGCAATTGGAGTTACCAGCAAGATGGGATTGAATCCTATTCCATATATGTTTACAGTTGCAATGGCTATGAACTATGAATCACTGTTGCCAGTTAGCGTTAGAGCAATCTCTGTAGGATACGGTCTGGATTCTGACAAATTATTGAAGAGTGGATTGCCACTGACTTTGGTGAGATTAGTTGTAGCAATTGCTATAGGATATGCCACTATGATGATATGGCCTGGATTTAGCGTTTTATAATAGCGAAACTATTATCTAATCAATCTTATCAAGCACGGTCTTCTTGACTCTGCCGAAGAAGATTGTAGTCATAACCATAGACATAAGTTCAGCAATTGGGAAGCACCACCATATAGCAGTGAGGCCACCAAGTTTTGCAAGAATATATGCTGCCGGCAAAAGTACCACCATCTGTCTGGCAATTGATACATACATGGAATAAGCAGCTTTGCCCACAGCCTGGAACATACTTCCTGATACAATACAATACCATGCAATGAGATAATGCACTCCTATTATTCTAAGAGCCACGCTTCCGATGGCAATCATCTCATTGGATGCATCAAATAATAATAGCAATTTATCTGGAATCAACTCAAATCCGACAAATCCCAGAAATGCAAAGGCGAAAGCCACCATATATGCATACTTCAAAGTATTCATCATACGAGACTTCTTTCTGGCTCCATAATTATATGAAATAATTGGAATCATACCGTTGTTCAATCCGAAGATTGGCATGAAGAAGAAGCTCTGCAATTTAAAGTACACACCAAAGACTGCAGTTCCTGTGGAAGAAAGTCCCATGAGGATGTAATTCATTCCAGCAGTCATAACCGAACCGATGGACTGCATTACAATTGAAGGCAAACCAATCTTGTAAATGTTACCAATAATTGCCCCATTTGGCTTAAATCCTTTTAAATCAAAATGAATATCATGATTCTTGAGTAAGTTCCAAGTAAGGGCTTCTATTGAAGCTACAATCTGACCAATTACTGTTGCAATGGCAGCACCCTTGATTCCCATTGCCGGAGCACCCAACAAACCGAAAATCAATATTGGATCTAAAATAATATTTACCACAGCGCCAGTCATCTGAGATAACATTGTATAGAAGCTTCGTCCTGTAGCCTGCAATATTCTCTCGAAACAAATCTGCATAAACATACCAAAAGAGAAAATCATAACTATTGATAGATAATCAACTCCATATTGCCATATTGCTTCCTGTCCGGCAGATGTTTGCAATGTGTAAAATGGTTTTACTACCACTGCTCCCAAGATTGCTACTACTATGTAACTGATGATATAGATAAACACGCCGTTCTCGGCAACTATGCTTGCCTTCTTGTAATCCTTCTCACCAAGTGCTCGCGATACCAGTGCATTTAAACCAACACCGGTTCCAGTTGCCACTGCAATCATAAGAGTCTGAAGTGAGAATGCCAATGATACAGCTGTAAGGGCATCCTCACTGATTCTTGCTACAAATATACTATCAACGATATTGTACAAAGCCTGCACAAACATTGAAATCATTATAGGCAATGACATATTTATAAGAAGCTTTCCCTCGGGCATAACTCCCATTTTGTTTTCCTGTTGTTCCATACTATTCCATCTCTTTCTCTCAATTTCACGACTAATATAATACGATAGATTTAGTGTATACTTCAATAGTTATATCCACCAAAAAGCAATTCTTATTGAGCTTTCTATGTATCATACTATATTATTCAACCTAATATAAAAGCGACTCATGTCAAAACATGAATCGCCTCTCTATCTACTTCAACTTTACGCCTAAAAGCAATACTATTTAACACTGTAATACAAACAGCCTACCACAAATCATTACTCTGAATATGTGCCTCCAAGACGGAAACCAACTTCTCAAGTCCAGCTTTATCTTCTTCTGAAAATCTCCCAACCAATGGACTGTCTATATCAAGTACGCCAATGACTTCGCCATCATGTCTAACAGGGATTACAATCTCCGAATTAGATGCGCTATCGCAGGCTATATGCCCTGGAAATTCATGTACGTTCTCTACAAGCATTGTCTTATTTTCAGCAACTGCCGTACCACACACACCCTTGCCAATTGGAATCTGTGTACATGCAAGTTTTCCCTGAAATGGCCCTAATATCAATTTACCATCTCTCATGAGATAGAATCCTGCCCAATTCAAATCAGACAGCTCATCATATATAAGTGCAGATATATTTGCCAGGTTTGTAACTGTATAAGGCACATTTTCAATAACAGATTCAGCCTGACTAACCAGCAATTTATAATTTACCATTTTAAAAACCTCCAATTATTAGTTGCATTATAATGCAGCCATATTATTTCTCACATTATTACATATAATTGACAGCATTATATCCTTATATTGTCAGACTTGTAAATATTAATCTCGCCTGTTAATCCTGTACCTTCCTTCGGTTCATCCTTTGGTCGGCCAAATCTATCCGGTATTTTGTATGTAGCTCTCTCCAAAGTTGTTGCAATTTCAATTCGCACTTTATTCTCGCCATCACAAATCGCATCTGTTATGTCATAGACAAATGGGGCAAATATCTGCAATCCCATATACTTATCATTGACATATAATTCTACAGTTTCAAATGCATCTGTAATCTCCAAGAAGTATTTCTTACCTGCTGTAGCTTCAAATACATTTTCATAACGAAGCCATCCTGAGAATTCAGCATCCACAGTGGCGTAATCATCAGGAAGATTTACCACTGCCGCCTCATTAAACTGCGGATAGTTCACACCATCAACTATGCTTCTGGTCCAATTTGAATTGAAAGTTTCCTTCTGTGATGTCTCAGGTATTGCAACCTCAACAGAAACTGCCTCATCAAGCAGAGCCTTCTCCTTGTCATCTCGGGCAAATATCAGAAATCTACTCTTGCCCGGCTTTAATTCTATAGAAACCTCTCCTATCATAGAGTCATCTGTACCACATGCAAAATCTGTATTGTAGAATCTGTTATTCCATGGATCATATGCATACACTCCAGCCACCTGTGCTCCCACAACATTTTTCAGAGAAATATTTCCTCTATAATCAGATGTGCCCTCATTTACAAGCATAATAACCTGTGCGCCATCCTCTTTTACATAATGATAATATCTGACATATTTATCAGAAGGATTCAATACAATATCTGCCTTATCAGAAATATTGGCATATACATCATCCAAAGCAATAACCTGTGCCTGAGCCGTATACGCATCTATATCTGAATCCGAAGTATGTCCGTTGTATACCCCCTGTGGTTTTTCGTCTATGAAATATACCGGCACACCGGCAGCTGTAATTTCTGCAATATCCCCAGCAAATGTCTGATCGATAAATTGCATATATGGAACAACTACCGCCTCATATCTGTTTCCATTTACTGTTAATCCTGACTCAGAAATAACAGTATTGTATGCCTTCTTATCAGCAAAAGCATCAAAAGGTACAAAATCAAAATCAACCTGATTCTCTGTCAATACTCTGGCCGCCTTTTCCGCCGGCATAGATTTACCAGTCCACTCAGCTTCCCCGTGATATATTACAGCCACAGGCGCAATATGTCTGCCATCTGATATAAGTTCAATAGCACGATTCATATATTTCATCAAATGTCCGAAAGCTTTGTACTCCGGATTGTGACCATGAGCATAGAAATGTGGTGGACAATCAGGATCTGGAAATGGCTGAGCGCTGAAAGCATGAGGTACATAATGATTGACGCCTCTTACAATGAAGTGATCTGCCAAATATTTCTCTAATCTCAACCCTTCCTTCCAGCCATAATTTCCAAATATCTCACACATGGCATTTCCCTGCTTCTTCTCATCAAGAGCCGCAAGAGAATTAGCAAGCTTACCCAGCATGAAATGATAGAATTCTCCATTTCTCACCATAAAAGTATTGTAGTTATAATTGTCATCCTCTCCCTGTGGATATACCTGGCCGCCTATATCATCAATACCAGCCATATCTTGCCCGAAGAGAGAACGGAAATAATGTCCCAAAGTAGAGCCTGTACGACAGTGCTGACCATTGTCCTCTATAATATGTCCGATATATTGTACCCCGTGATTACGACACCAGTCTCCTATTTGGAATGAGAAATTCTTCTCAACCAATCTGGTGAGATTATCCATATATGCATATCTCGCCTGAGCTCTGTCAGCTTCATTGCCTTCCTGCTCCCAGATAAGTGGCAACTCATAAGCAAAATCATCTCCCAACTGTTCTCTCAACTTAGACTCAAGCTCCCAGCCCCATGGATAATCCATATCAAAACCAATTCCCATCTCGTGGTGTAATTCATACAGATGTCCATTGCCAAGCTCAGGTTCATCTGAGAAGAATCCGGCAATTGTCTTACCAAAATCATCTGCATAATGTTCATAGTGCTTCTCATACACCGCATCAATCAATACTCTACAGGATTTCTCATCTGTCATATTAATATAGTTCTGATGAGGGCCACGGTTTCTTGTATGATTCATTTTGTATATAATTCCATCTTTGTCAGGAATGAAATCCAGACTTCCATCTGCCAATAACTTATTCTCTAAACTCTCACGAGTCCCATCATTATATATGGCAACCAATCCAACCAGGTCATCATCCTCAAAATCCAACTGGTTTGCAGGTTCAGCTCCTTTTCCCATCATCATATTAATCTGTGCTTCCGTCTGACTATACGTCATTGGAGCAGGATGCTTCACTTCATCTGAAGATAATTTAAATTCAGTTCCAGCCTTCAACTCATATTTCTGACAACATATGCTTCGACGAGCCAGTTCAAGAGGTTGATTCTCCATAGCGCCGTTTGCAAAACCTGTAGGGAAATGGCTGTCATCAAGAATCCATACTTTCATATTTCTCTTGCGAGCCTCATCAAGTATGGCATCCATATCCTGCCACCATTTCTCTCCACAAAAATCTGGATGAGGACGGCTCTCCACACATACCGCACCAATATTAGCTTTATTTATCACCTGCATGTATTTGCGTAATGTAGCCTCATCTTCTCCTCTCTGCCAAAAGAATGGCAGTATATAATTCTCATGTCTGTCAGCAACCAGATTTTCAATTGTACTCATTTGATTATCCCTCCATCTCTTACTCATATAATCCGATTCCAATTCGTTGTTCTTACCAATATAGTAATGTAATTTGAATCAGTTTATAATCTCGAAACTTAAGATATATATTGACCAAACTTCACATCTGAGATAATCTATTTATACCTTTTAAAATATATTCTATAAGGAGAGAAATATTGAATTTAGAGCGCCTGGACTATTTTTTAAGAAAAGAAAATGCTTATGAAGCTGATTCAAATGCTGACTCAGACTATTCAAACATCAGCAAACTTCTACCCTTCGTACATGATGTAGAAGACCCGGACAGCATCAAGCTTGCCTACTCCAATGCCATCAATGCTTCCAATGGTGTTATTGCATCCAAGCAGGATCGGCATCACGCAGTAGAGGAACACTCCCATGACTGGTTGGTGTTGGCTTATATGTACTCAGGGGAAGCTCATATGATTATAGCAGGACAGCCCCTACATCTACACCAGGGGGAGTGCGTACTAATCAATTATAATACTCCTCATTCCTGTGAAGCCTGTGATTCAGAAGATATATTGATTAATTTACTGATCAGCAGAAGATATTTGCGAGCTAATTTCTTTGACAAATTTGCCTCCAATAATATCCTCTCAAAATTCCTTATGGATAATCTGGTAAATGAAAATAAGGAAAATGGTTTTATATATTTCCAGAGTGGAAATAATCGAAGACTACCAATATTTATAAATGAGTTTCTCTGCGAATATTATGATAAAGGCATCCATTCTGCGGAATATCTGTCGAGCTTTGCAACTCTAATATTCCTGGAACTGGCAGACATTTACAAAGATGATAACAGTGCCTCAGATAATAATAATCATGTAATGACAATCCTAAGATATATCGAGGGTAATTATAATAATTGCACTCTAAAAAGCACTGCAGAATTCTTTCATATGAATCCCAACTATCTATCCGGTTATATCAGAAAAAATACCGGTAAGACCTTCAAGGAACTCATACAGGAACAGCGCATGAACCTGGCTGTGAAACTGTTGGAGAATTCTGATCTTACAATAAGCGAAATATCCCAACAGGTGGGCTATGAAAATGTGTCATTTTTCTACAAACTCTTCAACGAGACCTTTGGTATATCTCCGGCCACTTACCGCAATAGTTCCAATTATTCAGAACCATAGTTCGAATTCCGGCATTATACTTCTACAAACCGAAATCATAATTCTAATTAGTGCTGAAGCATACTATACAGCACCCACAGAATTGCAAGATATACAATATTTAATATGGTAAATATCAGGAAGTATTTACCCTTTAATTCATTTCTATGATGAGCAAGAAGTTTAAATGATATAAGACTGGCCATGGATGCAATCAAAGTTCCTAAGCCACCAACATTTACGCCTACAATCAAGCTGTTTAAATCAGTAGCAAAATCAGATAATAGCAAAGCCGCTGGCACATTGCTTATGAACTGAGATGCCAAAACCGCTGTAGCCATCTCGTGGCCAGCAATAATCTCCTGCAGCCATGTTCTCACAGCTGGCATAGCTCCCAGATTACCTGTAAATATGAAAAAGCCTACGAAGGTGAAAAGCAATGCATAATCAATTTCTATAATGGTGCTTCTGCTCATTAGCATGCATATGATAAATACAATGACACATAAAATGTAATAAGGCAGAATCTTGGCTACTGCCAATAGAGCTACAATAAATAAAACTGCATAGACTGCACATCTTCTCTTGCTGCCCTTTAAACTTCTATGATCCATCTCCACTGTCTCGGCTTTTCCTGGAATGAATAGTGTGCATAAAAGCAGTAGGGCTCCTGTCACAGCTGTATATGGAAGCATGAGAAGCAGAAATTCTGGAATTGTCATATCAGACATGGAGAACAGATATATGTTCTGAGGATTACCCACAGGAGTCAACATACTACCCATGTTGGCGGCAATAGTCTGCAGAGCAATTACAGGAATCAGAAGTTCATCTCTCTCGCAGGCCTCCAATATAAATATAGAAAATGGCACAAAGGTCAACAGTGCCACATCATTGGTTATGAACATGCTTGAGAAAAAGCATAAGGCAATCAATGTCACCACCAGCTGATACACATTTCTGGTCTTTTGAATCATGCGGCTGCCTAAAGCTTCAAATAAACCCTCTCGATTTAATCCCTCCATTATAATCATAAGAGACCAGAGAATCCCCAATGTTCTCAAATCAATATAGTCTATATATCCTTCATTGGGTTGTACGAAAAACATGGATATTATTGCCAATATCCATGCCACCGTAAGTACCGTTTCCTTTTTAATAAAATCAATTATCTGTCTAATCATTTCACACCTGCAAATTATGTATTTAACTTATATAATCCAAGCCACCAGTGCCACAACAGAATCATTTCTAAAAATAATCCAGCATAGCCTGAACCTGATCCACCACCAGCATCACCTTGGTGAATCCTATGTTTGATTTCACTGAGTAGCTTCGCTGATTCAAGTCCAATTGTTTTATTTTATCAGAAATCACACATCTGTCACCATCTATAGGCACTATCAAAGTATATTTATCTGTTGTCTGCATAATCGGGCATACTATAACCTGATTGGATGTATTGGTTCGATTATTGCTAACAACAACTACCGGAAAATTAATGCCCTCAACCTTAAGCACATCACCTTGTTCTACCATATCTCACGCCCCCTTGGCTCACCCCAATCTATAGGATTTGATATTATAAATTCTCCACCAGTCTCATCCATATAGTCCTGTATAGATCTGTGTTTAAATCTAAAGCCAGCATCTATCAATGCTCTGGCTTGAACATCTGTCAGCGTAGGAATTATGTCACTAGGTAATTCCCTCAATTTTTTGTCATAAGAGTCAGCCCGTTTTAATAAATCATCCACATTTATATTAGCAGTGGTTTCCATAAATAAATCAAAAGCTCCCAAATGAAAAAAATCATTTAGCTTAGCAATAGAATCGTGCTTAGGCAGGGTTCGTCCATTAACCCAATCACAGAAAGTAGTATATGGAATATCAAGCTCTCTACACAAATCCTTGCGACTCATATTTTTCTCTTTTAATAGGCGCGTAATATTTTCTCCAAATATCACATATAATGTCTTATCTGATACAACCTTTCCCATAGAAATTCCTCCTAAATAAAAATACGGAAATCTCGTATTTATAGTACGACATTTCCGTATTGTAGTCAATATTACATTCTTCAATTATCATGAACAATCCTATTATGTATAACCTATTTCCATATAGTTTCATACAAATATTCAGCTATCATTTTATTGCCATAGGCATTGGGATGAATTCCGTCCTCATAATACTCAGGATGATTTTCCGTAAATTCATACATATCAATATAATGAACTCCCATATCCTCCGCCATTTCACTTACAATCGGTCGCATCTCATCTCTG
Source organism: Lachnospiraceae bacterium (assembly GCA_017634455.1). GTDB lineage: Bacteria > Bacillota > Clostridia > Lachnospirales > Lachnospiraceae > JAILFK01. The sequence goes on from JAGBNK010000019.1 coordinate 109,698, forward strand.
ACAATATTATCATCAATGCCATATAATATCTCACCTTCACTCTCGTTGAGAAAGCATTTTGGTGGCTGCATCAGATATATATTTTCCACGCCAACTCTATGAGCAAATTCCTCCACTAGAGCTCGCAAATCAGATTCGTAAGCCCTGGCATCCCAATTATAAGGCTTGGTATCATTGGTTCCCAGCATAATGATATAAGTATCAGCTCCAATCATATGACTCCTTCTATACTGCTGACTCCTGGTATAAGCACATGGATTCGCCCTCTGTGCCGTAGTGCCGCTTCGCCCTAGATTAACCACCCGATAGTTCTCACCCAGAAGCTGCTGCAAATACGCCGGATAAGACTCAGAATATCTGGTATCATACACACCTGCGCCAAATGTTATACTATCACCTATGCATACCACAGTGGAGCTGATTCTACCTATAGTATATATGCACATTATAATCATTGCCGCCGCTACAATGGCCGCGTCTCTAACTCGTCTTCTCATTCTCTCTCCCAATGATTTGCCTACATCATGTTATATATCGATTGTAGCCCAATTAGATTAATATGGAAATCCCCCACACCTCGTGATATAATAGTAAAACATTTTCTTGAAAATATTAGAATCTGGAAATATCCAGTATTATAACTAGTTGTTTAGAGAATATAATTTCAAACTATAAGGAGTATAAATATGGGAATCGTAGTAATTGGTGCAACCTTTGTTGATATCAAAGGATATCCTATGCACAAATATATTGCAGGTGGCAGAAATGCCGGAAACATCGAATATGTACACGGTGGCGTAGCACGAAATGTTGCAGAAGATATTGCAAATGTGGAACTTCGACCTACATTTGTGACCCTTGTTGATGAAACTGGTGCAGGAGCAGATGTAGTCCGCAAACTGGACAAGCACAAGGTCAACACATCATTTATCAAAACTGTACCAGATGGAATGGGCACATGGCTGGCGATCTTCGATAACGAAGGAGATGTATGCGCATCAATCTCAAAGCGTCCAGACCTGTCAGAAATCTCCCATATCATAGAAGAACAGGCTGATGAAATCTTCAAGGATGCAACTGGAATTGTAGTGGAAATCGATATGGACAAGGAATTGAACAAGATGATTTTCAAATATGCTGAAGAATATAACCTGCCGGTATTTGCTCTTGTGTCAAATATTAGTATTGCTGTGGAACGAAGAGACTTCATCAAGCAGGTTGAATGCTTCATATGTAATGAGCAGGAAGCAGGAGTATTCTTTGCTGATGATTATACAGAAACTTCTGTGGAAGACTTACAGGTTATTCTGGCTCGCAAAGTCAAAGCTGCCGGTTTGAATAAAATGGTTATCACACTAGGTGAACGCGGTTCAGTATACGCTGATAAAGAAGGTAACTCTGGCTTCTGTCCAGCCAAGAAAGTCAATGTAATGGATACAACTGGAGCCGGAGACGCATTTCTCGCAGGAGTCACCATTGGAATCACTCATGGTAAAACCCTGGCAGAATCCTGCGAAATCGGCACTAATTTGTCAGCGTCTGTTATAGCAACCAAGGATAATGTATGCCCTCGATTCCTTCCAGAGGAATTTGATTTATAGTATGTAAAATAATACCTTAAACCACTTCTAACCATCACCATAATCTGTTATTATGGTGGTGGTTTTTTAGAATATAAAAAGAGGGTTAGTATATATGAAAAATATTTTCAACAAACGCAATCTTATCACATTGGCAAGTGTCATTGGTTCATCTGCACTTATGGCATTTTCAATGAACATATTTATGGGAGAAGCATCTCTGTTACCTGCGGGATTTATGGGAGTTGCTAAGCTGGTCAATATGTTTGGTTCCAAAATGGGTGTATACATAGATACATCGTTAGTTTTATTTTGTATCAACTTACCTGTAGCGCTATTCAGCGCCAAGAAGATATCCAAACGATTCGTATTCTTCTCACTGTTGCAGGTATTTCTCCTATCAGGATTTACCAGACTTATCCCTACTATGCCGATTTTCGATGAGCCTGTGTTAAATGTAATATTTGGCGGATGTGTCTACGGCTTCTCCATTGCATTAGCACTTCGTGGTGGTGCATCAACAGGAGGTACTGACTTCATTGCTCTGTATGTATCTCATAAGACAGGCAAGGAAATCTGGATGGAAGTATTCGTCTTCAACTGTGTATTGCTGGCAATCTTTGGTTATTCATTTGGATGGGAGCACGCTGGATACTCAATCATTTTCCAGTACATCTCAACTCATATGATTACAACTTTCCACAACAGATATAAATTGGAAATGATGCAGATATTTACCAAGAATCCTGATGAAGTCGTAGATGAGTACCTGAAACATTTCCAACATGGTATAACTGTGTTAAATGGTACTGGTGGATATACCGGAGAAGATACAGCAATGCTCATGTCAGTAACTTCAAGTTACGAATTACAGGATGCCATTGAAGTTATTACCTCCGCTGATCCGGATGCTATTATAAATGTAACCAAAACAAGTCAATTTATCGGCAAGTTCGCTCAACCAAAACTCTAATACAACTAGTGTGCGCAATTTAAAGAGGCAGAAAATGCTTTCTATACTCGTTTGGAGTCATGTTGTATTTCTGCCGGAATAATCGAGACATATATTGTTCCGTACCAATACCAGTTAACTGCGCTATGACAGCCATAGACAAATCAGAATTTTTCAGCAGATGCTTCGCATTCTCAAGTCGTGTCTCTATTACATACTCTATAGGTGGCAACCCTGTATATTCCTTGAAAGCCCTAGATAAGTGATACTTGCTTACATTTGCCACCCTCGCCAGCTCATCCATGGTAATCTTGCCATTGCTGTTAGCATGTATATATTGAATCACCTCTCGCACACCTGCATCTACACCGCCTCTAATTTCATTATGATTATCAAGAAGCCAACCCAACAAATCTGTAAGGGCTGCATGCACCAACAAATCCCGTTCCGGTCTGATTTTCTGATAGTTGTTCAGTACATTTTCCAACTTATTTATGAATTCATATCCACTGTGAAATAATACAGAATCATTTATAGAAAATGCATTGAAATACTCATCTCCATCATTCCCTCGAAAATATAACTCCATATGTTTCCAATTGTCATTTGTGGTTTTATATAAATGCCACTTCCTACAATCAATCCAAAATCCATCTCCACTTTTCAAGTGAAAATATCTATCATCATAATATAAATCAGCTTCGCCCTCATATGTATAGCAGAGGAGATAATTGGATACCTCTGCCCGCCTCATATAGGTTTCGGCCTCCGATTCAGCCCATGTAAAAGAATCCACCGACAGATATTTCATAGACAGCGTTCTCGGCATATACACAGGACTCATGACTCGAACAGTTCCTGTAAGGCAGAATTCCCCTCCAGTTGCCGGAGCTATTAATGTCTGTAACTGACTAGCATTAAGTTCTGGGAACACGCTGTTGTCATACTTATTCTTGTTCTCAGCAAACTCCTCTGATGTATAAGTGCGCCGCGGCATTTCCACAAAATCAATTGATTCAAACATAATTGTCCCTCCATAGCACGATTGTGTAAAAAGCAAGCATTATCGTATAACATATATATCAGTATATTATGCTAAAATTTTATTATCAAGGAGGTTTTTACACATGAAAAAAACAAGCAAAATATGTGCAATAATTATAGTGATTTGCATAGCTTTAATCGCTATATTTACAGCCAACACACAGATTTCAAAAAGAAATCTAGCCAGGAATCTGGCAGAAATTAAGACAGGAGACATAATATGTCTCGGCAAATCCACCTCAAAGGATAATTTCGATGGCAGATGGGTAGTATTAGACAGCACTCACACTAACACTGGTGATGAAGGTATCTTTCTAGCTTCTGTCAATGCTGTGGGAAATTTTGATGGCACTACCATTTTATTTAAAGACATCGGTGATATAACTGTATCTTTTGAAGACAGAGGCCAAAGCTACGCTGAGGCTCATCCAGGTACAACTGACTATCAGACAAGTGATATCAAGACTTACTGTGATACATTTCTGAAAAATAATTTCACTGAGTCTGAACAAAATGCCCTCATTGCTACTTACAAATCTGACGATGCAATATCCATTCAAGGGCCTACACTGTCAGAAGGCAAGGCACCTTCAGTAGATTTTGACGAGGCAACAGATGTGTTAAATGGTGATAAAATATTCCTGCTGTCTGCAGAAGAAATGTCAAATTCTGATTACGGTTTCAATACGGATGAGGATAGAATCGCAACTTATAAAGGAGAAGCGAAAGGATATTTCTTGCGTTCACCTCATAGCCCATCATTTCCACTTGATGTAGGTTTTGTATTTCAAAATGGAAAAGTGATGGACTATCCAGTAAACGGCAAAAGTATGTTTACAATGGATACATATGCTCGTGTTGCCTGCAACCTCGATATAAATCAAATCAAGTCTCTAGACAAATCATCTGATAAGGATGGCAAAACTGTATGGAATGTATCCGTTAAATAAGATATTCACGAAAAAACCGAGGTAAGTATAGAACTTAACCTCGGCTTTTTCGTTTGGGTAACTATTATTTTATTTAATAACACACTCCCCACATCTGATGGCAGACACAACAAATCTATTATCATCTGTGTTGGTGCATGTTGACAAAGTAATTATATGCTTATCATTTCCGGCAGGAATAGATACATTTACCATACTATCACTCTTCACTTCGTTATAAATAAAGGTATCCATGTCTTCGTAATCACTGTCCAAGACATAATATATATCATCATTTATGGACACATCTTTATAAGCAATAATATGATATCTGTATTTTACAATCTCACCATCATATCCTGTGGTAATAATCTGGAAATACTGGTGGTCATCATAATATTTCTCATCCTCCTTGTAGCGACGAAGAGCGCCAAACATGGATTCGTTCTTCATATTATGACCATAAATCAATGTATGCATATCATTGAAATTGGTAGCATTCTCTGCCTCAAGGAATATTGAACCTGCGGAGTTTTCCTGACCATTGAAATCAGTATGGAGATACTTATCATCATCTCCCGAATACATAATCGGATAGCTTATATCTGCATCTTCAAAATATAACCAACCCACAGTTTCAGGATTGACAGCCTGAAGTCCAGCTATATCTACATCCATCATGCCATACCACATATCAGAAGTAACCTTCTGGCGTGAATAATCCACTGCATAATCCTCTTCATCCTGTGATATAACTTCCTGTTTGCCGCCGACTTTTGGTAAATCCTTATGAGTTAAGACATTTACCAAAAGCACTATGGCAGCTATGATTATTACAAGCACTCCTACACAGAATGCAATGTATTTGGGATGTTTCCACAATGTTGTGAAAAATGCTTTAATCTTCTTCATACTCCTCATCGTCCTTTTCTTCTGAAAGCCACATATCTATAGCAATTATAACATTACTTCCAGAATTTGACGAACCAGATTGAGCCTGTCCTGTCTTAGGAGGAGTAACTCTACGACCAACATATGTAACCTGCTGCTGGAATACATAGCCTGGAACTACAGTATCATATGTAACTCCCGTAATACCTGATCCGGTATTGCCAGTCACCTCTGTTGTATCTGTATTATCTGCTACAGACTTAGGTGCTGCCGTCTCATCATCTGCTACTATTGCATATGTTGAGAATTTATTCGAGTATATATATATGTATCCATCTCCTACATAGAATGTTCCATCTACGTAATCGCTTGTAGGTCTTGTAGAAAGAGGAACAAACATTACTGCCTCGTCCTCATGATATCTAATGATACCAATATTCTTGTAGTCATCATCATATGGAATTGCAATTTCAAGTACTACACTATTCTGGCTACCAATGTCTGTCTTCTCACCTGGTGCAACTGCATTTCCATTAGAATCATATTGTGTGCTTGTCTTATAAAGTGACAGATCAAGAATCTTCTTTACTTCCTTAGGCACTGTAGTATTTGGTGAATCATTTACAGACTTAAGAACCGACTCAATATCCTTCTGTCCGCTTATATTAGAATCATCTGTCTTATCTTCTACATCAAGAGTAACCTCTACACCCTTGGAACCTGTCGCAGCTTCTGCAATCTCTGCAGCTGTAATAATGTCATGAAGTCCATTTACAGCAATATCAGCTGTCTTACTGTCTACAATATTGACTCTAGACTTAACAGGACCAGCTACTGTAGTTGTAGATACCTCACTGCTCTTATTAGCCTGTACATCAATGGTTCTTGTCTCTACATATCCGCCATCTCTATCCCTGATAACTATGTTGTATGTTCCAGGAGCTACGCCATCGAAATCGTCAACTGTAACTGTCTCACCTGCTGCAATATCAACAGTCTTGGACTGAAGAACTGTATTACCTTTCTCAATTGAAACAGTATAAGTTCTATTGCTTGTAGTTCCATTAGTAATCTCTGATACTACCTTTCCTGTTGTAACCTTCTTCTGCTCCTCTGGCTTCTTTGGTGTCTGGAATCTGAAAATATCACTTGGCACTTCCTGTGTCTCACCAGTTACACTTGTCTTCACAATATACTGGTATTCATAAGCTGTATCATAATCCAATCCCTTACCGCCCACTCCAAGGAAGCAACTAAAATCTTCTTCCACATCAGTAGCTGTATACATAGGAATTGTTGTCCATGTATTGCTGCCAACCTTGCGGTACTGCAATACTACCTCATCAACCTTGTCCAAGGCTTCAATCTGACCGCCAATCTGGATTCCCGTAGTATCATTGTCCACTACAACCTCAGGAACCTTGCTTGAGACTTTCAGATTCTTCTCATCTACTGCCTCTGCAGTTTTAACTCTAAATGGTTCGCTTATGCTGGCATTATAGTGAGCAGTCTCAGGAGTCTTGGTAAATACATAATATATGCTATTTGGCTCGAGATCGTCGAATACATTGGATGTCTGCCATGCGTCCTCATCTGTTGGAGGATATGGACTTCTGCTAACTGCATATAATACATCATCAGACTTCGACTCCACCTCTGATACCACGATTCTTGAAGTGTATGCTCTCACGCCCTCAATTCTAGCCTGCTCCTCTGGTGCTAAATCTTTCTTCTCAATATTTATTACAATAGAACCAATTGCATCATAGTAGTTTTCTTTCTCAATCTTGTAATAAACTGTATATTTGCCCGGCTCTAAGAACTGATATTCCTTTTCGCGATATGGGCCATCAGGATTAAGTGCGTATGTAATCTTGGCATCTGTAACACTTGTGTTAACTCTTGCCACATGTGCACTTCCATCATATTCATCATCATATCCATCACTTATAGGATCAAACATACCATATGTTTTTACCTCAACACCATCAGATGCAACTGATGCAGGTGCATTTTTCGTAGCCTTTACTCTGGTATAAATTGTATAAGATGTAAGTTCATCCAAACCTTCAAATGTAACTGTACCATCTGCTCCAGGTGAAACCCACTGCCCATCATTTAATCTATATTCCTGTCCAGCAGCTGCCTTGATCTGAATAGTATTATTAGTAGTATGGATATCATTTGAATTAACATTTTCAGGAGTAAATGTAACTGATGGTTCTTCAACATCAGGTCGGCCTGCAACTTCTACATCCATAGGAGCTGAATCAGCAACATCTCCTTCACCTTTTTGATAAATAGTAATTGTCTTGCCAATGAAATCATATGCATTACCATTTACATCTGTTCCTGTAAGAGGAATAGTTCCATCCTCTCCAGCTTTTACTTCATACTCAACTGCTCCGTTATCTCTGTCTTTTAAGATATATGTTCCCCCCGGTGTCAAATCTTTCAGACACTCATTTTCATAATCAAGCCCCGTCTTCAATAATGCCTTCTTTACTGAATTAATAATCCCCGCAATTGCGCTCTTGTCAGCCATTCCAACAACAAGTGTATATTCTGTGCTCTGTCCAGGAGCTAAAGTTGTAAGTGGAAAATATGTAACAAAAGCGGAATCTTCTGCAGTTGCTACTCTATCAGTAAGAGAAGGATCCACATCATCACCATACATTGCATAATAATACGAATGTTCTCACAAACTGTACTCTGTAGGAATTGCAATACCACCCTCAGTTGTAGAAAATGCGAAAAGTGATACATCTTTATTACTCATGGTAATTACATTATCTTCATCAACAGTATTGCTACTTGCATCGTTTCCATCAATCATGGTATCTGATGCAAGGAAAAATCTAAAATCAGAAACAGGTGCTTCGCTGGTATTGGTTACATTATATGTAAACATTACAGCCTGTCCTTCTACCACAAAACTTGGTGTGCATGTAATCTGCACAGATGACTGTGCCGCCTGAGGCCATACCTTTGAATGGAAACCACCATCCCTATAAGTAACCTGCTTCCAGCTACCATTTACATATCCCTTTACATCATAACTTAAGTTTGAACCTTCGTCATCAGTCTGGCGCCACGCCATAAGTCCATAAGAATCTGTCGTATATCCTTCTGGTGCCTCTGCTGCGAAAGTAGTTACAGCCAGCTGTGGAAGCGCAGTAATTACCATCAGTACTGCGACACACAAGCTGGCTGTTCTTTTTAATACATTAATTATTCTACTCATAATAGTTACCCCGTCTTTCTGTGCTAAAAAGTTCTTGACTCATAATCGATGAATCAATTCTAACAGGGTAAATAAGACAAACTTGTGCCAAGTTTGGGACAGGTTTCTGACAAGTTTCGCACAAGTTTGGGACAAATCAAAATTTTTTACAAAAAACAGCTCAGATGCAATATCTGAGCTGTTAAAATCATTAACCACTAATTATTATTTGCCATGAAATTACTATATTTATCAGCTATAGCATCTATTCTGGCCAGCTCATCGCTGGTGAAGGAAATATTTTCCATAGCTTTGATATTATCCAAAATCTGCTGTTTCTTGGATGCACCGATTAATACAGAAGTAACAGCATCCTTGTTCATAAGCCATGCCAACGCCATCTGCGCCAGAGACTGTCCTCTACTCTGCGCAATTTCATTGAGAGCATTCAGAGAATCCACATCGATAGCTTCAGCTTTGAGGAATCTACCATCTGTCTTAATTCGACTGTCCTCAGGAATTCCATTTAGATATCTATCTGATAAGAGGCCTTGAGCCAATGGTGAAAATGTAATTACACCCTTCTTTTCCTTTACAGCGGAATCAAGCAAACCATTTTCCTCAGGCAGTCGGACAAATATACTATATTTATTCTGATTTATGATAAATGGTACATGTCTATCCTCAAGAATCTGTGCTGCCCTCTCCATAGTTTGGCCGTCATAATTAGATAGTCCCACATACAATGCCTTGCCACTTCTTACAATCTGTTCCAAAGCTCCCATAGTCTCCTCAAGGGGAGTATCCGGATCCATTCTGTGATGATAAAATATGTCTACATAATCCAGCCCCATTCTCTTCAATGACTGATCCAGACTGGCAATTAAATACTTCCTGCTGCCCCAGTTGCCATATGGTCCTGGCCACATATCATAACCAGCCTTAGTGGATATAATCATCTCATCACGATATTGCATCATGTCATCCTTTAATATCCTGCCAAAATTAGACTCAGCGCTACCCGGTGCTGGACCATAATTATTAGCCAGGTCAAAATGTGTAATGCCATTATCGAAAGCTGTATGACATAACTCCTTCATATTATTATAATCTGCATTATCTCCGAAATTATGCCATAACCCCAGAGAAACTGCCGGCAACATCAAGCCGCTATCCCCACAGCGGTTGTAAATCATCTTCTCGTATCTGTTCTCGTTTGCAATATACATAATTCCTTCTCCTTCTCTACTGCTAACATCCACTGCCCCATAATTATAACTGCATGCAGCTACTTCCCCTAACCTGCATATCATCGTCCTTGACATAGCGGGCATTGAACTCCATGTTGATATCCCGAAGTTCCTTCTTGCCATCTATATAATCCTGGTACATCTCAGCCAGGCCTGACATACAGCCATCACAGCTCGCCTCGATGTTGCCCAATGATTCAGCAACTATCTTCTCCCTCTCTTCGCGTGTTGTTTCACTAATTAAATAAGACATACTGTCCTCCTCAAATTATGTTTCTATTACTCAAATACTGTTCTACAAGTTCAATTGCTTTCTCTGCTCGAACTAATTGCTTCTGCGCCTCTTCCTTTGATGCAACAAAAAAATCTAGATAATCCGCTTTTTCCCTATTTTCTGATGCTTCTTTTATAATTTTTGATATTTCCTTGGAGAATATTCCTGTTTTTACATACTCCTGATTAAAATGCGCAATTACACCACTATGCTTGCTACTATCAAATCCATCCAAAGCATTAACTGCTCTAATCGCATGAAAAATAGCATAGTAGCCTCTGTTTAACGCATTTTTGTATCTACCATTTTCATACATTAGCTTTGCATCAAACAAATCTTCCTTACTACTTTCAAATCGATATTTAGAAAGCTCAATCATGCTGTTTTCCATAAAACAATCCCCTCTTTTTCAATATTCCTATAGAACGGTAATGTATTTTCCCATTCAACATAATTATCATATTCTATAGGAACAACTGACAATGTAACACCTAAATCCAATTCATAATCAACTATCAAATCAATCATTTTGTCATGCATTTGTTCTGTATGACCTTCTTTAAGGATTATTGCAATATCCACGTCAGAATCACTTGTTTCTTCACATCGAGCATATGAACCATATAACACAATCTTTTCTACTTTATTATCATAAATATCACAAAGTTTTTTACTTATTATATATAAAGACTTCATCAGCTTTGGATTTCGTCGACTAACATCATTTCTTTGTCTCCAATTTTTGAATTCACCACTTTTCAACCTCTTATCCTCTGGATACTTCGTATCTTTTGGGATAATCCACTGATGCCCAACTTTTTCTCCTACTATAGTTCCATTTATTAATAATTTACGAATATTTCCGCTATCTTTTCCTGTAAGCTTTGAAAACTCGGAAACAGTATAATAATCTATCATATTATCCACCTCCCTCTTGACATTAACACGATATCGTGTAAATGTCAAAATATTAATAATCTCGTAAGGAAGTATAATCCTACAATCAGAAGTACTATTACTAAATACCACATCGCTGATTTACCAAATGATTTATTATGTATCTCTATATCCATAGTAGAATACTTAGCAGATTTCTGGCTCGATGTTCTCTTCTTAGAAGACTTCTTACCGCTCATAGACTTCAGCAAAACTGTCAGAGGATCCATCTGCTTTAATAGTTGCTTATGAAATCGCTGTAGCTCAATCAAATCATTCTGTTCCAGCTCAGGCGCGCCCGCTTCATGCGCAATTTGATTTCTAAGCCATCTCAGATGCTTAAGCATCTTGTACTTCGCATTCCAGTTATCAATCTGGCGAAAGCCCTGTGCATCATACTTCTCCATTTGCTCAATATATTCTGTCACACCTTTTTCAGTCTGAAACATATCTTTGCAAATAATATCAACTGCTCTATATTCTTCAAAAAATTCTATCTCAAGTTTGGTCATATTATGTCCCCATTGCTATTTAAATTATTCTAGGTCAGTATAGCACATATTGCTAATGCAAACCGCAAAAAGCCCTATGTTACGATTTTTCGTTTGCCGCTAGAATGTGAAATTCGTTTTTGTGAAATGTTATCAGACCTTCATCTCTCATTTTCCCAAGCTCCTTGGACAGCGCAGTTCGATCCACTCCGAGGTAATCCGCCAACTGCTGCCTATCAAGAGGAATGACAATGTTATTGGATTCCTGAATCGAAATCTGTTCTGAGAAATAAGAATACAATCGAGCCCTAATGGTCTTAGGCGCTGAGTGAAGTATTCTCATTGATAACTTCAGATTCTTCTGTGAGCTTATGCGAAGCAGGTTCTCAATCAGCTTAGCTGCATAATCATTGGTTCCAGCTTTTGAAAATAATGTAGGAACATCCATGCGTAGGATTTCTGTATCCTCCCTGGCCACCACATCCACAAGCATAGGTTGATTGGAAATGCATGCGTATGATTCTGCAAATATATCTCCCGCCTCTGAGATGCCAAGTATACTTCTCTTGCCAAACAAATCTACATTTTCAATTTGAACAGATCCTGATAGAACAACACACACTTCTCTGACGATCTCACCATTGCTATATATAAACTGCCCCTTATTATATTTGCGCACTTTGTGCTTCATAGCAGATAGCATGTGCGGAATGTCCTCAGCCTCACATCCCATAAATAGCGATGTCTGTGATAGAAAATAATAATCCATAATTTCTCATTTCGTGGTTATAACCACATACCTTTCAATTCAATCATATTATGATTGGATGCGTAAGTCAACGAAGGCTGTTTTAAACTTATAGAACAAATTATAATTGGAGGTTCATATGATTAGACAAATCATACATATTGATGAAGAAAAATGTAATGGATGCGGGCTCTGCGCCAACGCATGTCATGAAAATGCTCTTGCCATTGTAGATGGCAAAGCCAAACTTATAAGAGACGATTACTGTGATGGAATGGGAGACTGTCTCCCAAATTGTCCAACTGGTGCAATCACATTTGAAACAAGAGAAGCTGCTGCCTATGATGAAGCAGCTGTTGAAGCTAACAAAAATAAAAAGACTCAGTTAAACAACTGGCCGGTTCAGTTGAAATTGGCACCTACTACTTCTCCTTATTTCAACGGAGCTAAGCTCCTAGTGGCAGCTGATTGTACAGCTTATGCTTATGCCAAGTTCCACCAGGACTTCATCAGGGGCAAGGTGACACTCATCGGTTGTCCAAAGCTTGATGCCATCAACTACGCTGAGAAATTAACTAAGATTATACGAGACAACGATATCCAAGGCGTAACTATCGTACGCATGGAAGTACCTTGTTGTGGTGGATTAGAGATGGCTGTGAGAAATGCTATCCAAAACAGCGGCAAATTCCTGCCATGGCAGGTTGTAACCATCTCAACCACTGGAGAAATCTTATGATTTCTCCTATTCTGCCATAGCCCCTCCTATTCTTTGTAGATGTTATCATTCTTGTCAAAAAATACCCAGTCGCCTTCATTAATGTCCTGAGCTAACAAATCAGCATCTTGGACTTCAAACTCTATCTCATGTCCAGCTACATCACGGAGAAGAAGCAATACCATAGCACCAATTCCCTCCGGTCGCTCCTCACAACCAAAATCAGCTTCCTGTATTCGTTTTACAATATATTTCAATTTGTATCTCCTAACATAAATTGTTAATTATTGAGTTAAATTTCTCAGTCTTTTTAGTATTAATCAACACTAAATACCAATACATACAGTTCTTACGAATACTATCTCGTATGTGTATTAAACCGAATAGAAATATTCAACGACAAGAAATAATCACCATTTTCCTTGTTTATTTTGCTCCAATTATATTTCTTAGCACTAACATATTCGAAATGAGTGTTTCTATATAAATAATCTCTAAAGGCTTCTCTATCTGATGAGTGATAACATAAAACGTCTCCATCTTCCATGACTACGATGTAGCCTCCATTTACCTGTTCGCGTCCATCCCACGGCTTACCAGCTGTCATTCCCGTAAATCCCGCCATAAGAAAATCTTTCATTGCTTTTTCATAATATATGTCAGGATTTTGTACCTTACACGGATTTTCTAAAGCCATTCTCTCAACAGTTTCTTTTACCTCAAAATCACTTTCAGCATTAATCAATCTGTCTTCAACACACCAAGCCATTATTTTACTCATAGACTCTCTAACTAATAACATATTTGATTCATAGATTAAGTTTTGAGTCTTTGCAAAGGATAATTTCATATTATGTGTTTTCAAAAAATTTTTGCATTGATTCCATCCACGATTTTGTCCTTCTGAAATATCATTAAACTCATTCATCAGATCATCATTACAATTGTCAACTTTATATAAGAACTGTGAAGATGATCCTGCATTAAATAACGTTGGGTTCTGCCCAAACTTAGATTTGATTGAAAATCCCATAATAGATTCAATGCCAGTCTGTCCATCATGTGTTTTTACAAAAATATCATTTTTTCCACCATACATTTGTTTCAACGATTTGACAGCTGGCGCCTTAGGTTTTGACACATAAATAATACGTGCAAAATCACAAACAGAATCTGGGGCTGGAACAGAATTACCTCTTAAATCTTTTATTCCGTCAAATAAATCAACTGCATTAGCACTAAAATCAGCCATCGGTATCTCCGCCAAGACTTCATTATTTGATTCTATTTGAATGGTCTTTTCGTCTTTACTCACAGAATAATCTATAGGCATTGTATCTAATTCCTGCCGAAATACCTTAATGATATCAAGATAATTACTGCAATTCTTTCTTAAAAGATTATCTGCCGTATATAGCTTTCCATCTCCTAATATTTTTAGCAAAACATATAACTCTGCCCATTCACCTTTATTCATTTTCTTTCCGTTGATTGATTCGATCCCCATATATAATCACTCCTTCATCCAACCATTTGCACCTTTTTATCCGCTTCATTAACCATCTTATTCGATTCACCACTATACTGTTTCTTTTCTTCTAGAACTTTATAAATTTCCTTTGCAATAGCTTCAATTACACTTACCGTAACTGAATTGCCAAACTGTTTATATAGTGGTGCATCAGCAAGAATAAGTTTATAAGTATCTGGAAAACCTTGTAATCTCGCCCACTCTCTAGGAGTCATTTTACGAATATCCTCTTTATTTATCTCACCTTTAATGTTTGTAGTCGGAACCATGGAGTGCTCTCGACTATCGATAAGCAAATTTCTTTCTCTTCCCATTCCTCCACACACAATCGTTCCAGCAATTCCATCAAGATCGCGGATTTCATAACCAAATCCATTACCCTTAGAAGCATGACGCTCTTTGTGTCTAATTAATGTCTGCATATATGTATCCGAAAGATAATACTTAGATGGTATTGGTGCAGGATCCATAATATCCCTAATACAAACATTTTTCTTACTTCCTGATGGGAATTCAAATGAATTTGGCGCAATATCTTCTCTAAAACACACTAAATAGATTCGTTCTCTATTTTGAGGCACGCCAAAGTCTTTACTATTTAAAATCTGATAGAAAACCTTATATCCTATTTCCTCAAAAGCCCCTCTGATAATCTCGAATGTACGTCCCTTGTCATGCATTACAAGTCCTTTGACATTTTCACAAAAAATAACCTTTGGTTTATGATAATCACATATTCTCACAACATCTAAAAACAATGTACCTCGACATCTACCTTTATAATTATCGTTAAAGCCACCATGACTTCCAGCAATACTAAATGCTTGACAAGGAAATCCTGCAAGGCAAATATCAAAACTTGGTATCTTATGTTCATCAATTTCTGTAATGTCTCCTGCTATTTCAAAAGAATCCGTAAAATTTGCTCTATATGTTTTTTGTGCCGCTTTATCTAACTCACTAACAAATACTGTTTCAATATTGCCATTAAAAGCGTTATCAAACCCCATTCTAATTCCGCCAATACCAGCAAATAAATCAATTGATTTGTACATTACTTAGTTATCCTCCATTCAAACTTCTCTTATATTATCTTGTACAAAAAGTCTTTTTTTATATTTTTCTATATTTTACCAATCTGCAAGTCCATATAATGGAACATTGGTCACAAAAAAAGAAAATCGAAATCATCGTCGCAAAATATTTACTTTTGTTTCTTTGAATCTTCCTTTTCAACAATCTTTGAAGCCTCAAGTAAAGCAGTTCGTCTTACGAACTCACTATAAGATGCATACGCTTCCAATCTTGCTGCTCTCTTCAGTTTTTCCAATTCCTCTTGACTAACTCGGATGCTCATTGAATATGTTTTAATCTCTTTATCCATAGTAAAATACCTCCATATAATAATATATTATACTTTCCGCGTGGAACATTTGCAATACAATTATCCACGGTGGATTTTGTAAAGGAAAAGCCTTAATGTAATTTCATTAAGGCTTTTTAAATATAGTTTAAGCATTTTTGAATATATTGTAATACCCTATTTAAACAATAGTTCTTCTATCTTTTTTCAAATAGTAACAGTATATAATTGTCACATCAGTTTCAGTTTTCTTTATCACCTCAGTTTTTTATCAAATAACTCTAATCACTCCATCTCCATCACATCAGCATCTGTGATTTTGCGGATGACACGGCATGGATTTCCTGCTGCAAAGCTATTCGGTGGAATGTCTCTGGTCACCACGCTACCTGCACCAATGACGGAACCTTCACCAATAGTTACGCCTCCGCATACAGTTACATTTCCCGCCAACCATGTAATATGAGAGTTTTCACTTTTACTTTGCAAAAACTATAGTGCTTTTGTCGGGCAATTTTTCACGCACTCCATACACAGAATGCACTCTGTTCCATTCTTGCGTTTTCTAGAATTATCCGTCACATCCACATCCATTGGACACACCCGTTTACATTTACCACATGATATACATTTATCTTTATCACATTTTATTCTCAGTAACGAGAAATAGCTCATTGGCTTCAAAAATACTGTGATAGGACATATATATTTGCAAAATGCTCTGTTGTCCTTAAATGCAAATGCCAGAATAATACCCACTGCATAATACAAAATATTTCCTACTACAAAAGCCCAGAACATGATTCTTTCAATATTTCCCACCTTGGCAAGAAATAATGCGGAAACAAATACCAATGAAGCCACAAACATGACATAACGAATCCATCCAAGCTTTTTCCTTGGTGCCTGAGGCTGTTTATATGGTAGAAAATCCAACACCATGGCTGTCCAGCAAGCATATCCGCACCAACCTCGTCCAAAGATTAATGGCCCAAATATCTTAGCAACAGCATAATGTATGGTTGCTGCCTCAAAAACACCAGTAAACAGATAATACCAGAATCCTTCTATCTGCATATTTTCCTGACATATAAAGCCCAAATATACTAGGATATATAATCCCACCAGTAGTTGTACAACTCGACGGGCATATTTATACCCCTTGGTAAAAAGCAAAACTCCAAGGGATATTGATAATCCTATATAACTGAAATTAAACAGATAAAACAAGTTATCCTTAGTGAGCCACAGTGTCACCGCTACTATTTCAAACACAGTCAATATTAATAATGGTAATTTTAATTGTTTCATAAGTCCTCCTAATGTCTGCCTTTATCTCTAATCACACCTGAACGCCATTATCCTTGAGATAGACTTGCACCTTTTCCAAAATATGTTTTGCGTGTTTGACTTGTTTTTCACATTCTGATTTACTAGCTATATAAAAATCATCATAATCAGATGCCTCTCTAATTCTTCCCATTCCACGGAACATTCTCATATCATCTTTAGAAAAATATTTAGATGGCTTATGAATAAATTCCATATTAAAAATAGAAAGTATCCCATTATGCGTCTCACTATTCTTTTCAATTATAGAAAGGACTGCTTTTATTGCCTGCTCGGCACTATAAAAAGCTCTATTATTTGCCGATTTGTAATCCTCTTCCTCAAGAAGAATATTAGCTGTTCTAAGCAATTCCTCAGCTCTTTCATATCTTACTTTGGCCAAGTTGCATCTATCCTCAATGTTCATATAGTACTATCCCCTCCTTATTTATATTCGCAAAATATGGATACCAGTCCTTCTTTTCCTCAAATTCCGTTTTCGGTATACAGACAAAATTAACAATCGCAAAAGTATCTATTCCTATCGATGTAGCTATATCATCAATCACTGAATCATACTTCTTAACTTCTTCTCTATCACTGCAGGTCAAAATAGCAATATCAACATCAGACTCATTCGTAAAGTCGCCTCTCGCACAAGAACCATACAATATAATTTCACAACAATCATCTTTTAAAGCCTTTGGAATATCTCTAACAATAATTTTCTTCACCGTATCAAGAGTGTATTCCAATTTGTATTTGCTATTTTCTTCTAGCAAGCCATCTCCAACAAGCTTCTCTTCTACCGCTTCCTTGATAAATGTTGATATTGGCATACCCGAGCGCTTTATTGCAGGTGCTATACGTCTTTCATAATCATCCTTAATCCAATTTAATGCTATTCTTTTCTGGTTAGCTTTAAAATACTTAAGATTATTATCCTTTATACTTTCACTATACGCCATAACCTGCACCTCCACTATCTATGTACATAGATAATAACATCTAGATTTCTTTTCGTCAATTTGGTCAAATACTTCTACTCATCCCCTAAATCAATATCCCCTCAAAATGATCTATCTCATGCTGGATGATCTGCGCTGTAAAGTCAGTATATTTTCCATGCTGAGGCTTGAAGTCTCGATCTAGATAATCGACTTCAATCTGCTTATATCGTGTGCATGGTCTGGCGCCATTTAGAGATAGGCAGCTTTCTTCAGTCTCATATTTTCCAGACTTCTTCGTAATCACAGGATTAATCATAGGGAATAGAAATGGTCCGGCTGCCACCACAATGATTCGTTTTCTCTCACCGATCATATTTGCCGCCATTCCTACACATCTATCTCTATTTTCCATCAATGTATCCAACAGATTCTCTACCACCTGCATATCTGCTTCTGTAGCAGCTTCGGACTTCTGTTTCAGAAACATCGGATCTCTGACAATCTTCTTTACCATACTATTTGCCTCTCACTTCCATCAAAACATCAATTCCTAACAAATTAGCGAGACGCAATGCTCGCTCTAGTTCTATTGTGGGTTTACCATTTTCAAGTTCCGAAATAAAGCTGGTACTATATCCTGTAAAATCACTCAAATATTTCTGAGTATATCCGAGTTCTTTTCTTCGTTCTTTTACGGCTTTTCCAAAATCAGCTGCATCAAATATCTTCATTCGCATCTCCTCATAGTCGTTCGGCTACAATCAACCAAATCCAGCGCAAATATAGTCGTTCGGCTAAAAATAATCCATCTCTGCATAAATATAGTCGTACGACTATATATCCATAATCATATTATAAATATCGTCGTACGACTATGTCAAGTACATATATCAGCTGCATTTCTCCCTATTTTATCCCCTTAAGTTCCTGCTTATTCTCATACATTTCCTTATCTGCTCGATCGAAAATATCTGATACCAGGCAATCATTTTCTGGCTCAAAGTCTGCCATACCAGATGCGAGAATTGGTCGAGCACCTGTTCTTACATTTTCCCGTACACGCTCCCGCAGCTCTTTCATCAGCTTCTCTCGATTGATAAAATCATCGCTTCGAAGGAATACCACAAATTCATCTCCGCCCACGCGAAATACTGGACTATGAACAAATATATCACATAGAAGCTTCGCGCAGCTCTTGATATACTCATCACCTGCCACATGACCTTCTGTATCGTTGATTTGTTTCAGATTGTTAGCATCGCACACAATCAAGGCAAATGTCAGATAATCCAGTCCGTTATCAATATTTTCCTGAACAGATTGCTCCAGCTCATGATATGCAGTCTTGTTTCTAACCCCTGTCAATTCATCTCGTCTTGCCAATTCTCTCTCAGTATGCAAGGCTCTCAATTGCCGCCTCTCTGCTTCTTTTCGCTGAGTCTCTGCCTGAATATCAGCTTCAATATCTTTCTCATAAAGCACAAAATATTCCCCGTCTTTAGACCGCTTAATGGTAAATAGAAACATCCTCGGTTGTCCATCTATCATCAGGTGATATTTATACGAAAATGACTTTCTTCCTTCCAGATTTGCAAGCATTGATTCCTTGGTATAATAACTTCTCGCCAATTCCTGATTATCTGGATATACATATTGATCAATATTTGCCAGCGTCTCAGCATAGAAATCCTGACCAAAAACTGGAATATTCATGTCCTTATATTCCTGACTTGTGATATACTCCAGAAATTCGCCTGTTTTAATATCAATATAATACATAGCCGCATAGTCATCAGCCAAACCTCTAGCTATGTCGTCATAGAGCTTCTTCTCCTTCTGCTCACCCATCTCTATGAAGGAATGAGCTACACTTATCCCAATAATCAAGCTCATTGCATAGAATGGCTGTCTAGGCTCAAATATCTGCAATATAATGAATGCTTCCATAGAAGCGCAAGAAGCTCCCACTGCCGTGTATCTTATCTTCTCATCGCCGACAGATTTACAGGCTATATAAATCATATATGTAGAGGTAACAAAATAAAGTACAATTTGCATCAGGAAAGCAATATATCTTCCTGAACCCACAATATAATTATTTTCTGCATCAAAATAGAATATCAACGGATCGAATAAATTTATACATAGATATATAATTGCAAGAACAAACAGAAGCCATGTAGCATGCAATAAAGCGCGACTACTGAAACGATCCTTGTTGATGTATGCTACAATGTATCGAATCCATTCAAGCATTGTTATAAACATACATAGAAAATATAAGAAACAATCAATATATAGAAGTGGATATACCCCAGGTTTTTGACGATTTTCAAACAAAAGCCCCCAGATAAAATCCACCAGAAAGAAGCAGCTTGCAGCTATGACAAAATATCTATAGCGAATGTTGGCACGCCGTCCCTCTTGAGACTTACTATGTTTTTCTGTAATGTCCTAAAACACCTCGCGATTAATTATAAAATTTAAAATCAATGCCAAACCGCTTACAATTGCATATGACATATATACTCCCCCTAATAATATTTTTCACTACTCATTATTATACATGTCATTTATCCAAATAAACATCTATTTTCTTCTCAAATCTGAAAAATCTCCAAAGCCAAGAATTTTGCTATAATACTTTATTCAAGAAATCTGTCAATCTCTGAGTCTTGGGATTGGAGAAGATAACATCTGGAGTATCGTCTTCTGCTATGACTCCCTCATTAATAAATAACACGCGATTAGCCACCTCTCTGGCAAAGCCCATTTCATGAGTAACTACCACCATGGTCATACCATCCTTGGCTAGCTCCTTCATAAGGTTCAAAACCTCTCCTACCATCTCAGGATCCAATGCAGAGGTCGGCTCATCAAATAGCATTACATCAGGATTCATAGCCAGCGAGCGGGCAATTGCCACACGCTGCTTCTGTCCACCAGACAACTGTGAAGGATAGCTATCAGCCTTATCTGACAGGCCGATACGCTCTAACAACTCATTTGCCCTTTGTTCAGCTTCTTCTTCGCTCATTTTCTTCAGCTGAACTGGTGCAAGCATAATGTTTTTCTTAATAGTCATATTTGGGAACAGATTAAACTGCTGAAATACCATTCCTATACGCTGACGCATTTCATCAATATTTACAGACGGATCAGTAATATCATTTCCCTCAAATGTAATGCAACCGCTGGTTGGTGTTTCTAAGAGGTTCAAGGAACGAAGGAAGGTGGATTTACCACATCCGGAAGGTCCTATAATAGCAATTACCTCTCCCTTTTTAATAGTCATATCAATTCCTTTTAAAACTTCGTGTCCCTGAAAATTTTTATGTAAATCCTTTACTTCTAATAAGATATCATTATCGTTCATTTTTTCTCAGACTCCTCTCCAGTTTATTTACAAGCATAGTCAATACAAGTACAAGACATAGATAAATCAGTGCTACCATTCCAAGAGGCATCATAGCTTCGTAGGTAACACTTCGAATAATATCTGAGCCCTTGGTCAAATCAACCAAGCCGATATAACCACTGATAGAAGTCTCCTTCAAAAGTGTAATAAGCTCATTTCCCAAAGCAGGCAAAATATTTTTAAATGCCTGAGGAATAATAATCAGTCTCATTGTCTTGTGATATGGCAGTCCCAGGGAACGTCCCGCCTCGAACTGTCCCTGATCTACCGACATAATACCGGAACGAACAACTTCTGCCACATAAGCTGCTGAATTTAATCCAAATGCAATAATTGCCACAAAGACTTTGCTTACATTAGTGCTGGCAAATACAACATAGTAAATAATAAGCAACTGCACCATGGTTGGTGTACCACGAATCACAGTCAAGTAAACTTTGGCCAAAGCATTTAAAATATTTAACCCACCATTTCTATCATGTGTAGTTCTAACAATTGCAAGAAGAGAGCCAAATACAATACCGATTAACAGGGCAAATATTGTAATTACAATTGTATTTACCAGACCTTTTAACAGATACATATAACGGTTGTCTTCTATGAAATTCTGATGAAATTTCTCAGAAAAAGATAAGCTGGCAGCCTGTCCGTCTCCAGACACAATAATCACCTGCTTTGCTGTAGTATAGCTGTCTGAAAAATCAACATTCTGCTTTCTCTCATCTGTCACCGTCATTCCTGCAGCACCTACGTCAGCTTTCCCTGATTGAACTGCAGTAATAATAGAATCAAACTCCATATCTTCGATGGAAAGGTCATAGCCTAACTCATCACAAATGGCCTGCATAATATCCATATCAATGCCTACAATAGCATCATTTTCATAATATTCATAAGGAGGAAATGTAGCATTGGTAGCCACCACCAATGTTCCCTTTGTGCGTTCTACATCTTTTTTCACATAAGGGCTCTTGCCTATTTCCTCATCTGTTCCAATATAGTTATGAATAATTGAATCAATAGTTCCATCTTCCTTCAAGCTGGCTAATGCTTCGTTGACTTCAGCAGTCAGGGAAGTATTTCCCTTGGCGATTGCAAATGCATACTCCTCATCTGCAAAGGCCTCATCCAATATCACAAGGGAAGGATTCTTTTTCACAAAGGCCTTGGCAGGCTGCTCATCAATCATAACGCAATCTATTTTATTCTGTAATAAAGCCTGAATAGCATCTGCACCTTTGTTATATCTCTCGATTTGAGTTCCGGCATCATCACCTTCATAATCAGATGCATAAATATCCGCTGTGGTTCCAAGCTGCACTCCAATGGAAGCACCTGGCAAATCATCTACACAGGTGACTTCGTTCTTGTCTTTTGCATTTACTTTGGTAGCGCTGTTAAATGCTACAATGGCAAATGTAAACAGAACAACAACAACTGCCATCATCACGAGAATAATTCTCTTCTTATTCTTTATCATAATAGTCTCCTTATATCGCATAATAATTCATTACACAATATAATATCGCACTTTTATGCAGAAATCTAGTATAAATATTCATACAAATTTCACTTTCAAAACTTCAATTTCTTTTCACTTTTGAAGAAAAGTAAAAAGCAGCTACCTCGATTTGAGATAACTGCTATGTAACGTTCAATATTCAATTGGGTCGATATATTTGAATTTGTTAATTTATAATGAAAAGCCTTATGCACTTTTAACTCAAATTATTTCTCGGCGATAGCTGCCCGTAGTGGTTTGCCATTATTCGAAACTTTTTCAAACAGCTACTGTTTTGAGTATCTCGTCCCCCTACCAGTTCCATATTTTACAACATAGCCTACGTCCACCAGAGCATTCAAAGTTCTTACTGCTTTATCTTTGCTCCAATTAAGCTTTTCTGCTATTTCACTGCTACTATAACGCATCTCACCTTTTAACAACTCTAACAGTTTATTCTCATCAGATGTAACAGACATTGTTGCCGATAATACAGGCAATGTAACCGTAATTGAATTATCTTTTATATCAAACCGTGGTTTTATTTGGCAATCTTTGTATGCGTCCACAATTCTTTTTATTCCAGTGCCAAACATTTCAATATAATGCAATCTAAAGAAAACGTTTCCTAACACCGGATTTCTTAATGTCGAAATATTTCCATGTAAATATTCATCCTCGCTAATTCCACTTGGCAACCCTCCAGGTGAAGAAATCTCAATCCTATCCTCAAACATTGATATTCTAATATTTGCATTTATATCCCATGTTCTATGCACTAGCGCATTAGCAACTGCTTCACGAAATGCTTTTTCAGGAACCTTTTCAATTAAAACTCTGTCAACACCTTTAATCTGTTCATACTGGTAGTACCGTCTGTACATATTAAGAGCCTTATTATACTGTGTAATTATGGACATATGGATAAAGCTCTCGCGATCGAGTATTTCATCAATAGAGTTACCAAAACGAGCAACATCAATTCCAGGAAAGCTATTTTTATCAGATAATAATGAAGCTGCATTATTAAGTTGTCCCTCTTTTGTATAAAGTCCTAGTGTCCTAAGCGTATCGACATTAACTTCTGTTATTCCTAATTTTTCAATAAGACTTTTCTCAAGCTCTTCAAAAGTCATATCCTTATCCTCATTGACTAATGATTCAAAGTATAGATTATTCCCTTCAAGAGTAAGACGTTTTAATTCAATCTGGTCAACCTCAACAGAAGCAGTATCACTTCTTCGATATGCTTTTCCTTTGTATAGATATGGCTTATATCTTCCTTCCTTTACGTCTAGTGTTATAACATTATTTAACCTATTAATTGAAAGAGAATAATCAGGCTTAGGAGAAATGGAATCATTAATTTTATTTTCAATATCGAGACATATCTGATCTGGATCATCTATACCAATCACCACTCCATCATCAGCAACTCCAAACATTATTTTTCCAGTTCCAAAATTAGAAAAAGCACTCACTGTTTTCAAAAATGAATTTGTCACTTCCGATTTATATTCTAGAGTTCGCGTTTCTTTCATTAGCAATTCCTCCGTAAATTGATTCCAATACTATCATATGATAAGCAAGACGCAAATGCAACGTATTTTTTTGCGTTGCATTTGCGTCTTATGTATCGAATCTCTTTTTTTAACACAATTTATGTTATAACTTCATTATTCAGCTAAAAAATCGACAAATTTGAATTTATAAAGCTATACGTTCCCCGTCTTCGGGAACTCGAATCCCTGAAAGACCTTTTTCATTCGCAAACTCAATAATATCTTTTCGAGTAAGCAAGGCGTGATTGACGCTGTTCAGATGAGAAGCAATAACGATGGC